>JBKPDO010000053.1:0-4586 GCA_046727955.1 bacterium | reverse complement strand
TGTTGGGGTGCGACAGGCTGGCGGCCGCCTGCGCCTCGCGGCGGAAGCGGGCCAGGAAGGCGGGGTCGTGGGCGTACTGGGCGAGCAGGACCTTGATGGCCACCCGCCGGGCGAGCAGGCGGTCGTGGCCCTCGTAGACCTTGGCCATCCCACCCGCGCCGAGTAGGCGGCCGACCTCGTACCGGCCGCCCAGGATTCGGGGACCCATAGCCTGGGTGTGATCAACCGCGTCCATCGTTCACCAGTGCAGACCATATCGGTTTCCCACGCATCCATACGAATGCGCTGGAAAGCGACGGTGTGGGCTTGCCCACACCGTCGCAGCAATGGATAGGAGTCGCGGGCGAAGCCCGCACAGCGCAGTGGGGGCCGGCGGGGGGCGTCAGCCCCCCGCCGTGATGCGTCGTATCAGGAGGTCGTTCACCAGCTTGGGGTTGGCGCGGCCGCGGGTCTCGCGCATCACCTGGCCGACGAGCGCGCCGAGCACGCCGGCTTTGCCACCGCGGTACTTGGCCACGAGGTCCGGGTTGGCGGCCACAACCTTGGCCACCGCCTCTTCGAGGGCGGTCGTGTCGGAGATCTGCGCCAGGCCCTTGCGCTCGACGATCGAGGTTGGGCTCGCCTCGGAGGTGAACAGCTCGCCCAGCACGTCCTTGGCTGCCGTCGCCGAGATCGTGCCCGCCTGGACCAGGTCGATCAGCTCGCCGAGCCGCGCCGGCGTCACGGGGTTGTCGGCCATGGCGCGCTCGTGCTCGCGCAGGCCCCGCTGCAGCTCGCCCATGACCCAGACCGCGGCCACCTTGGGGTCGCGTCCCCCGCTGACGGCCTCGAAATACGCCAGCACCTCGGGGTCGCGGGCAAGCCAGCCGACCTCCTTCGGTCCGAGCCCGGTGGCCTCCGCCAGGCGCGTGCGCCGCTCGGCGGGCAGCTCGGGGAGGCGGACGCGGACGCCCTCCACCCACTCCGCGGACGCCTCGATCGGCACCAGGTCAGGCTCGGGGAAGTAGCGATAGTCCATCGCGTACTCCTTCGAGCGCATCGGCTCGGTCCGGCCAGCGGCCTCGTCCCAGTGCCGCGTCTCCTGCACGAGCTGGCCGCCCCCGGCGAGCACCCGGCGCTGCCGCTCGGCCTCGTAGCCCACCGCTCGGTACAGGCTCCGCAGCGAGTTCAGGTTCTTCAGCTCGACCTTGGTGCCGAAGCCCGCGTGGCCGACTGGGCGGATCGAGACGTTCACGTCGAAGCGCATCGAGCCCTCTTCGAGCTTGACGTCCGAGACCCCGAGCGCCAGCAGCACGGCCCGCAGCTCCTCCGCATAGGCGCGGGCCTCCTCGGCGGACCGCATGTCGGGCTCGGAGACGATCTCGACCAGGGGGATGCCCGCGCGGTTGTAGTCGACCAGGGAGTACTCCGCCCCGTGGATCCGCCCGGTCGCGCCGACGTGCAGCGTCTTGCCGGTGTCCTCCTCCATGTGCACGCGCGTGATCCCGACCCGCCGCAGGTCCCCGCCCTCCAGCGGGACGTCCAGGTGCCCGCCGACGCACAGTGGCTCGTCGTACTGGCTGATCTGGAAGTTCTTGGGCATGTCCGGATAGAAATAGTTCTTGCGGTGGAACTGCGAGCGCTCGGCGATGCGGCAGTTCAGTGCCAGGCCGATGCGCGTCGCCCACTCGATCGCCCGCGCGTTGACCACCGGCAGCGAGCCCGGCTCACCCAGGCACACGGGGCATACCTGCGTATTCGGCTCGGCGCCGAAGCTGGTCGGGCAGGCGCAGAACATCTTCGTGGCGGTCGCCAGCTCGACGTGGGTCTCGATGCCGATGACCGTCTCGAAGTGGCGGCTCTCCCGCTCGTCGAAGGTCGCGGTCACGGTCGAAGCCTCGCTCACGACTTCGCCTCCCCACCCTCGCGCAGCATGGGAATCAGCTCGCTGGGTCGCTTGGGCAGGTCCAGGTCCTGCTCCAGCGCCCAGGCCGCCCGCAGCATCAGCGCCTCACCGAGCACCGGCGCGACGATCTGGAGGCCGACCGGCAGCCCGTCGACCAGCCCCACCGGCACCGACACGGCGGCGTTCCCGGCGAGGTTGACGGGGATCGTGAATACGTCCGACAGGTACATCTGCAGTGGGTTGTCGACCAGCTCACCGAGACGGAAGGCCGTGCCCGGCGCGGTGGCCCCGACCAGCAGGTCGAAGCGCTCGTAGGCGGCGGCCAGCTCCCGCGCGACCAGCGTGCGCACCCGCTGCGCCTGTCCGTAGTAGGCGTCGTAATAGCCGGCCGAGAGCGCATACGTGCCGAGCATGATGCGCCGCTTGACCTCGGGCCCGAAGCCCGCCTGCCGAGTGCGCTGCATCATGTCCACCACGTCGCTGCCGTCCTTGGCCCGCAGGCCCCAGCGGACGCCGTCGTACCTGGCCAGGTTCGATGAGCACTCCGCCGGCGCGATCAGGTAGTAGGCCGGCAGGGCGTACTCGAACGAGGGCAGGGTGCACTCCTCGAGTCGGGCGCCGAGCCGCTCCAGCCGGTCGACGGCCGCGCGCAGAGTCGCCAGCACCGAGCCATCGAGGCTGTCGGGCAGCAGCTCTTTGACGACCCCGACGCGCAGGCCCTCGACGCCGTGCTCGAGCGTGGAGGTGAAGTCGGCCGGCGCGCGCTCGATCGAGGTCGAGTCCAGCGGGTCGTGGCCCGCGATCGCCTCGAGCAGC
Organism: bacterium; assembly: GCA_046727955.1. Classification (GTDB taxonomy): domain Bacteria; phylum Actinomycetota; class CALGFH01; order CALGFH01; family CALGFH01; genus DASVXQ01. The sequence goes on along the minus strand of JBKPDO010000053.1, from coordinate 1,885 downwards.
AGGGCCGCGTCACGCACGTCCCGGGTGAGCGGGCCAACCTGGTCGAGCGAGGAGGCGAAGGCGATCAGCCCGTAGCGGCTGACCAGACCGTAGGTGGTTCTCACCCCGACGACACCGCACAGCGATGCCGGCTGGCGGATGGACCCGCCGGTGTCGGTGCCGATGCCGAGGACCGCCTGCCCGCTGGCGACCGCCGCGGCCGAGCCGCCGCTGGACCCGCCGGGGACCCGGGTGGGATCCCACGGGTTGCGGGTAGGCCCGAAACCGGAGTTCTCGGTCGAGGAGCCCATGGCGAACTCGTCCATGTTCGTCTTGCCGACCACCACCGCGCCCGACTCACGCAGCCGGCGCACCACCGTGGCGTCATACGGCGGGTGGAAGTCCTCGAGGATGCGCGAGCCGGCGGTGGTGCGAACGCCCTTGGTCACCAGCACGTCCTTGAGCGCCAGCGGCACGCCGGCCAGGGGACCGAGCCGCTCGCCGCGGGCGCGGGCCTGGTCGATCTCTCGAGCGCGCTCGAGCGCCTGCTCGCCGGTGACCGTCAGGAAGGCGTGCAGGACGTCATCGGTCGCCCGGATGCGCTCCAGCGCGGCCTCGGTGGCCTCGACCGCCGTGGCGTCGCCGCCGGCGAAGCGCTCGGCCAGCTCATGGGCGGTGAGGTCGGCGAGGCTCACGCTTCCTCCTCGATGATCCGTGGGACCTTGAAGCGGCCCTGCTCGACCTCTGGCGCGGTCGACAGCGCCTCCTCCTGCGTCAGGCAGGGGCCGACCTCGTCCGCGCGCCACACGTTCACCCGGGGTACCGCGTGCGACATCGGCGGCACGCCCTCCGTGGGCAGCCGCTTGACCTTGTCGGCCTCCTCGAGGATCTGCGAGAGCTGTCGCTGGAAGCGATCCAGCTCGTCGTCGGTGAGGGCGAGGCGGGCGAGGCGGGCGACGTGCTGGACGTCGGCACGGCTGATCGGCATGACACTCCCAGGCAGGCGGTTGATGCGACTGAGCAGGGTGGGCGACGGCCGCCGCTGACGGCCGCGCGGCACCAGCCGAGTCTACCCTGGCGGCCACGGCGGTCGCCCGCGCTTATCCACACCCTGAAGAGCACTATCAGCCCTGGTGGGCACGGTAGAGTAGGCGCGGGTAACCTCCACACTTGACAATATGAGAATCGACCGAGCAATACCTCGAGGGTTACCCGTCTCACTGGTGGTCGAGCCATCCGGTGGAGGGGTGGGGGCTTCCATGGACGAGAGCTGGCCTGCCGAGTGGCGCCACGGGATGGCGACGAGCGGCGAGGGGGAGAGCGGCGCTCAGGGCCGCGGCGCCGCCGACCGCCTGGAGGTGGTCGCCAGATGACCGTCTGCCCGTCCTGCGGGTTCAGGTACGAGGAATCCGATGGCTTCTGCCGCAACCCCGCGTGCGGCGCGTTCCTCGGGTGGGGCGAGGACTGGTCCAGGGCCGAGCAGCCCTCGACCGTCAAGGCCGATGCCAGCGGCGGTGGCGAGGGGTGGTCAACGGAAGACGCGCCCGTCGACGAGGACACCCAGCCGTTCGACACGGCTGCCGCGGCTTCCGAGCCCGCGACGAGTGCCGATCCTTTCGCGACCGGACCGTTCACCCCGGACCGCGCAACACCCTCGGAGTGGCACGGACTGGACGCCCCGCGACGGGATGCTCCCGCCGCCGAAGGAAGCGGCCAGGGTCCCGAGCGGCGGGTGCTGAGCGCCGCGGAGACCGCCTGGGGAACCCGCGATTTCGTCCACCGCCCGGAGGCCCCGGAGCCGCGCGGGGCCCCACCACGCGAGGCCCCACCACGCGAGGTGCCCCCACGCGAGGCCCCGCCACGCGAGGCCCCGCCACCTGGGGCGCCCACGCGCGGGGTGCGCCCG
>JBKPDO010000052.1:0-11157 GCA_046727955.1 bacterium | reverse complement strand
CACCATCCCGCTGGTGCAGGTGCGCGAGATGATCGCCAGCGGTCATCCCTGGTTCCGCGAGCTCGCCGGGCCGCAGTGGCGCTTCCTGGAGCGTCTTGGGGGGCATTGGCAGATGTTCTCCGCTCCCGAGGGCCTGGCCCGACCGCTGGAGGAGCTGGCGGCAGCTGACCCGCCGCTGCAGCCTGCGTCGCCTGGTTGAGAACCGACACCCGGAGCAGACCAGGGGCGTGCAGCGCCTGAATCGAAGCAGGCTCAAACGAGGATCAGAGCAACTTCGTTGCCGCCGCAGGCTTCGGCCGAGCCCGTCAGGGCGACGCCGAGCCGATCAGAGAGCCGTCTGCCGTGGCGGACCCTGCTGCCAGTATTGTGACGCGAACGATTCGTGTCAGTGGATCGCGAACGGTTGATGTCAGTCAGGACAGCGGCTGTTCGGGCCCGCCCGCACCTGACCCCGACCGGGAAGCGACCGATTCCGCTCCACGGCCCAATGGGCACCTCGGTATGGGGTCCCTCGGCCCTACGGATTGCAGAGCCGTCGCCCTAAGCTGCGTTGTGTCCCGGGCGACCCGACCGGGGAAGGACTTCGGTCCACCCGGTATTTGACGGGCAGGCTGCCGGCGCTCATCGGCCGCAAGGCTGAGGGCGCAACGGCGGCTAGCTCAGTCAGATGGGGTCGCCCGGCGGCGTTCTGACCCCAGGCCTGGTCGTGGCAGCAAATGGCGAATTTGCTGCCGCATCACATCACGGCAGGTGCTGTAAGGTTCAGGCGGTCCAGATGATGCGGGAGGCGCATGACGGACCAGACTGGCATCGAGTGGCCGATATGCGACGAAGATGGCTGCATCGGCGTTAGCCTTGGTGTACCTGCCAAGTGCATAGCCCACGCCCCCGACGAGGACCGGAACGCAACGCTTAAGCAGCTCGGCGAGACCGGTGAGATCGACGTGCGTGGCGTGCCGATCACCCAGGCGCTCCTGGAGCAGATCCTTGCTGCGGCACCGCACGGCGCGGAAGACCACCCGACGTTCAGAACAGTCCGTTTTGATTGGGCGACCTTCCAGGGCAAGGCCGTGTTCCGGGGGGCGACCTTCCAGGGCAAGGCCGTGTTCCAGGGGGCGACCTTCCAGCGCAACGCCGGGTTCGACGCGGTGACCTTCCGGGGTGAGGCCGTGTTTCGGGGGGCCACCCTCCAGGGCAAGGCCCTGTTCCGGGGGGCGACGTTCGAGAGCGACGCCGTGTTTCGGGGGGCAACCTTCCAGGGCGACGCCGGGTTCGACGGGGCGACCTTCCAGGGCAACGCCGTGTTCGCCGGGGCGATCTTTCCCGGCGACGCCGGGTTCTACGAGGCGACCTTCCAGGGCGACGCCCTGTTCGCCGGGGCGATCTTTCGGGGCGACGCCGTGCTCCGTAAGGCGACCTTCCAGGGCGACGCCTGGTTCGAGGCGACGACCTTCCAGCGCGACGCCGTTTTCGCCGGGGCGATCTTCCAGGACGACGCCGCCTTCCGGGGGGCGACCTTCCGGCGCGACGCCGAGTTCTCCGACGCGAGATTTGAGCAGGCACGCCAACTTGGCCCGCTACTGGTCTACGCCGTGCTTCGGATGGATGGGACATACTTCGCGCAGCCAATCCTCATCGAGGCCAGCGCCCGCGGCCTCAGCTGCCAACGGACCCGCTTTCCGGCCGGGGCGCAGTTCCGTCTACGCGGCGCCCAGATTGTCTTGGACGACGCGGACCTGCCCAGCCCGTCCATCTTGATGGGCATCGCCGCGCTCTCCGATGCCCGGCTGGCCAGGCGCGAGCAGCGGCTCGTCCAGGCCGTGCGACGGCTGGCCCCACAGGCCGCAGCGGAGCTGTCGGAACGGCCCCGGCTGCTGTCACTGCAGGGTGCCAACGTCGCTGGGCTCGGGTTGTGCGGCGTTGAACTGGCCGACTGCCGGTTCGGCGGCGCGCACAACCTCGACAAGCTCCGCGTGGAGGCCGACGTTAGCTTCGCGATTGCACCGGTCCGGCTCGGCTGGGACTGGCGGCAGGTGATCGCAGAGGAACGCGCCTTGCGCGCCCAATGCTCTGGCCGGTGGACCAAGCCATTGTGGCCGGCGTGGGCGAACGATGAGCCGGCGGTGCGGGCGGCCGGGCAGATCGCCGAGTTGTACCGGGCGCTTCGCAAGGGCCGCGAGGACGCCAAGGACGAGCCCGGCGCGGCCGACTTCTACTACGGCGAGATGGAGATGCGCCGCCGCCCCCGCTGCGGTGACACCACCAACGGTCCTGGCGTGCCGTCCCGTGGACGGGTGGAACGCGGCATCCTGATCGCCTACTGGCTGGTGTCCGGGTATGGCCTGCGGGCCTGGCGAGCGCTTGCCTGCCTGGTCGCCGCGGTCATCGTGGCCGCCGTTACCCTGCGGGCGGTCGGCTTCACGCACCACCGTCACCAGTGGAGTTCCGCTTTCCTCTACACGGCCGGCGCGGTCACGCATCTGGTGAACCCCCCTGACGGGCTCCTCACGGAGCCCGGTCAGGCGATCCGCATTGCGATCGGCCTCCTCGGCCCCGTTCTGCTCGGCCTGGCCCTGCTGGCCCTGCGGGGTCGAGTCAAGCGCTGACCTTCCGCCACTGCTGTGGCAGTAAAGCGCCGATTTGCTGCCACAACCCGCCTCGGCCGGGTCCGCGACCAGGACTGTCCTGGCGGCATGCGACCCTCGAAGTGCCCGCATTTGCTGCCACGACCACGGAGGCGCTGTGAATGACGTCGTCCCGCTCCCGTATCGCGCAGCCGGTCGGGGCGATCTGGCCGCGGCCGTCGCCACATTCCTTGACCACGCCGACCTCGCCGCCACCACCCGGCGCGTCTACCACGTCTCCCTCGCCGCTTTGGTCGACGGGCTCGGCCCGACCCGGCCCATGCCCGAGGTGACCGGCGAGCTGCTCGACGGCTGGTTTCGCGCCCGCTACGCTACGGCGGCGCCGGCGACCTGGAACCGGGAGCTGGCCACCCTGCGGTCGGCGGTCGCCTGGTGGCGCGCCCACGGCTGGCTCGCCACCCACGCCACCGACCCCACCGCCGGCCTGGCCCGCCGCCGCGAGCATCCCGACCGCACCCGCGCCCTGACCCGCCCGCAGCTCGAGGCGCTGTGGCGCCGCAGCGACCTGCGGCTGCGGGACAAGACCTTGTGGCGGCTGCTGTATGAGACTGCGGCCCGGGCCAGCGAGGCGCTCAACCTCGACGTTGACGACCTCGACCTGGCCAACAAGCGCGGCCGGGTCGTCGCCAAGGGTGGCGCGGTCGAGTGGGTCCACTGGCAGACTCCCACCGCGCGACTGCTTGCCCGCCTGGTCGCCGGACGCACCAGCGGCCCGGTGTTCCTTGCCGACCGGGCGCCGACCCGCCCGGTACCCGCCGGCGACCTGGATCCGATCAGCGGTCGTGCGCGGCTGTCGTACCGGCGCGCCGCCCACCTGTTCCGCCAGACCACCGGGTGGACGCTGCACCAGCTGCGCCACTCGGCGCTTACCCACGAGGCCGAGGACGGCACCAATACCCCCATGCTCCTTGCCAGAAGCCGCCATGCCTCGGTCCGCTCGCTCGAGCGCTACGCCCGCCCCAGCGCCGAGGCGGTCGCCCGGCATGTCGCCAACCGAGATCCTGCCGCCCGCCGGCAGCGCTAGCCGACCTGCTCACCGTGCTGGCCGAGCCTGCGGTTGGTCGGTGGTCAGTGGTCGCCGAGCGCAGCGCGCAGCGCCCCGAGGAACGCTTTGGGCTGGTCGGCCACCAGGAAGTGGCCAGCGTCGTCGATCACGTGCAGCGGCCAGCCGTAGCGGGCGCTGGCCTGCTGTGCGGTCCGCAGCGGCATCACCCGGTCCTGCTGCCCCCAGATCAGCACGGTCGGGACGGTGATCCGCTCCAGCTCCAGCGGCGGGATCTGCCGCCACCCGAGCTCCCGCAGCAGGTGGCGGTTGGCCTGCTGCACCGAAGGCGTGCGGGCGCGATCCAGCGAGTAGGCCAGGAACGGCTCCCAGCGCTCCCCGAGCCGACGGCAGCCGCTCGAGGTCGACCGTCACCTGCCCAAGGAACCGGACCATGGTGCGCCGGCTTGGCCGCAAGCTGTGGCGGATCAGCGCCAGCAGCACCCCGGGCGCGGATCGCACCCGGCCGACCAGGCAGCCGGTGTCCACCAGCACCAGCTCGTCCAGCCGCTGGCTGTGGGCGGCGGCGAACGGGGCCGCGATGGAGCCGCCCAGCGAGGCCCCAACCACCACCGGCGGTGCCACACAAGTCTGCTCGATGAGCTCGCCGAGCCACGCCAGCACCGTGGCGGCGTCGAATGATCCCTGGGGTGTCTCCGAGGCCCCAAGGCCGGGCAGGTCGGGGACGACGACGTGGTGGGTATGGACCAGGTCGGGGAGGACCGGCAGCCACCCTGCCGCCCAGCCGCCCTGGCCGTGCAGCAGCACCATGTCCGGGCCGTTCCCGCCTTCCAGCACGGCGGTGGCCACCCCGGCCAGCCGCAGCCGCCGCTCGGTGACAGGGGTACCGGCCAGCACCCGCTGCCGGGCGTCGTCGCCGGTCGCGTGATGGCCGCCGTCCCGCACGATTGGTTGTCTGTGCACGGCTTGCTTCTCCTCTCTAACCGACGGGCACGGCACCGACGACGGCTGGGCCGCGGTGGGTGCCGGTCGCAGGTCGAGCGAGTCGACTGTGAGCGTGAACCAGTGGCCCCGCCCGCAGCCGGTCTTGATGTGCTCGACCGGGCCGGAGGTAGACCCCCAGGCCAGCCGTCCACGATCCCGGCCGGCGCGCGGCAGGTCGGGTCGGGGCAGGCGATGACCTCGGGCATGGCTGCCTTCCTTTCTCCCTCGAGCTTCACCCGAAACGCGGCCGGTCATCCCTCGTCAACCGGCCGCCGCGCGTGGCGGTCGGCCACCGACGACCTCACCGAGGAACTCGACCACCAGCCGCTCGCTGCGCTCCGGGTCGTGCCGGCCCCAGATCACCAGGGTCGGACGGTCCAGCGGCCGCAGCGCCGCACCGAGCCGGACGCTATCGCCGGCCGGATCGTCGGTGGCCCGGTACAGGGCCAGGATGGCCCGCTTGGTGCCGCGGTCCAGGTCGGCGTACATGCGGTCGACGAACGCTCTGGGCAGCCTGCGCGGGTTGCCGTGGCGCAGCAGCAGCCCGAACCCGGTCCTGGTGGTGGTCGCGTTGAACAGCTCGCCAAGCACCGGCGTGCGCCAGATCCGGGCGAGGTAGTGCCAGCGGTAGCCGGGGCAGGACGCCGATGTTGATCAGCGTCGCGCTGGCGAAGGCGGCGGGGTGGGCGGCCGCCCAGGCCAGGCCCCAGGGCCCACCGAAGTCGTGCAGGACCAGGTGCGCCCGGGTGACGCCGAGCACGTCCAGGCAGCGGCCCAGGTGGGCGGCGTAGCCCTCCACGCTGTAGGCGAAGCCGGCCGGCTTGTCGGCCCGCCCGAACCCCGGGTGGTCCCAGGCGACGGCGCGGGCGAGCCGCCCGACCCGCTCGACCAGCCGGACCCAGTCCTGGCTGGAGCCAGGGTTGCCGTGGACGAACACGACTGCCTCGTCTGCATCCGGCGGCCCGGCCTGGAGCATGGGTGCGCGGATGCCGTCAACGGTCAGGATGGTCTCGGTCAGGGTCGCGGGCATCAGGCCGCCTCCTCCTGCCGGGTACGCGACGCGGGCCGCCAGCCGCCTGGCCGCGTGGCGGCGCGCCGCAGGAAGCCGCGCAGCACGCGCACGGCGATCGCCGGGCGCAGCAGGCCCTCGGGGCGGTCCATGAGGTTGACCACCCGCAGAAAGGCCCGCCCGAGGACCGCATCGGCCGCCGCGGCCACGTGGAACCGGGCCAGGTAGGCGTTGACAAGCCGGACCTTGGCCGTGCGGGCGCCTTGGACCCCGGGGAAGCGCAGGTCGGAGCCGACCGCGATGCCCCAGGGGATGTCGACGATGCGGGCCACCTTGGCGAAGAAGCGCGCGGCGAGCCCGGCCGGGCCGGCACGCAGGCACTCCCGCAGGGCCAGCGCCTCCAGCGCGGCCACCGACATGCCCTGCCCGTAGACCGGGTTGAAGCCGCAGACCGCGTCCCCGGTCACCAGGTAGCCGCCCGGGAAGCGGCGCAGCCGCTCGTAGCGCCGTCGCACGCTGGCCGGGTAGCGGGCGGGCAGCACATCGCCGAGCGGCTCGGCGTCGGAGATCACCGCGAAGACGTCGGGCACGGGTAGGGTGGCCGCGAAGGCGACGAAGCCGTCTGGATCGGTCGGCGGCCGCTGGCCGAGGTACCCGAAGAGCGTCACTAGCCAGCGGTCGCCTTCCATGGACAGCATGGCGGCGCCGCGCGGCCGATCCACGGTGGCGGCCACCACCACGGCCCGGTCGCCGTCGACGTGGTCGCGGCGGCGCCGGTAGACCCGGCTGGCGTAGGCGACGCCGATGCGCACCTTGTCCTCGGCGGGCCGCGGGTAGCCGAGCTCCTCCAGCCAGACCGGGCTGCGCGAGCCCCGGCCGGTGGCGTCGACGACCAGGTCAGCCTCGATCACCTCCTCGGCGCCGCCGTCGGCGCGCCGGATCACCCGGACACCGCGCACGCGCCGACCGTCGGGCGTCCCGACCAGCCCGGCGACCTCGCAGCGGTCGACGACCCGGACGTTGCGCAGCGCCCGCACCCGCTCCCGGACGCAGCCCTCCAGCAGGGGTCGGCTCACCGCCACGGCCCGCAGGTCGCTCGGCCCTTGGCACAGCCGCAGCCCATGGTTGTACCAGCGGGTCTCGGCCTGAAGGTCGCCCGACACGGCGCCGCTGGCGACCAGCTCGTCGGTCAGGCCCGGGAACAGCTCCTCCAGCGCGACCCTGCCGCCGGCCAGCAGCGCGTGGGCGTGGTGGCTTTGGGGGACGCCCCTGCGGTGGGCGGCGGCCCCAGGGAGCGCGTCGCGCTCCAGCACCGTGACCCGCTCGTAGGCGTCGGCCAGGACCCGCGCCACGGCCAGGCCCGCCATGCTCGCGCCGAGCACGACGGCGTGCTCCCCGATCGGTTGCATCCGTGCACCTTCTGACGGCAGTGGGCTGCCTCGTGCGGTGGGCGCCGGTCGCAGGTCGAGCGAGTCGACCAGGGGCGTGAACCAGTGGCCCCGCTCGCAGCCACACTTGACGTGCTCGACCGGCCCGTCGGTGGAGGGCCAGGTCCAGCGGTCGACGATGCGGGCCGGGGCGCGGCAGGTCGGGTCGGGGCAGGTGACGATGGTGACCATGGTGGCGCCCTCCCTGTGGGCTCCGCTGGTCAAGGCCGCACGAACAGGCGCTGGAACCGCGGGCCCAGCCAGGGTCTGCGGCCCCAGGCCAGCAGCTGGCCCCGGAGGATCCCCGGCCACTGCGAGCGCCGCCCGTAGGCCACCAGCAGGAAGGTCACCGGGTCGGCGGTGAGCCGGCAGTCGGCCGCCCCTGGCTGTGGCGGCCCCACCGCGGCGGTGCCGCCGTGGAAGCGGACCTGGAAGCTCGGGCCGCCGCGCAGGCGGACCTGGTAGGTGGCGGTGAGCCCGCCCGTGTTCGCCCGATCGACGTAGCGGGGCAGCAGGGCGGTGAGCGCCGCGATGATCAAGCGGGCGTGGGCCGGGTCGATCGGCCAGGCACACCCAATGGAGCGGGCGATGTCGTGGCCGTGCACCGCGAACTCGCCCAGCAGGATGGCGCTTTGCGCGGCGAGTTCGATGGTCACCCCGCCGAAGAAGGGGACCGGGTGGGTGGCGGGCAGCTCGGCGGTCTCGGCCAGGTAGCGGTGCGTGTTGGCGTCCAGCCGCCGCGCCAGCACGCGGGGCGCTCGCTCGGGCAGGGCGGCCATGCGCCGGGTGAAGACCGGCCCCAGGTCGATGGTCGGCTCCGGGAGCTCCCGTCCGCGCGCGAAGTCGGCGTACAGCGCCGGCCCGCCGGCGACGTGCAGGCTGGTCTCGCCCAGCGTCCACGCAAGGCCGCGGGTGGGCGCCTGCGGGTCGGGGACCGCCTCCAGCAGCCCGATCAGCCGCCGCGCCACCACCTCCAGGGCGGCGCGGGTGGCGGGCAAGTCCAGCGGGATGGCTGCCGCGCTGACCAGGGGTTGGGATGGATCCAGCGTGTTCATGGCGGCCTCCGAGCAACCCGCTCTACTGCACTTTTCAGTAGAGGATGCTGGCAGGATACTGCACGGTGCAGTAAAGTCAAGGGGTGTCTCGCCCACGACCGTCCACCACCGGCTTCTCGATCCTCGGGCTGCTGGCGTTGCGCCCGTGGAGCGCCTACGAACTCACCCAGCAGATCCACCGCAGCCTGCGCTACATCCAGCCCGCCTCCGAGCGGAACCTGTATGCCGAGCCCAAGCGCCTAGCGGCCGCGGGGCTGGTCCGGATGCGCCGCGAGCAGGTGGGCCGACGCAGCCGCACCATCTACGAGATCACCCCGGCGGGGCGCGACGCCCTGCGCCGCCATCTGGCGACGCCGCCCGTACCGCCCCAGCTCCAGTTCGAGGCCCTACAGCGGCTGATCTACGCCGACCAGGGCAGCAAGCAGGACCTGCTCGCCGCCCTGGACACCACCAGCCGGCAGGTCCAGCAGCTGCTGCACGACGGCATCCAACAGGTCCGCGGCTACCAGGCCGACGGCGGACCCTTCCCCCAGCGACTGCACCTCATCATGCTGTTCGCCCGCTTCTACGCCGACTTCCTGCTCCTTTTGCGCGACTGGATCGCCCTGGCGCGCCGCGAGGTGGCCAGCTGGCCGACCACCAGCGACCTCGGCCTCACCGACGGCACCCGGCGGATCCTCGAAGAGCTGCTGCGGCAAGGCGATCAGCTGCTCGGCGATCAGCTGCTCGGCGATCAGCTGACCGAGGATCCGGAAGCGGATCCGGAGCGGGCCGCCACCGGGCGGGCTGCCACCGAGGGCCCACCCAGCGGGCACGCAGGGGCGCACGGCAAGGGTCGACCGGGTAGCCTGCCAGCATAAGCGGGGCCGGCCGTGCGCGGCCGCGCGGGAGGTTCAACCAGGCGGCCGAGCTCTACGACCGTGCGCGGCCGGGCTACCCGCCCGCGCTGTCCGACGAGCTCGCTAGGGTGGCTGCTGTCGGCCCGGGCTGCCGGGTGCTGGAGATCGGTTGCGGACCGGGCAGGCCACCGTGTCGTTGGCCGAGCGGGCTGCCGGATCGTCGCGGTCGAGCTCGGCGCGGCCCTGGCGGCGGTCGCCCGGCGCAACCTGGCCCGCTTCCTCGCGGTCGAGGTGGCCGTGGCCGCGTTCGAAGACTGGCCGCTGCCGCCCGAGCCGTTCGGTGGTCGTCGCGGCGACGGCGTGGCACTGGCTGGACCCCGGCGGTGCGGGTCGCCAAGTCGGCCGCGGCGCTGCGGCCGGGCAGGACGCTGGCCACGGTCGCGACCCATCACGTGGCCGGTGGCGACGAGGACTTCTTCATCAAGGCGCAGGCCGCTACAGCGCTGGGACCTACCCAGACACGCCATCTGGCGGGGTGCGGTTGCGCGGTTGCCGCCGCCGCGGTTGCGCACGACAGGACGAACTGGACCACTCGGCCGGTTCGGGCCGGCCGTCTTCCCCCGCTTCGACCGGGACCTGGCGTACACGACCGCCGGGTATCTGGATCTCCTCCGATCGTATTCGGAGAACGCGTCACCGGTCGCCACCGGGTCCGCCTCAGCTCGGCCGCCATCGAAGTTGCGGCACGGTACGCGAATCCCCACAGGTGCACCAGAGCCGGACGCACCACCCAATCCCGCGCCCACCAGGACCAGCGATCGGCTGTAATCGTTGGTTTTGCGCTGGAAACTATGGGAGGGCCGAGGTGCACCAGGTTGGCGTTGAGCTCGCTGACGTCCGGTCCGCTGTCGCCCTGCGACAGCGACCGGTACGCCGGCGTCGAGCCGCACAGCAGCAGCACCGGCTTGTCGTCCACCCGATACAGCACGTCGCCGCAGTCGACCTGGTCGCCGGCCTCGGGCAGCTCGGTGTACACCCCGCGGGCCTGGTTGACCACGGAGAACGGCGAGCCGTCCGACCGCGCCCGATAGGTCAGGATCCCATACTGGGAGACCATGTCCGAGAGCCTCCCCTTCTCCACCTTCGCGGTGTTCACCGGCGGCTCCTGTGCGGCCCCGGTCGCCGGCTTCGCGCTGGACATGGCGACCACACCGCCGGTGGCAGCTACGGCAACCAGGACAGCCGCTCCGGCCAGCGCCCAACGCTTCCGCATCACTGGCCCCGCAGCCCCAGCTCGCCTGAGTAGATAGCGCTGCACTTGTGCATCGCGGCGTTGAGAATGCTCAGACCACCGTTCCGTGCGGCGGATGGGATTCGATTCGTGTCGACGAGGGGCCCATTTGGGGTGGGGTCCGGGAAGTCCTTCACGCCGTTGTCGCGCATGCACTGGGCGAACTCGAGGCGCGCCGTCCTCTGCTGGGGCGTCACCTTGCCGCCCGTGAACCCCGGTGGCTCCAGGTCCTTGCACGCGCTGGTGGCCTGCTTGAACGCCGCTGTGCTCGTGTCCAGCGACGAGCCGTTCGCTACCGCATCGATCGTCAACTCGCCCGACGCGTTCGGGTCCGGGAACGCGCTGACACCGTTGGCGCGCATACACTCGGCGAACTTCACCGCCTTCTCACGGGTGGCAGTGCTGTTGTGACTGGCGGCGGTGCTGTTGCCACCGCTGCCGGTGCCGGCAGATCCGTTCCCACAGCCCGCGACGATCACGGCGAGCATGGCAAGAGTGGCCAGGGGCCACAGTGTTCTACTCATGGTTTCTCCCCGCGTATGGTGATTTGCGTTGACAACGGCCCTCTGCCGTGCGTGCTAGTCACTGCTGCATCCCTGGACCGGTCTAGGGTCGGCGCACACGGGCGGGCAGCGGTGATCGATGGCTTCCGGGCGCAGTCAGTGGTGGCAAGGTTCGCTGCCCTAGATCTGGCGTAGCCCGATGACCGGCGATGCGGTCGACCATGGCGTCGGCGGCCTCGAGACCCGCCGCGATCTGGTCGTGGCCGGGCTGGCCCAACACGACCCCGGTGATCGTCGTCCGCTTGCCGTCGATCCAGCGGATGGCCCGGAAGGCGAAGCAGCCGCCGGCCGCGTCGTCCGAGCCGGTCTTGACGCCGACAAACCCGTTGTGCCCGAGCAAT
>JBKPDO010000051.1:0-3419 GCA_046727955.1 bacterium | reverse complement strand
GCGCCAGGCTCGCCGGCTCGCCGACATCGCCGAGGTCATGCTCGAACGGGGCACACCCGCGGTGCGGCGCCACGCAGCCTGGCTGCTCGCGCTCTTCGCGATGGCCGAAGGCGACGCCGAAGCGGCACGAGGCTGGCTCCGCGCTCCGACCGAACCGGACGGCCGACCGATCCTCCCGCGGTTCCCGCTCGACATCGCCGACGAGGTGCTGCTCGCGCGCATCGGACTCGCCTCACACGACGACGAGCTCGCGCAGCTTGCGCTCTCCAACAGCCAACGGCGAGCGGAACTGAACCCTGGCGTCGCCTCCATCGTGGCAACCGCGGCGCATGTCCGCGGTCTTCTCGAGCCAAGCCACGCGGATCTCCGCGAGGCGGTCGATCTCTTCGAGCGCACACCGCGACGACTCGAGCTCGCGGCCGCACTCGAAGACCTGGGCGGTGAACTGATCGCGACCGACCGCGAAGCCGCCATCGACACTCTCGGCCGGACGCTCGCCCTCTACACCGAGTTCGGCGCGACCTGGGACGCCCGCCGGGTCCGCGGCCGCCTACGCGAGCTCGGCGTTCGACGTCGCGTCGTCACCGCCGAACCTGAAACCCACGGTTGGGCGGCGCTGACGACGTCCGAGCTCGCCGTCGCGCGGCTTGTCGCCGACGGTCTCACCAACCGCGAGGTTGCCGACCGCCTCTTCGTCTCGCCCCACACCGTGAACAGCCATCTCCGCCACGTGTTCGCGAAGCTCGGCATCAACTCGCGCGTCGAGCTGGCACGACTCGCCCGCGATTACGAGATGGCGTGATCGTGCGATGCCGGCAGCGCGGTGGCGTGCCAGGCTCAACTGGTCATGCCGATGATCGACGTGTACGCCGCTGAAGGCACGTTCACCGACACGCACACGCTTGCTCAGAACCTCGCGCAAGCCGTGATGCGCTGGGAGCAGGTGTCGGAGATCCCGCTCTTCTCCGACAATCCAGCCGGCTTCATCCACGACCTCCCCTCCGAAGGAATCGCGAACGCCGCGGGCGCGTCCGGTTACGTTCGCGGTCCAGGTCCTGCCGGTCGGCATCCTCGACCGCGACAAGCAGCGTGGAGTCGTCAGGAGCTGACCGAGATCGCCGCCGCCGCCAGCGACCCGAGTCACGCGGGACGGACGTGGGTGTTGATCACAGAGTCGCCGCAGGGCAGCTTGGGCATCGCCGGCCACGCGAACACGAGCGCGGACATCGCCGCCGCCCGGGCCGCGCTTGCCTCAGACTGTCGGGTCGGGGCGACGTGAACTAGCACGTCTCGCGCTGCACATCCCACACAGCGCGGCGCGAGACCTGGCAGTTAGCCCGCTACGACGCGCCGATACCTGCCGCTGACCCAGTCGACGACGAGGCGGCCGTATTTCTCCGCCGCTTGCTCCCACGCGAAGTGACCGGCGTCGAGAGGATGGATCTCGCTGTTCGGGAGGAGGTCGTCGAGGTATTGATTGTTCGACCACGGCACGAGGTCATCGTCGCGCCCGGCCACGATCTGGGTCGGCGTGGTGATCGTCGGCAGCAGATCACGCAACACCGGGTTCTGCTCGGGGTAATGCCGCACGAACCGAGCAGACTCCGCGAAGCGCCCGAGGTCGTAGGCGCTGACATAGTCCTCGTGGACGTCGGGCTCGCTGTCGCTCGCGGCACCCGGCTCGACCGCGTAGCCGATGTTGGTCCTAGCATCCAGCCCGCGCACGACGTCCAGACTCGGCGCCTCGATGATCTCCTTGAGCGCACCGCCCGCGTCAATCGGAAAGCGGACCGCGCCGCCGCCGACGGTCAAGCTCGTAACGCGCCCCGGCGCCCTCGCGGCAAGGAAGAGCGCCGCGGCCGTGCCGACGTCCGGGCCGACGACGTGCGGAGCTCCCAGGCCCCACTCGTCGATCAGACGGGCCAGGAACGCTCCCGAGGTGTCCGGGGCAATCAGTTCCGGGCGACCATCGGAGTGGCCGAATCCCGGCAGGTCGATGGCGACCACTCGCCCGACCGCTGTGACCTGGTGCCAGATGCGACGGAAGGCCCAAAGGCTTTCGGGCCACGGTGCTAGCAGCAGCAGGGTGGTGTCCGAGTCTGCCTTGGTATCGGCGAACCTCACGCGCACCCCGTCGCAGACTCGGAAGTACGTAGTGATCGGCGAAACCGCCAATACGCTCATCTGACTGTCTCCTCCTTCAGTCGAGGATCGGCCTGGTCGTCACCTCGCGCGGGGCTTCGGCCACAGCGACTCCGGTCCGCTATCCCTGCCAGTGTCGGGGGCGAGTGCTGTAACGACATCGCACGAATCTGCGATTTCAAATAGCGCGAACCCGATGCCCATGCCGCGCGTGCTTGTCTCCTCAGGGTGTAGGCCACCAGCAGGCCAGGAGCACCACGACGCTGCCGAGCTTCACGCGGACGTGAGCCTCCAGTGGCCGCGTTGGCCAAGGCTGCGCGTGGCTCTGCCGTGGCGCGTAGCGGGAATCCGTCATGGTGACGGCGCAGTCGGTGACCTGCCATCCGTATCAAGCCAAGCTCGACCTCCGGCCGGAACTGCACGCCGCTGTCGACCGGGCGGGCTGTACGCGCAGCTGTAGCAGGCAACCGAAGCCGCCCTCGTGGAGGCGCTGGTGTGTGCTTGAGCGCGCGAGGCGCGCCGAGCACCGGCCACCGCCGACCCCTCGGGTCAGGGCTCCGCCTGCGGTGTCGCGTCCTGGCAACGGAAGAACCAGATGGCACGGCAGGGGCAGGCAAGGGGCACGTCAGGTCCAGGGTATCGCAAGGGGGTGTCGTGCTTTGTCGTGCTTGACGGGGCCCGGGACGACTTCGCGGGCGCCTGGCCGGACGTGCTGGACGAGCTGGCCCGCCGGGTGTCCTCACAACAGCCTTGAGCGCCGCCCTTCTCCAAGCCCGCGCCGATCACACCCGACCCGAAGGGTTGCGTCCCGGCCGTGCGATGAGTTGGTGACAAGCAAGGCCGGGGGCAGCACCGGCTCGCCGCCGCCTCATTCCTGCTCGCCAGTGACCGTCAGGCAGGACGGCCGCAGCACGGACACGGCGTCTCGCCGCACGGGCAGCCGCAGTCAGGACACGGCTGAGCCATGGGTAGTCACCTCGTTGGCCGCGTCGATGAACTGCGCCTCGCACGGCCAGACACCGTCTGGCGCCGGACAGGCATCGGCGGCACAGTCGGCAGGGCGCTGTTGCATCTGCTGTGAGCGAGCCCGGCGCAGGCAGACTGTCACCATGAGAACGCGCCGTCCTCGCCCTCCGGCCATCGCACGGTCTGCCTTCGCCGGCTTCTGCTTCCCGCCCGACGTGATTGTGCTGGCGGTGCGCTGGTACCTGCGCTTCGCGCTGTCCTACCGCGATGTCGAGGAGTTGCTCGCCGAGCGCGGCATCCAGGTCGACCAC
>JBKPDO010000050.1:0-13257 GCA_046727955.1 bacterium | reverse complement strand
GTGGGCGCCGGCCCGGTGGGCGCCGGCCCGGTAGGCGCGGACTGGCCCGGCCCGGCGCAGGCCGGCCCGGCGGGCGCGGACCCAGGCGGCCTCCTGGTCGAGAGCGTGCCCAACTTCTCCGAGGGCCGCCGCGGCGGCGTCATCGAGGAGATCGTGGCCGCGTTCGCCGGCGCGCACCCGGACGTGCTGGTGCTCGACTGCTCCAGCGACCCCGACCACAACCGCTCGGTGCTGACGCTGGCGGGGCCCGGCCCGGCTCTGGTCGCGGCGGCGGCCGCCGGTGCGGTCGCCTGCGCCCGCCTGATCGACCTCACCAGGCACCGCGGCGCCCATCCGCGCATGGGAGCCTTGGACGTCCTGCCGTTCGTGCCACTGCCGGGCGGTGGAGATCTCGCCGCCTGCGCGAGCCTGGCGGTCGAGGCGGGGCGGCGCCTGGCCGAGGAGGTGGGGATCCCGGTCTACCTGTACGGCGCGGCGGCGTGGCAGCCCGACCGCGCCCAGCTCCCGAGCGTCCGCGGCAGAGGGTTCGAGGAGCTGCTCGAGGCCGCCGCGCGGGACCCCGGCCGGGCACCCGACCTCGGCGGCCCGGCCCCGCATCGCAGCGCCGGCGCGAGCGCCGTGGGTGCGCGGCCGTTCCTGGTCGCCTACAACGTCAACCTCGCCACCGGCGACCTCGCGGTCTCCAGGCGCATCGCCCGGGCCGTGCGGGAGCGCGACGGGGGCCTGCCGGCAGTGCGGGCGCTGGGCCTCGCGCTGGACCGGCGAGGGGTGACCCAGGTGTCGATGAACCTGCTCGATTTCCGCGTCACCCCGCCGGCCACCGCCTTTGCCGCCGTGGCCGAGCTGGCGGCGCGCGCCGGGGTGGAGGTGATCGAGTCCGAGATCGTCGGCCTGGTGCCGGAGGCGGCGCTGGCCGGCGCCGACCCTGCCAGTCTCGGGCTGCGGGGCTTCTCGCCAGAGCAGCTCCTGGAGCAGCGCCTGCGGCGGGCACTCGTCAGCCGCGGCTCCGCCGGGGACCTGGGCGGTGTCGCCGGGGACCTGGGCGGTGTCGCCGGGGACCTGGGCGGTGTCGCCGGGAGCCGTGGCGGCCCGAGCGCCCGCCTAGCTCGCGGTTTCCCCCAAGCGGCCCAAGAGAGGGATACTCCGAGTCAGCGACTGGAGGGAGGCAGGTGAGGCAGGAGCAGTACGGGTCCGTCGACCCTGGCATGGCCGACAGCACGCAGCAGATCTCCATGCCGGGCGAGGACGCCTGGCCATCGCCAGAGCCGGAGCGCAGGCACAACGGCGCCTACTGGACCGGCGTGGTCTTCCTGAGCGCGGGGCTCATCGCCACCGTCGCGGCGCTCGCCACCCATGTCACCTCGATCGTGCAGACAGTGCTCCTGGCGATCCCGTTGCTGGTGGTCGGGATCGGGCTGGAGCGGATCGGTCGCAGCGTGGCTCGCGGCTCCCTGCGGACGGTCGGCGCCGTGCTGGTCGTGATCGCGGTCGCCAGCCCGGTCGTCCTGGCGGTCTCCTCCCCGGGCGGGGGGTCGAGCACTACGCTGAGCGCCCCGGTGCCCGCCGGCGCCAACCAGGCCATCCTGCGCACCAACGAGGGCGGAGGGCAGCTCCGCATCGACGAGGGCGCCGTCGGCCTCTACCAGGCCGAGATGCGCAGCCCCGCCGAGCCGGCCGCGGAGGTCTCCACCAGCGGCAAGGTCGCCGTGGTCGACCTGCGCGCCCCCGCCCAGCGCGGCCTGCTCGCCCGCAACCGGGGCAGCGACTGGGGCCTGCGGCTGAACTCGAGCCTGCCCTGGCGCATCCAGGCCGAAGCGGGCGCGCTCACCGGTGATCTCGACCTGCGCCAGCTCGACGTGCGCCAGCTCGACGTCGAGGCAGGCATCTCCCGGCTCGCGGTGCGGCTGAACGAGCCCAGCGCGCAGGTGCCGGTGAACATCCGGATCTCCACCGGGCTGGTCGACATCTACCTGCCCACGTCGACCGCCTGCCAGATCCGGGTGGATGGGCCGGCGCTGAACAACTTCTCCTCGGTGGGCTTCACCAAGCGGAACGGGGCGTGGCAGAGCGGGGACCCGGACCGGACCCACAGTTTCAAGATCGAGGTCCACCTGACCGGCGGCCGCGTCCGCATCCATCGCTCTTGAGCGCGGAGGTCGGCGGGGGTGGCGGGTTCGGCTAGGCTCTGTGGGCATGGCCGACTGGGCAACCATCTCGTCGCTGGCCACGGCGGGCGCCACGCTGCTGCTGGCCGCGGGCACGTTCGCCTCGGTGCGCTCGGCCAACCGCGCGGCGCGCACCGCCGAACGCACCCTGCTGGCGGGGCTGCGCCCGGTGCTGGTGCCCTCCCGGCTGGAGGACCCCCCGACAAGATCAGTTGGGTCGACAACCACTGGACCACCCTCAGCGGCGGCCGGGCCTCGATCGAGCTGGTCGACGGCAACGTCTACCTGGCCATGTCGCTGCGCAACGTGGGCGCGGGCATCGCGGTCCTGCAGGGCTGGCACCCGACCCTGGACTACCGCCCCGGCCAGCCCCACGCCGAGCTGGACCAGTTCCGGCGCCAGACGCGGGACCTGTACGTGCCCGCCGGCGGGGTCGGGTTTTGGCAGGGGGCGGTGCGGGGTGGCGACGAGGTGTTCCACGCGGGCCTGGCCGCCGCGATCCAGGCGCGGCACTGGTTCGCCATCGAGCTGCTCTACAGCGACCACGAGGGCGGCCAGCGCACCGTCAGCCTGTTCTCGGTCGCCCCTCGCGACGCCGCCGACGACCCTGACCAGTGGTTGTGCTCGGTCGCCCGGCACTGGAACCTCGACCGGCCCGACCCACGCTAGGCGGCGGGCGCGACGGCTGAGAATAAGGCGTCGCTCCGCGGGCGCTGCGCGCTGGCGTGAGGCTTGCGAGCAGAGGGGGTGCGCCTCCACCATGAGGGTCATGGACGTGTCCTCGGGATGCTGAGGTCACTCGGTATGGCGCTCAAGAAACAAGCAACCCCGAAGCGCTGGCGCTCCAAGGAAGCCAAGGAGATTGTCGCCGCTGTGCGGCGAGCAGGTGGGAAGGTGGAGCGCACAGCGAGCGGGCATCTGAAGGTCATCGGACCAGCCGGTGCCGCGTCGTCGCCTCAGCCCCCAACACCGACCGCGCGGGTGGGCGCGCCGTCCACAACACCCTGGCGACGATCAGGAGCAAGACCGGGCTGGAAGTGTGAAATGCTCCCGACGCCACACGGACCCATTACGGACCGGGGCCCGGTCCCGTGGCGAATGTCCTGTCGATAGCCTGCTACCCCGCGAGGCTGTTGACGGTGATGACGATGAAGAACACGAGCACGATCTCGCTGACCAGCCACGAATTGGTGTTCATCCAGTTGCGGGTCTTGGGAAGGAAGGCCTGCCCCTACTTGCCGAAGATGAGCAGGAGGAGCGCCGGCAGCGCCAGGAATAGCAGCGTGAGCAGCAGGAAGGGAAGGAAGTCCCACCACGGAGCGCCGTGACTCGACAGGTAGGAACCAACGGTGACCGAGGTGAGGATGTCGGTTGGGAACACTCCCAAGAGCAGGAAGCCGAGCCTGAACGAGAATCTCGGGCTCGCCGTCTGCAGCTTGCCCATCCACTTCGTTGGCTGGCCTTGCTGGTCAGGCAAGACAGGCAAGACAGGCAAGACAGGCAAGACAGGCACAACGAGGCCCCCGGTGGTCTCTGGCTCGCGCTCTGCCTTCCCCTATCCCACAACGAATTACGCCGATGTAATTCATCCCTGTGAAGGTGTGTGGAGGATCATAGGAAACGTGCAGGTCACGGCCGATGTGAATGCCTCGCCGTAGGCACCATCCATCACGATCCCTCTGCCGCTCTACCGGACTCTCCAACGGGCGATTGCTGCCCATCTGCTGCCCATGCACAGGCAGGCGGCGGCGCCCAAGGTCGAGGTGGCCGATGGCCAGAGCACGCCGTTGGTGAGCTACTTCACCTCGAACATGGGTTCGATTAGGCTTGCAGACGAGTCTGTGGCCTTGTTCGTCAGGTCAGGATGGATCGCGTTCGAGCAAGTAGCTCACGGGAGACTTCAATCGCCTGTTCCGGGCTGTCCGCCGGGTGCAGCGCTCCACGACCGATGCGTACGAGGAATCGTCGTGCTTCGACGTCCTCGGTGAGCAGGACGACCGGCTTGTTGGCCTTCAGTGCCAAGGCGATCTCCGAAAGCGTGCCGGACTCGGTGTTGCCACACGCAATCACCACGTCGCTGGACAGAACATTGATGTTGTTCCGGGCGGCGCCCATGCCCGTGACGATGGCAACCTCCACAGCTTCAGACGCTTGCCCCGTGTCCACGCCAGGCATGATGCCGATCACCAGACCGCCGGCCGCTCGCGCGCCGCGGCTGACGGCATCCATCACACCGACGTTTCGTCCGCCGCTCAGCAACACCCATCCTTCTGCGGCGACGAGTGCACCAAGCCGCCGGGCCCACTCGACCGCCTGCGGTGTGGCGTTGTCGCCTCCACCCATGACACCGATGACCAGCCTTCGCATGGTGACACCATAGGCGAGAGGGTGCGATGTTCATAGCCGCGGATACCGAACCCTCTGGTGGTCCGGCCGGCAGGCCCGAGCGCGGCGGGTTGGGCCCCGCCACGCGCAAGGGCCGAGCCGGCCGGGACGCACGGTGAGTGCAGCTTCTCCGGTAAGGTCGTCCTCGGGTTGCTCCGGCCGGAGGCCAGCTGCTGCCATTTAT
This sequence comes from bacterium, assembly GCA_046727955.1. Taxonomy (GTDB): domain Bacteria; phylum Actinomycetota; class CALGFH01; order CALGFH01; family CALGFH01; genus DASVXQ01. The sequence continues at coordinate 8,523 of JBKPDO010000050.1, read as the reverse complement.
CCGCCTCCATTACAGAGGCTCGCGCTTTCGGGCGACAGCGTCGATGTCGTGCAGCCCAGTGAGCTGCGGGGCAGCGGCCGTGCCTGTCACCGGAACGGGCGAGCCCCTGTAACCTGGGCGTTCGTCGTCTCCCAGATGTGCGAGTCCCTGGTCCTGGGTCGACCGCTCATGCCGATGAGCGGACCTCAGTCCGGGGAGGTGCGCAGCAGAGGCTGTGGCCAGACCTGCCGTGGCGAGTGTGCTGGTGAGAGCTATGAAGGGCGTGCTGCAGTTGGGTCTTCAGCTTGCGCGGCGAGGCGCGCGAGGATCGGGAGCGTCCGCAGTCCAGGACGGCGCCGAGGGCCGCGCGCCCCTGATCGGTTCTCGGGCTTCGGTTCGCGGGCATACCAACCGAGAGTTCCTATACATCGGCGATGTATGAAGACTTCCCGACCCCGCCGTGGCGGATCCGTATGTCTCGGACTCGCGCGTGTGCCGGCAGCCTGTGGCTGTCCAGTCTTCCAGCCAGCTCTGTTGATCTTGAATGCCAGAGGTTCACGTTGAACTCCATCGCCTGGTGCGGAATTGGGGTGGGGCCCCATTGGACTCGTTCGTGCACCAGCCGCCCGTCCACTCGCCAACGTATCCAGTCCTGGCACCATTCGATCTCGTAGTTATGGAACTCCTTTGACGCGTCGAATCCCAGGTCGACGAGGGCTGGTGAGCCTCGATACCCGTACTCGAGCTTCGTGCCTTCTTGCCCAGGGTTGTAGTAGATATTCGTCAGCATCTTGGTCGTGTCTTTCCCGAGGAACTCGATGTCGATCTCTTGGCGCGGGGTGTTGCGATGCAAGAAGATGCCCGTGATTAAGCCGGGGATGTTCGATGGTATGACTTCGGCACTGAAACGCCCGTAGAGGTATTGCGCGCGGGTTGCAATTGCTGCAGACGTGTACTTGCGCACAGAAGAAGCTTCCTCACGTAATGTCAACGTTGCCGTACGGTCACCACCGGCGGTGAAGTTGTTCGGCCTGAACAAGGCGAGGTTGCTGGGAAAGGTGTCATCGCGCAGGAACCAGACTGAACCGTCCAGGTTCCCGGCGTCGGCCACGATATCCGTGAGGTTGCCTGTGCCTTCGGGAACGAGGCGAGCGGGGGCGAGGGACAAACCGTCCCAATCCTTAACGTCAATAACCCATGGGGATGAGTCGCGTTTGAGCCATGTGGCTGTTGGACGTGGACTGTTTCGGCTCGTGCCCGTGTTGTCGACAAGCTCACGCGGGACCCGGTCCTCGCATTCGGGATAGGGATGGGAGGGATACTCGCATCGCAAGAAGCTGCACAAAAGTTCCCATTTGTCTCGGTGTTCATGCGGCAGCACGAGGGTTCGTGCTCCCTCTTTCGCTGAGAGTTGTTCAGCCACTTCTGCGTGCCAGGCGTCATCCGTTCCAGCGTTGCGACCGAGCTTGCTGCCCGTTGTCCCATTGGTTTTTTCCGGGGCTGGACTCTCGCCGTCTACGGCCCAGATGAAGTGGGCATTTCGGTGGAGCTTCGCCAATGTGCTGAGTGACGGCGCGTCAAGGGACTCCACGTTCACGTATGCGTTGAAGAGCGTGTCGCGTCTTCCGTTGAACAGGTGCGCTTTCTCATTCACGGGGAGGTCGGTGATGTCGCTACAGCACCGGTAGCCAAGGGTGGACAAGGCGGTGGCGAGTGCGGTCAAGCCCGATCCGCTCTTGCCGAACGCGAACACGGGGCCGGGCAAGGCGGTGCTCTTGGCCATAAGGGGCTTCTCGCGGGTGACAGCTCCAACTTGCGCGAGGACCGGCAGCACGGAGTAGGAGTTGGTCGACGGGACATCGTATCGCTGCTCGATGACCGGCTGTCGGGTCGCGAGGACGTCAAGGTGGCGGAACTGGTGGTTCATCCAGAGGTCGACTGGGCCGCGCACGGGCAGCAGGTCCAGTAGCTTTCTCGCTCCGTCCCGGGATAGGACGTACCCGGACAGCTGCCACAGCCCAGAGATAGGTGTGAACAACAGGTCCGACACCTGCGTCTTGGGCAGGTTGGCCCCTGCCTCTTCGTACGACAGGTAGAGCATGTCGAACTGACCGCACTGCACGGCTCGCTCCATAGCTTCCTGCCAGGCGCCATCGAGGATGCGGGCGAACGCGCGAGTGAAGTAGGCGTCGTCCTCCAGGACCAGGGTGTACGAAGTGTCTCCCGCTGCGATCTGTCGCCATGCCTCAATATGGGACAGGGCAACGGCCACTTCTTGCCGCGTCATCTGGATTTGTCGGGGGCCGACCTCGTGGTTGCCGGCCAGGAGCGGGTTCGGCTGGACGAACAGCTGGTCGGCGAGTGAGTAGTGGCGCTGGAGCACATCGTCGTCTGGTAGGTGTTTCAGGTAGCGCGCGTCGACGGCTGACAGCCTCCGTGTCAGGTTGGACAGTGGGTGACCTGCATTGTCGCGTACCCGCTGAAGTTCTTGTTTGATGCCTCGCCAACGATCGGGTTTGCGATCGAGGTTGATGACGTGGATGCGCCCGATGGTGATCGTCGAGCTCCCAGCACCAAGTGCCATACTCTTCGATCGTCCAAGGCGTCTGGTGCCGTAGAGGACCCAGAACCGCAGCCTCTGGAAGAGCTTGGAGTCGTCAATGATGTTCAACGCGGCTATCCGGTGCCTTTCATGACTGGGGCTGACGTCCGCACGTGAGGCATGGGGCGAGTGAGGTCGTCAGGGGCGTTTCCTGCGGTCGGGTGCGGCTTGGGCGGCGGGGTTCCACAGTCTCCAGTTTCGCTCGTCGTTGCGATAGCTAAGGGACCATCGGCTGATGGACAGGCTGTTCCAGTCGAGGAGAAGGGAGAAGTCCTTGGCTGACTGGTCGCGTTCAGTTGCCATCGCATGCGCGACAAGGCTGGTGGTGAGATTCCCGGGGCCTGTCGTGCCTTGGATGTCGAACCGTCCTTGCTGTCGCGAGAGTAGCCGGGTGGAGCGAGCAAGAGCGAGGCGCAGAACCGGATGTGCACGTGGAGCCACGAGAGGGTTGTTGTTGACGTAGTAGATCCATTCTGGCGAGTTTTCCCTCCTCGCAAAGACGTCCACCGGGACCATGCAGCTCGTGGACGTGTCGTAGCAAAGCGGCTGGACTTTCAACAGGTCGTCCTTTAACAACGATGTGCAGTCGCCACCCTGGTAGTACTCGTCAGCGTCGACGTAGAAACCGCCGCAACGGACCATGTAGCACATGCGGAAGTAGTCACAGCGCATCGCTGGGTGACCGCACCCGTCGAAAGCCGCTACCTGGCGTGGGCCGAGGTGAGAAGCGATGAACCGCCTGGCGCTTCGGTCGTCGAACAGTACGTACTTGAAGCCGTCAGTCGTCAGCAGCTTCCAGCTCTCAAGGCATTCACGAACATCCTCGGGCACATCAGCAGCATCATGCCAGTACTGGATGACCACCCTCGGAATCCTGGAGCCACTGGCCACTCCCTCGGGCCCGACGGCGTCGCGGACCAGCCGCTGCATAAAGCGAGAGCGACAAGCGTCGTCTTCTGCGCAGTCCATAGGCTCCGTTCTACTCAGGAATCGTCACCGACCGGGCTAGCATGCTAGCAACCCATGCATCGTCACGCAGAATCATCTGCTCATGCCCCGATGCGCGCGTCCTAACAGCCTGCCTGAAGTTCCGCACGTAATCGGCGGGTAACCAGGGTGAGCTTTGGGGTGCGGCAGTGGCCAGCATGTGCGCTGGAGTTCGCTGGCGGAAGAAGGCGTGGACTTGGCGCACACGGCCCTGGATGGTCAGGGTCGGATTGTTGGCCAGCCACGCCTTGAGCGCGCCCCAGACGCGTTCGACCGGGTTGTCGTGGGGGCTGTAGCGCGCGCCGTGCAGCACCAGCAGGCGCGGGTGGGTCTTCAGCCAGCGCTGGACGATCTTGGAGCGGTGGATGATGACGTTGTCGCAGATCACCGCGACCACTAGCGCCGTGGGATAGGCGGCCAGCAGGTGCTCACAGAAGGCGGTGAAGCTGGTGCTGATGGCCTTGCGGGTGACCTGATAGAGGAACCGTCCGGTGGCAAGGTCGATGGCGCCGAAGATGGTGCGGCGCCGGTTGGTGCCTGGGGTCATGAGCTGCTGGCGAGTGCCTTTGACGGTCCAGGTGGCGCGGACCCAGGGCAGCAGGTTGATGTGGGTCTCGTCTTCTGCCAGCAGCACCGCCCCGGCGGGTAGATCCCTGAGCTGCTGGTTGAGGTCGGTCAGGATCTGGTGGCGGTCGGGGTCGCCTTTGGCGACTAGGCGGGGTCGCCGCCAGCAGGCGACCCCGCGGACGCGCCGGTGCAGGGTCCGCAGCGAGATCGGTGGACAGCCCGCAGCACACCATAGCCTGGCGATGGTCCAGGCCTTGGGCTGTCCGAGGAGCCGTAGGATCTGCCGGGCCAGTCGCCTGCTGCCCAGCCGGGGCCTGCCCAAGCGGGGCCGGTTGGCCAGTGCGCTGGTGCCGTGGCGTTGGTAGCGGCGGATCCAGCGGCGCACGGACGAGGCTAACGCTTCGGTCGGCGCTTCTCCGCTTGGAAGAGGTAGCGGTTGAGGCTGAAGAAGTAGTCACCCTCTCGGCCGAGCTGCTCCAGGTCGCGCGTCCACGCCGCAACCTCGTCCCGGGTGATGCCCTGCCGGCCGACGACGAAATCGGCCATGATGCGGCCGTTGGTCACGCTGTAGGTGTCCGGGTCGTAGTCGGGGTTGAACAGCACCAGCACGTCCCGAGAGTGGACCTCGAAGCCGGCATCGTGCAGGCGACGGGCAAGGGTACGCGGCAGGTAGGGGTCGGCGAAGCGCTCGTTCCAGGCGGCCAAGACCCGCTGCGTGCGGGCCCGGTCGTGGGCGTGCCAGACGACCGAGTCCCAGTCGGTGTCGAGGATGAGCACCCGACCGCCGGGGCGCAGCACGCGATGCAGCTCGGTGAGCGCCCGGGCGATGTCGGGCACGTACTCGTAGACCTGGGTGGAGACGCCCACGTCGAAGCTGGCGTCGGGGAAGGGCAGCGCGGTCGCGTTGCCCTTGACAATGGTGGTCCGGTTGGCGACGGGACCGCGGGCGCAGCGCCGTTGGGCGAGCGCCACCATGCTGTCGGCGATGTCCAGGCCGGTGACGTGGCCGCCTGGCCCGACCTGTTCGGCCATCTCGGCCACCAGGAACCCCGGGCCCGCGCCAACGTCGAGGACGCGCTCTGCGGGCTGGAGCGCGAGGCGGTGCAGCGTGGCGTGCCGTTGCGCGACCACGTCTGGGGTGCGGTAGACAGCGTCGAGCTTGGTGGAGGCGTCCGCGTCGAAGAGTGGCCGGGTCGTCACGACGGCCTTCCTTCCTGCGCCGGTGCCGCTGCCGGTTGGGCAGTGGTCTGCTGTTGCTCGGTCTCTTCGACTGGCCCCTCGTAGGTTTCGAAGACGATCATGTTGCTGTCTGCTGGGCGGACGCTCACCACCACCTCCAGCGGTTCATCCTGCATGCCGTAGGTCGCGTGGATGATCTCCATCACGATGCGGCTCTCCAGCGGCGCCAGGTCGGGATCGACGCCGAAGGCCCGCAGCTCGTCTTCGCTGGCCAGCCTGGCGCGAGCCTGGTTGGCGGTGCGCATGATGCGGTGTCCAAGGCTCTCAAGGGCCGCGACAACGCCCCCCGGAGGGAATGGCCCGGAAGCAGTGAGGTTGGTGCCCTCGGCCAGGTCGAGCGGGAAGTAGCTCACGCTGAGTTCGGCAACGCGCCCGTCGATGAGCAACTGTCGTGCTCGCGCCCATACCTCTTGGCCTGCGTCGATGCGGAGGAGCACCGCGACGTCATCTGGTGCTGGGACCCTGCCCGTGCTAGTGGTCCGCTTGTCGACTTCACGGCCCTGCATGTCGCCCCCGAACACCAGCCCGCGTGCTTCCCGGGCTCGTGCGTAGCGGCGGTTCATCGGCCAGCGGTCGGCGCGCTGGCGGCGGGGAACGACGATTGGCCGCAGTCCTGGCCGGCTCGCAACGAGTCCTTCCGCGATCAACTGCTGGACTGCCCGGCCGGCTGTCTTGTCGCTGACGCCGTACTTCGCGCCGAGTTCGGCGGCGCCGGGAAGCTCGTTGCGGCGCGGGTTGTCGTCGGTGGGCTCGTACTCGCCGGCCAGGATCTCCTCGCGCAGGAGATCAGCGATCTGGCCATAGGCCGTCTGTCGTGGGAGAGACATCGGGGCTCCTATCCCTCTGTGGCCCTTTGGAGCTGGCACGCCACCTGCATCTTAGCCTTAGCCTGGAACCTGGTAGACAGGTACGTAGGAACGTAGTACCTTCGTTCCCATCCAGAACGAATCCTGAGCACCCTGGAGGGAGGAGACAGGTCAGGGAAGGAAGCGGCCCCGGCAGATGCCCGAGGTGTGCCAGCACCCAGGCGCCGAGGCCGCAGGTCGCACCAAGGTAGGAGCCCCAGATGCCAGACCAGGGTATCGCCTTGCCCGCTGGGCAGGGCGCTTCGAAGCACGATCAGGCCAAGTCCGCGCCGATCGCCTACACCGTCGCCCAGTTCGCGCGGCTGCTCGGCAAGCACCCCAACACCGTCTATGTGTGGGTGGACAAGGGCGCGGTGCCGCACGAGCGGATCGGCGACTCGATCTTTATCCCGAAGTGGGCGCTCGGCTGCCTGCTCACGCCGGCCGAGCCGAGCGAATCCGCAGGGGCCGACCCGGTCGTAACCCCCGCCGGTGGTGAGGTCGTATGAGCGCCCCGGCTGTTCTCTATGGTGGGCCGCCTGCTGCGCGCACGGTTGAGGCTCACTGCTGCCAGTGCCCCTGGACCAGCGGGCCGTGTCGCTCCCAGGCTGAGGCGCTGGCCGTCCACGCCGCCCACGAGCGCCAGGCGCACGCCGAGCTGTGGGGGGCGGGGCGATGAGCGAGCTGCTGGACGTTCGCGTCATCGGCGCGCCCGAGGTCGCCGCCCAGGCCGTGGCCCGGGTGGGCGAGCTGCTGGACCTCGATCGGCAGACCGGCCCCTACCCCAGCCGCAAGACACCCGGGCTGGTCCGCTACTACCTCACCGGCCGGCTGCGTCCCACCAGCGCCGACGCTGCCGCTCGCACAGGCGATGAGGCCGCATGACCGCCGCCACGACTGCCGCCGGCCGGGTGTGCTGGGTCGACGCCGACTGGGACCGCTCGCAGGCCTCGGATGGGGTCAGCCGCTACGGCGCCTACCTGCGCGGCCACACCAGCCTGTTCGACCCCTGGCACGGCGAGGACGCCTCCGACGGGATCACCCAGGACCCGGGCGAGTTCGCCATCGCGGCATTCGACGTGGCGACCGGGCCGATCATGAGCCCCGGCTACATCGCCTGGCATCCCCGCGTGCTGGCCTACACGGTCAGCCACGGCGACAACCCCGACCCGCGCCGGCTGGTCTGCAAGGTCACCCTGGCCACCGCGCTGCCGCTGTGGCTGGGCTCGCCGTGGCGGAGCTGGACCGAGTACCTGGGGCGGGACTGGCGCGAGCCGGACCAGGACCGGCACGCCGCGCTGGCCAGCCTGGTGCTGCGCTGGCCACTTGCGGTCGCCGGCCTGCCCCATCCGAGCACGCCGGCCCGGCCTGGCCTGCCGAACCTGGCTGACGCCAAGGCGTCGGTGCGGGCGCTGGTCGCCGCGATCAACGCCACCGCCGGGCCGGTCCTGGCCAAGCTTGAGGGTGGCGAGGCCCGATGAGCGCCCCGAGCACGGCTGGGCGGGCAGTGGTCGGGGTGACCGCATTCGCCGACCGGGTCGGGGTGGTCGTCCGCGCGAACGCGGCCAGCCCGTACGGCCACCAGGGCGGGCGGCTGGCTGCCGCCCCGGTCGTCGTCATCCGCCAGGGCGCCGACGTCGCCCGCTGGGTCCGGGACGCCGTCCTGGCGGTGCGGCTGGCGGTGATCGCGGCGACCGCGCCCGAGCGGGTGCCGCCGGTGGCGGTGCCCCGGCCGCTGGCGGGCGGGAACTTCCAGTGGCATCCGCTGATCTGTGGCGCGCTGCTGGCCACCCCGGGGCTGGAGGTGGCGCTGGTGGCGCCGCGGTGGGTAAACCAGGCGTGCCAGCAGCGGCTGGCCGCCGCCGACGCCGCCGACCCGTTCAGGTCGGACCCGCGGCGCGACCCGGAGGGGTTCACGCGCTGGCGCGGCCGGCATCCGCTGTGGTCGCAGGGCTACCCGCCCGAGCTGGTCGGCCCGCGCGAGCAGTCCGGCGCTGGCGTGCGCCTGGTGCTGCGGGCGGCGTGGGACGTGGCCGGCGCGGCGGGGCTGCGCCTGGCCGCCCGGGGCGGTGCGGTCGCATGAGCGCCGCCGCCGAGCTACCCCCGGTCGACCTGGGCGTGCTGGCGCGGCTGCGCGCCTATGGCCGCGTGGTCCAGGTCGCCGGTGAGCTGCTTGCCGCGCTTGAGGTGGGCGACGGCCGGCGGCGGCTGCCCCTGGAGGCCGACTGGCCGGCTCGCCGGCTGGGCCGTGCGGTCCGGGCCGCCCAGCAGGCCGGCGCCGGCGCGGCGCCGGTGGCGCTGGCC
>JBKPDO010000049.1:0-12560 GCA_046727955.1 bacterium | reverse complement strand
GCGGTGAGCTGGTGGACGATCACCTCGGGCTCGGTCTCGGCCACGGCACGGGCGACCGCGTCGGGATCGAGCGCGTCGGCCACGACCGGCCGGGCACCGAGGGCCCGGAGCATGTCGGTCTTGGCCGGCGACCGGGTCATGGCGATCACGTCGTGGCCGGCGGCGGCGAGCTGGGGGACGAGCTGGGTGCCGGTCGCACCGGTGGCTCCGGCGACGAACACTTTCATGGGTGCCTCCTTCCCGATCCACCTTCGGGCGGACACCTCTAGAGACAAGCTAGCCCTGCCGCCTGTGACACATGGGCCTTCACGTTTGAGCAACTGGGCCCTACTCGGCACCACCCCCCGCTGTAACGCGAAGCACCAGATAAGCCCCTATCCGCTCAGGTCCTACGCGGCCTGACTGAAGTTCTGCGTGTGATCCTCCGGGAGCCACGGCGAGCTGCCTGGTGCGGCGGTCGTCAGGATCTGGGCGGGGCTGCGGGCGCGGAAGAAGGCATGGGAAGTAGCATGCCTGACCGTGGATTACTTCTTCTACTGCCGTGGCCGGCCGGGGACCGAGGCGCTGTTGGAGGAGCTGGCCGAGGCCCACTGGTCGTTCATGGACGGCTATGCGGAGGCGATGATCGCCAGGGGGCCGACGCTGACTCCGGACCGCACCACGTGGACCGGCAGCATGCATATGGTGGACCTGCCCGATGCCCAGGCAGCGCGGGTGTTCGCCTTCGAGGAGCCCTACTACCGGGCCGGCGTGTACGGCGAGGTGCTGGTGCGCCGCTGGCGCAACGTGCTGGGCCGCACGATGTGGGACTTCCCCGCCGAGCTCGGCGATGACCGGCGCTTCCTGGTCATCGGCCAGGGCAAGCCGGGCGTGGAGGCAGCCCGCCAGGCCCTGGGGGCGGCGCAGCGGCGCTGGCTCGGCGAGCCCGGCCACCGGGACCGGTTCATCCTGCGCGGGCCCTTGCTGTCCGACGACGGCACGGAGTGGCTTGGCAGCGCCATGCTGGTCCAGCTGCGTGACCGTGCCGCCGTCCAGGCCATGCTGGCTGGCGCGCCCTGCGTGCAGGCGGGGCTGTACACGAGCGTCGAGGTCCACGACTGGCAGTTCGGCGGGCGCCCCCAAGGCGAAGCGGCCTGACTGAAGTTCTGCGGCCTCGTCGGGTCGTGGTGTGTCGAGCGTCAGCGCCGGCGTCGGGCAGATCCCGAATTTCCGCATCCCAGGGGGATTGACAACGGTTCTCCAGTATGCATACTGGAGAACCGTTGCTGGGTAAGTACAGGTGAGGGATGTCGCTTAAGTTCGGGATTCTTGGGCTCCTGGCGGAACAGCCGCTCCACGCCTATTCCGTCAAGGCGCGCTTCGAGAACCTCCTGGGGGGATCGTGGGAGGTCAACATCGGCCAGGTCTACACCACCCTGCAGCGGCTGGAGCGGGACCAGTTGGTCGAGCCTGCCGAGCCCCGGGGCGACCGCGGCAGGCTTCCCTACCGCCTGACCGAGGCGGGTCGCAAGGCGCTCGAGGCCTGGCTGGCCGAGCCGGAGTCGGAGCCCCAGCAGCTGCGAGAGGAGATCTACCTCAAGCTGCTGCTAGCGGCCCGGGTCGCCAACGGCGACCTGCCCGCCCTGCTTGCCCGCCAGCGCCGGGTCTACCTCCAGCGGCTCAAGGACCTGGCCGTTATCGAACAGAAGGCCAGGTCGCAGGGCCGAGACGACCTGGTCCTGCTCTACAAGGGAGCCCTCCTGCACACCGAAGCCGACCTCAAGTGGGTGGATGCCTACGCGCAGGCAACCAAGACGGGAGAGGACAAGCGATGACGACGCCGGTGGAGCTGACGGAGGTCAGCAAGACGTACGACGGGGCTAGCGGGCGGGCCGCCCTGGACGGGGTAACCCTGGCCATCGAGGGCGGCGAGTTGACCGCGATCATGGGGCCGTCGGGGAGCGGGTTGCGCAGGACTCGACCAGCGACTCCATCAATACGCTCAATGCGCTCATGGCCGTCCTGGTGTTGGTCCTGGGGCTGGTCGCGGCCGCGGGCGTGTTCGCCACCATGCTGCTCCACGTCCGCGAGCGCTCCCGCGACATCGCCATCCTCAAGGCGGTCGGGATGAGCCCGCGGCAGCTCCTAGCCATGGTGATGACCGCAAGCGCGGTCCTGGGCGTGATCGGCGGACTGGTCGCGATGCCGTTGGGCGTCCGCGCCTACCACGGGCTGCTGACCAGTCTCGCGCGGCAGATCGGCACCCGCCCGCCGCCGTTCGCCTTCGACGTCCTCCCTCCGATGACGCTGTACCCGCTGGGCGCCATGGGCCTTGCCATCGCCCTCGCCGGCGCCTTCCTGCCCGCTCGCCGAGCCGCCCGAAGCCGGGTCGCCGAGATCTTGCGATCGGAGTGAGGTGAGTCGACAGTGACCCGACCCTCCCGCCTCGCACGCTTGCTGGCAGGCCGCCGACCCGACGACCGAAAAGGAATGCTTGGACCGATGCCGGCGCGGCGCCTGGAAGCGCAAGCCCGCGAGCTCTTCGCGCCGCTCGGGCCGACCTACGACCGCGTCGGCGCCGGGCTCTCCTTGGGACAGGACCCGCTCGGGCGCCGCTTCCTCGTCTCACGCCTTCCGCGCGGCGGCCACGTGCTCGACGTGGCCACCGGGACGGGGCTGGTCGCTGCGGCGCTGCGGCGGCGGGGATTCGAGGTGACCGGAGTCGATCTGAGCCCCGAGATGCTGGCGGTCGCACACCGTCGCTTCGGCGACGAGGTCGAGCTGATCAATGCGTCGGCGGAGGCGCTCCCGCTCGCTTCCGCGTCCTTCGACCACCTCACGGTTACGCACGTGCTTCGCTACGTCGCCGACCCGGGGGCGACGCTGGCCGAGCTCGCGCGCGTGGTGCGTCCGGGTGGCTTGGTCGCCTCGCTGGAGTTCGGCGTCCCGCAGGGTCCCGCTCGCCCGCTGTGGGACCTCTACGTCAAAGCGGTGCTGCCGCTGGCCGGCCGCCTGCTCCGGCACGGCTGGCAGGAGGTCGGCGACTTCCTGGGCGGGTCGATCCGCGACTTCTGGGAGCGCCACCCGCTCGAGCGCCAGCTCGAGTGGTGGCACGCGGCGGGCCTGCACGGGGTCGAGGTGCGGCGGCTGAGCCTCGGCATCGTCGTCGTCATCTGGGGACGGAAGCCGTGAGCCCGCCCGAGGGTGCGGCCCAGGGCGCAGCCGAGGGTGTCATGACGCCGGCGGTTGGGCTGGCCGCCCGTCCTGCCTGGTACGCGCTGGCGCGTGGCGGCTGGCGGGACTACGTGACGCTGCTGCATCCGCCCTACACGGCGTGGCATCTGTCGTATGTGGTCATCGGCGGCTGCCTCGCGCCCGTGGTCGCCTGGCAACGGCTGGGTGCCGCCGTCGCCGCGTTCGCCCTGGCCGTCGGGGTCGGTGCGCACGCCCTGGACGAGCTGCACGGGCGACCGCTGCGCACCAAGATCCCCGATCGGGTGCTCGTCGCGCTCGCCGGCGGCTCGATCGTGGGCGCCTGCACGATCGGCCTGGTGGGCGCGCTGACCTTCCGGGCCTGGCTGGCGCTGCTGATCCCCCTGGGGCTGTTGCTGGTGCTGGCCTACAACCTGGAGCTTGGCGGGGGGCGCTTGCATTCCGACGTCTGGTTCGCGCTGGCGTGGGGCGGCTTCCCCGTGCTCAACGGCTACGCGGCCGTCGCGGGCGACATCGGCGGCGTCATGGTGCTCGCCGCGGTCTTTGCGGTGCTGCTCTCGCTGGCCCAGCGCGCGCTCTCCACCCAGGTGCGGTACCTGCGACGCCGGGTGATCGCGGTCCGTGGCGAGCTGGAGCTCGCCGACGCGAGCAAGCAGCCGCTGGACGCCAGGCGACTCACCGCGCCTTGCGAGACCGGCCTGCGGCTGCTGTCGCTGGCAACCGTCGTGCTTGCCGCGACCCTGGTCGCCTTCCGCATCTGATCGGCAGCCACGATGCAATCATCAGGCGAAACGCGGATCTGCGTGATCGGCGCAGGGCCCTGCGGCCTGACCGCGTTGAAGAACCTGCTTCAGGCCGGCTGCCGCAACGTCGTCTGCTACGAGGAGAGCAGCAGCATCGGCGGCAACTGGGCGTTCACCGACGACCCCCATCGGAGCAGCGTCTATGCGTGCTCGCACAGCATCTCGTCGCGCCGCATGGCATCGTTCGATGATTTTCCGATGCCGAAAGACTACCCCGATTTTCCCTCGCACCGGCAGCTGCTTGCCTACTTCACCGACTATGCACGGGCGTTTCAGCTTGCCCCGCACATCCGCCTCGGCGCACATGTCGAGCACTGCGCGCTTGGCGGCGATGGCCGATGGACGGTCCGCGTCACCGCCAACGGCGAAACCAGGGCCGAGCTGTTCGACAGCTTGCTGGTCTGCTCCGGCCACCACCGCGAAGCGCTCCTGCCAGAATACCCGGGAAGGTTCACCGGCACGATCGTTCACTCCTCGACCACAAGCGCCCCGACCCATTCCGTGGCCAGCGCGTGCTCGTGGTCGGCGCGGGCAACTCCGCCGCTGATATTGCGGTCGACGTCGCCCGCCTCGCCTCGCGCGCCTCGCTCAGCATGCGCGAGGGAACCTACTTCATTCCGAAACTAATGTTCGGGCAGCCGATCGACATCGTCTATGCGTTCTGGAAGAGCAAGATTCCAAAGCCGCTGCTGCAGTCGGCACTGAAGCTGCGGCTGCGGCTGGCGCTCGGCAAGTGGGAGGACTACGGCCTGCAGACTCCGACGAACGCGCCGCTCGAGAAACATCCGACGGTCAATTCCAGCGTCCTCGAAGCGCTACGCCACGGCCGGCTCGTCGCGCGCCGCGGCATCGAGCGCTATGACGGACACACCGTCCACTTCACCGACGGCACGCAGGAAGAATTCGACGCCATCATCATGGGGACCGGCTTTCGCACCAGCTTCCCGTTCCTGTCCAAGGGGGTCGCCGACTGGGACATGACCACCACGCCGCCGCTGTATCTGAAGATGATGCACCCGACGATTCCCAGCCTGTTCTTCATCGGCCTGTTCCAGCCGATCGGCTGCATCTGGCAGCTCGCCGACCACCAGGCGCGCATCGCGGCGCTGCAGATCAGCGGGCGGCTGCAACGCCCGTCCGACATCGATGCGCGCATCCGCCACGAAGTCGCCCGCCCGCATGATCGGTTCGACCCGTCGCCCCGGCACGCGATCCAGGTCGACTATCATGCCTTCCGTCGCGAGCTCATGGGCGAGCTCGCCGCGGCCGGGGCTTGAGGGCTTGAGGCACAGTGTTTCGCGACCCTGCTGACCCGAAGGCCTACCTTCGGCCCCGAAACCTGTCCCCAAACTCGCTGCCGGGATATGGTCATGGAAACCGCCAGCCGTAGAGTAGGATCTCCCGCTCCTCGCGCAGGTTGCGGATCTCGCGGCGCAACGGACCGATGGCTGACGGCCAGATGGCCAATTGAGCTCGAGCTTGTACGGTGGCCCGGTTGGGTGGTCGTGACGGCATGGGGGTGCGGGAGTGCGCGCGATCCTGATGACCGCGGTGGGCGGCCCGGAGGTGTTGCTGCCTGCCGATGTCGCTGAGCTGGAGTTCGGCAGGAGAGACGTGCGCATCGAGTTGCGTGCCGCCGGGGTCGACCCGGTCGACGCCAAGCTGCGCGCGCACGGCACCCTCGCCGGTCAGCCGCCGGCGATCCTGGGCTGGGACGGCGCCGGGGTCGTCTCGGACGTTGGCGCCGACGTGACCCGGTTCCAGCCCGGCGACGAGGTGTACTTCTGCGACGGCGGGTTCGGGTCCACCGCGGGGACCTACGCCGAGGCCAAGACCCTGGACGAGCGGCTGGTTGCCCACAAGCCGAGGCGTCTGTCGTTCGTGGAGGCCGCGGCCGCTCCCCTGGTGACCATCACCGCGTGGGAGGCGCTCCGTGAGCGGGCCCGCGTGACCGACGGCCAGCTGGTGCTGGTGCAGGGCGGGGCGGGCGGCGTGGGGCACATGTCGGTGCAGATCGCCCGCACGGCCGGTGCCAGGGTGGCGGCGACCGTCTCCGCCGGCCCGAAGGCGGAGCTGGCCGCCAGGCTCGGCGCGGAGCGATGCATCGACTACCGGCGCGAGGACGTCGGCGAGGCGGTCAGGGCCTGGGCCGGTGGCGAAGGGGCCGACGTCGTCCACGACACCGTCGGCGGCTCCACGTTCGCGGCGAGCTTCGGCCTGGTGCGCCCATACGGCGACCTAGTGTCCACTGTGGAGAGCCCCTGGCCGGCGGAGGCCGTCCAGACGATGCAGCAGCGCAACCTGCGGGTCTCATTCACGTGGATGCCGGCGCCGTCGGTGTTCGGCTGGTTCGGCGAGCGGGAGCGGCAGACCGCGATCCTGAAGGACGCCGCGCGGCTGTTCGACTCCGGCGCACTGTCGGTCCAGGTGGGGGCGACATTCCCGCTCGAGGAGGCCGCCGCAGCCCATCAGGCGCTGGAGGAGGGCCAGGTGCTCGGCAAGGCCGTGCTGATCGTCTGATCTGGCCGGTACCGACGGCTTCGCTCCTATGCAGTTCTACTTAGCTCCGAGCGCTGCGCCGGCATTTCCGCGGGCGCTCGGCGCGCGATTTTGCCTGCCCTGATTTCGTCCTTTTTTCGCTCCTATGACGGGGTCCCAGGCTGCTCGTATTGGGCGGCGGGCGGCAGAGAGTGCAGCCCGGGACGCGCCGTCCGGAAACCGGACAAACGGTGCTTTATTTTCTAAACCTCAAATTGTTCGTAGGGTCTTGACGTTTTCGATTCAACATGGCTACTCTCCACGCTCGAAATGACCGGAGGGGTTAGCGACCCCCACGGCGAACCTCCGGTCAGGCGCCGAATGGCGCCGCCCGTGCGCTGCGTGGTGGCGCATTGGAGGGTGGACCTTCCCACGTCCGCCTTGTATGTCCCCCGAGCAAACAGGAGGCTCCTTTTGGCACGCTATCGTGCTCCCCTGCACCGCTACTTATCCCGCACGGCCCACCTGGGCGCGTTGGGTGTGCTCAGCGGTGCCGTTCTGACCTCGTCCTTCGCACTGCCGGCGGCAGCCTCGACCGGCGGCAAGAAGGTGTATGTCGTGCGGGCCGGCGACAGCCTCTCGACAATTGCCGGCAAGCAAGGTGTGGGGAGCTGGCGGCCCATCTACGACGCCAATGCCAGCATCAAGAACCCCGACCTGATCTACCCGGGCCAGCACCTGGTCATCCCCCCCAAGGGGGCCAAGCTGGCCCATCGTCCGCTCCCCGTGCTGCAGCCTGTCCAGGTGCGGCAGTGGGTCCCGACTCAGCGCAGCTACTCACGGGCGCACAGCCACTTCACCTCGAGCGGCAGCTCGCGGAGCAGCTCACACCGGTCCTCTTCGGTGGCGGGCGGGAGTGTCTGGGACCAGCTCGCCCAGTGCGAGTCGGGCGGCAACTGGAGCACCAGCACCGGCAACGGCTTCTACGGAGGCCTGCAGTTCACGACCGGTAGCTGGCGCGCGGCCGGCGGCAGCGGCATGCCGAACCAGGCCAGCCGCGAAGAGCAAATCCGCGTCGCCCAGCAGCTGCAGCAGCAGCAGGGCTGGGGAGCCTGGCCGGCGTGCAGCTCCAAGCTCGGGCTGCGCTGACACTGAGCAAATCGCGCTGCCACGCGGCGCACTCCGGATGACATAGCGCATCCATTTCGTGGGGACGGACGGCGCGCGGCTTCGGCTGCGCGCCGTCCTTCTTTCGGAAATCACCTGTGGGTGGGTCTCGCGGAAACCGTCGTCTCGCCGTGCAGAAACCGTCGTCTCGCCCTGCAGAAACCGCCGTCTTGGCATCCGGAGCTTCAGCGAGCCGCCAGTGCGAAATGCCCACGTGCGCGGCGAAGCATTTCGTCAGTCCCCTGCGTAGAGCGCAACCTCGCCATGGGGAAAAATGGGTCGCGCTCGAGCTCAGGGGTCCGGCTGGGCTGGCAGGCCAAGGGCGGCGCGCAGGAAGGCGAGCTGGAGCAGCAGCAGGTTCTCGGCGACGACCTCCTGTGAGGTCATGTGGGTGACTCCCGGCAGCAGCAGCACGTTATGGGGCCTGCCGGCGGTTAGCAGCAGGCTCGACAGGCGCAGGGTGTGGGCGGCGACCACGTTGTCGTCGGCCAGGCCGTGGATCAGCAGCAGCGGCCGCTCCAGCCTGGCCGCATCGGCCAGCAGCGAGCTGCGCCGGTAGGGCTCCGGGTCGGCGCCGGGGTCGCCGAGATAGCGCTCGGTGTAGTGGGTGTCGTACAGGCGCCAGTCGGTGACCGGGGCGCCGGCCACGGCCGCGTGGAACACGTCGGGCCGGCGCAGCACCGCAAGCGCAGCCAGGTACCCGCCGAACGACCAGCCGCGGATGGCGACCTTGCCGAGGTCCAGCTCCGGGTGGCAGGCCGCCACCGCGTGCAGCGCCTCCACCTGGTCCTCCAGGGGCGGCCCGGCGAGGTCGCGGTAGACCGCCCGCTCCCAGGCCGGGCCGCGTCCCGGTGTGCCGCGGCCGTCGGTGATCAGCACGGCGAAGCCCTGATCGGCGAACCACTGCGAGATGAGGTAGCCGTTGCGCGCCGCGAGCACGCGGCGGGCGTGCGGCCCGCCGTAGGGGTCGAGCAGCACCGGCAGCGGGCCGCGCACGCTGGTCTCGGACGGCAGCAGCAGCGCGCTGCACAGCCTGCGCACTCCTGTCCGCAGCAGGGTCACGCGCGGCCGCAACGACGGCGTCTCCGCCAGTGAGGCGATGCTCGCCACCTGCCGATGGTCCCGGCGCACGGTGACGGCGCTGCCGTCGCGCTCAAGGCTGGCGCCCGCGACCACCACGACGCCGCCGCCAGTGGTGGCCTGGTACACGCCACGGTCAGCGCTGAGCCGGCTCAGGGTCGGGACGCCAGCGGCGTGCAGGCGCCAGACGTGGATCTCCGAGGGCTCCTCGGTCGCGCGCAGCAGCACCTCGTCGCCGCCGGCGCCCAGCACCTCGAGCACCTGTAGGCCGGGCGGGGTGAACGGCTGGCCGTCGATGGTGAGCCGGCGGGTGTCACAGGCGGCGTCGTCGACGGTGCCGACCAGTCGGCCGCCAGCGAGCCAGGCGGGCACGCCGGGGACGATCTCGAGCCAGGCGGCGTCGTCGGCGGTGGCCACCGCCCTGGTCGCGCCGGTCTCGGGGTCGGCCACGAGCACGCGCGTGCTGCGCTGGCGGCGCGACTGCACCAGCAGAGTAAGCGGTCCCTCCTCGTTCCACACCACTTCGACCAGGTAGGGGAGGGCGGCGCGGTCCCAGGCGACCTCGATCAGCGCACCCTCGAGGTCGACCACGAACAGGCGGACGTCGGCGTTGGCGGTGCCGGCGGCGGGATAGGGCAGGGTCACGGGCTCGACCGCCGGGTTGGCGGGGTCGGCCAGGTGGAAGCGCTGCACCGCGCGATGGTCGACCCGGGCCACCGCGATCCGCCGCCCGTCGGGCGCCCACCAGTACCCGCGGCTGCGGCCCATCTCCTCGGCCGCGATGAACTCGGGCAGTCCCCAGATCACCTCTCCGAGGAGCGCTCCGGGGCCCTCCGCCGGGCCGGCCACGCGCCGGTCCGAGGTCCGGCCGCCCTCCTCCAGCTCGACGACGTAGAGGGTGCCCCCGCTGACGTAGGCGACGCGGCGGCCGTGCGGGTCGGGCCGCGGGTCGAGCGCCGGCCCGGCCGCCGGTACCTCGCGGACGGCCCCCTCCGGGCCGAGGTCGGCGACGAACACGCGGCCACCGAGCGCGAACGCCGCCATGGTGAGGTCGCGGTCCGCGGCGTAGGCGACGATGCCACCGGCCCGCTCCCGCGCCCGCTCCCGCCGGGCACGCTCCTCGACAGGAAGCTGCTCCGGCCCACCGAGCAGCGCGAGCCCACCGAGCAACACGACCGGATCCGCGGCGATTCGCTCCGGCGGAGTGTTTGATCCATGTGGGGGGAGCGAGCTCCCCCCACGGCCCCCCAAGATCCGGCCCGCCTGCTGCTCGCGGGCATCGGGCCGCTCACCAAGGTCCAGGACCCAGAGGCGGTTCAGGGGGTCGTCGCCGGCCAGGGAGCGCAGGAACGCGACCCGGCTGCCGTCGGCGGCCACGGCGAAGCCACGCGGCTCGCCGAGCGTGAAGCCACGAGTCCTGGCGTGCTGGCTGGGGAACGACAGCGGCACGGCCACCGGCGCTACAGCACCTGGTAGGTGAACAGCAGGACGCCGAAGATCGCGCACACGGTGGCGATCGCGGTCCACAGGCCCGCCTGCAGCCAGGTGGGCCGAGAGTCCGCGAACACCAGGAAGCCCAGCGCGAACGCCAGGTACGAGATCCACTGCAGGCCCGGCCGGACCAGCCCGAGGATGGCGACGGCGATGACCGCCAGCGAGACGAACATAGCGGTCCTGGGGTGCAGGATCATGTTGCGCCTGAACTCACGGCCGCGCCGGTCGACGTCGCCGATCTGCAGCTTTTTGAGCGTGGACGGGCCGCGCTGGGCGCCGCGCGGCCTGGAGGCAGGGCGCCTCCTGTCGGAGTCGGGCTCCTCGTCGCGCGGCCTGGGCTCGAAGCCGTCTTCCCGCCGGGCGCGCTCGATCGCGTGCCGCTTGCGCGCCCGCTCCCGGTCCTTGCGTGCCACCGTTCCCGCCTACCTTCCGAAGCGCCGCTGCCGCTGGGCGTACGACCGCAGGGCGCGCAGGAAGTCGACCTTGCGGAAGTCCGGCCAGTACGTATCGGCAAAGTAGTACTCCGCGTGCGCGGATTGCCACAGCAGAAAGCCGGAGAGCCGGGTCTCGCCCGAGGTGCGGATGATAAGGTCCGGGTCGGGCACGCCCGCGGTGTACAGGTGACGCGCGATCTCGTCCGGGGTCACCAGGCCGGCCGCCTCCAGTGTGTCCAGCCCCTTCTCCGCGTACTCGCTGAGCAGCCGCTGGACCGCGTCGGCGATCTCCTCGCGCCCGCTGTAGCCGACCGCCACGTTCAGCACCCCGCCGCTGTGGTAGCGAGAGGCGTCCTCGGCCGCCTCGAGCGCCGCCCGGGTGCGCTCGGGCAGTGCGCTGAGCTGGCCGACGGGGACGATCCGATAGCTGTCGGGAGTGGCGTCGCGGACGAGCTGGCCGACCTTGTCCTCGATGATCTCGAGCAGACCGGCCAGCTCGGCGGGATGGCGCCTGAGCAGGTTCTCGGTGGAGAGCAGCCATAGTGTCACCACGGGAATGTCGAGCTCACGGCTCCAGTCGAGGAGGCCGTCGATGCGAGCGGCCCCACGGCGGTAGCCCGCCACCGTGTCCATGCCCAGCTCCCGGGCCCAGCGCCGGTTGCCGTCCAGGATGACACCGACGTGGCGGGGCAGGCCGCCCCGCCGCCGCAGGTCGGACGCAAGCCGACGCTCGTAGAGGCGGTACAGCAACGCACTTGGGCCCACGGCAGCTCCCCAGCAATCTGGCGATGGCGTGATCGTTCTGGCGACAAGTGAGGATGCTACCCGGCCTCGGGTCGCTTTGCGGCAACGGCCCGGTGGCGGCCTTGCGGCGATACGGTCTACTCCAGCTACTCTTGACGCAGACATTCGCGGACCATCCGGGAGGACGGCGTGGCCGAGATCGAGGACGGCTTCTTCGTGTGTGAGCGCTGCGGGAAGGTGAAGCCGATCGCCTCGGCGTGCAACTGCGGCGGCGAGGGCCACGGCCAAGGCGAGGGCCACGGCCAAGGCGAGGGCCACGGCCAAGGCGAGGGCCACGGCCAAAGCGAGGGCCACGGCCAAAGCGAGGCCCTGGTACTGGAGGGCTGGGACCCGGAGCTGACCCGCGGCAGCCGCCCGCGCCTGAGCATCGTGGTCCGCCCGGAGAAGGGCGACTGACCCAGCTCCGGCCCTTCCGCGCGGGGCCGTGGCACCCGGCGACGCACCTTGCCCTGCTGCACGCCGCCCCGGGCTTTACCGTGATGGCCGTAGGGCTGGCCTTCGGCGTGGTCGCCGGCCGGCACCACCTGGCGCCTGGCCGCCTGGTCCTGCTCGCCGGCCTGCTGGCGACCAACCAGTACGCGGCCGGGGCGCTGAACGACGCCGTCGACGTCGAGGCCGACACCGCCGGCGGACGCGACAAGCCCATTCCGTCTGGGGCGATCTCGCGCCGCGCCGTGACGCTGCTCGCGCTCGGCAGCGGGGCCGCCTCGCTCGGCTTCGCGCTGGCGCTCGGCCCCGCCACCCTGGCGCTCGCCGTGGTCGGGCTGGCCTGCGCCTGGAGCTACGACCTGCGGCTCAAGGGCACAGCGGCCAGCGTGCTGCCCTTCGCGATCGCCCTGCCACTGGTGCCGCTGTTCGGCTACGCGGCGGCGGGCCGCTTCCCCGCCGTGCTGTGGTGGGCCTGGCCGATCGGGGCGCTCGCCGCGATCGCCGTCCACCTGGCGGACTCGCTGCCCGACGTGGAGTCGGACCGGGCCGCTGGCGTACGCGGGCTCGCCCCCAGGCTGGGCGTGGCCCGCGCCGCCGCGCTGGCCGCGGCCGCCTACGCGCTGGCCGCGGTGATCGCGCTCGCCAGCGGGCTGGCGGCGGGGGAGCGTAGCGCTACGCT
>JBKPDO010000048.1:0-6375 GCA_046727955.1 bacterium | reverse complement strand
TTGCCGGCCTTGGGGTGGTTGCCGCCGTTGTTGAAGCACTGGTAGACGGCGGTGGCGGTGGCCACCGTCAGGGTGACCTGCTCGGTGGTCACGGTGGTGCCCAGCCCGGCCTCCTTGAAGTTGACGTCGAGGGCGCCGGTGGTGGTGCTGACGCTGGCGTTGGCGAACAGGAAGTGGGGGCTGTCAGCGAAGGCCGCGGTGGCCATCGCGACAAGCAGCGCGAGCGCGAGGGCAAGGGTTGCTGCTGCGCGTCGCATCATTCTCCTTTCCGTGGTCGACTCGCCGACCCCGGTCGGCGAGCGGGCGTACCGGGCCGGCCAAGCGGTGGGGCGCGGCACCATCGGGGGCCGCGTTGGCGTGGGGGGGTCACGTGGGCGGGCACGCCCCGGGGTCTCATGGGGGCGTCCGCCTTCCGCTTTGGCCTGGGCACGTCGACTGCTCCGGTGAGGTTGCTGCCGGGCCTGCCGGGCCTGCTGGCGGTGCCTGCCGAACCGCCGCGGCCGCGACGTCGGCGGTTTCTGGGCAAATGAACACGTCACCTCACCTTGAATTGATTTGGCCATGAGGTATGACCGGATCGCCTTCGGTGCTGAATAGCTATCGGCTGCTGCTACCCGAGTCAAGGCCCGTCTGACCTGGACGTATTCGCGTCAAACCCGCTTTGACCTGCGAGCTTCCACGCTGAGATTTCTGGCCTGAGATCGGTGGTGATGTGCGCGGTTTGTGGTTGAATGAGACCGGCAGAGCAAATTGCGGCGGCGTCGCGAGCAGAGTGTTCTTCCGCTTTCTTTGAATGAAATTGGGGTTTTAGGTGAACAAATAGTGAATGGGCACGATGGCTACCACCTGCTCCACCGGCTGGGTCAAGAGCGTGGGAGACGCTGACCTGGGAGTCTGAACTGACAGCGACCGCGCGTGCCCTGCAGGGTGCTCGCGCGCGATGCGGCACGGACCCCAAGCCGTGGCTGTGTCGAGCTGCCGACCATTGGGCGGGCACGGGCGTGGCGTGGACGGGTCGGCCCCGGTAGCAGGTCCCTCGCCGCGAATCAGCTGGCGCACGGCTGCCTCGGCGCTGTTGCATTCGCTGTGACCGCCTTCCGGCGGCGAGACTGCCGGTATGAGAACCCGCCGCCCTCGCGCTGCTCCAGTCCCGCGGTCCGCCTTCGCCGGCTTCCGCTTCCCCCCTGAGGTGATCGTCGTCGCCGTCCGCTGGTACCTGCGCTTCGGTTTGTCCTACCGCGACGTCGAGGAACAGCTCGCCGAGCGGGGAGTCCACGTCGATCACGTGACTGTCTACCGCCGGGTGCAGCGGTTCGCGCCGCTGCTGGCCGAGGCCGCCCCGGCCGTGCCGGCACGCCGTCGGCGGCCGCTGGCAGGCCGATGTGCGGGCTCAAGCAGACCGCAACGCCGTGGTGATTGTCGCCGGGCATGCCTTCGTCCAGAACGTTCGGCGGGGACACCACGAGCTGGCCGTTGGGGAGCTGGAGAACCGGCGGCTGGCCGTCGCGTTCGACGAGTTGGCCTTGGCCATCTGATGCCGCGCGGAGGTCGCGGCTTCAGCTCGCCCCGGGCCGGCGCAATCCAACAGCGCCCCCAACAGTCCTTCGCGGGGCAGCCACAGCCACATCAGCCATGGCCAGGCGCAGCTCGTGGGGCAGCCCATCCGGCAGGATGGTGTCTTGGTGGTCGACCAGGCGGACAGGTAGCTTTCTCAACGGCGGTCCCCTTCTCTTCGGGAGTCTTGGCGGACGCCCGATTCCACCTCGACCTCGCGCCGGCGTCTGCCGACGCTCACCGCGGCCGCATCATCACCTCACGCGCCCACACCGCTCTGCCGGTCATCACCAACCAGCTCGATCCGCCCATCCGAGACCCGAAACGGTGGATCCAGGTTCAGTCAGGAGTCTCTAGACTCGTGGACACGTCCGTGATCGACCGGCCGATGGTCATGACTGGTACGCGCCGGCCGGGACTGCCCGCTGAGCGGTCATGGCACGTCGGCCCGGGCGGCCTCGTGAATCAGCCGCCGGCCGTCGTAGGCCGTGATGATCCGCTGGTCGACCAGTTGGTGGACGCTCGCCGTGACCCGGCTGACGTACGCGCCGTGGCTGGGATAGAGGCGATCGAGCACGCCCTGGGTTTCAGCATGCTGACCAGGGAGTTTGTACTCACCGATCCGGCTAACCGAATGGCATTGGGCTTAGCCGGTGATCGCTGCGACGTCGAAGCGCTCCCCGGTCTCGCGCTCGGAGACCGCCCACAGGGTCTCGGTGGTGGCGCGGCCCAGCGAACGGCTGACGAGAGGCCGGCGCACCGGTGGCCCGAACGTTCCCCACCTGGGTCCATACAACTGGCCCCCGCGGGCATCGGGGTCGGTGGCGGCGCGCAGCAGTGGCTGCGCCCCGCGGGCGGGCGGCATGCCGACGCCACCGGCCAGCAGGTGCCAGAACCGCTGGCTCCATCCGCCGCTCTCCCGCACGCTGCGCGCCTGCAGGTCGGTGTGGGACAGCCCGGGATGCGCGGCCAGGCTCTGTACGCGCGCACCCGCCGCCTCAAGCCGCCGCTGCAGCCCACGGCAAACTGCAGGTTGACGAGCTTGGCCTGGCCGTAGGCACGCCACGGGTTGTACCTGCCGCGAAGATGGGGATTGTCGGGGTCGACGGGCCACCCGGTCAGCCGCGCGAAGCTGGTGACGGACACCACCCGGGCGGCCGGGGCCGCCAGCAGCGCTGGCAGCAGGCGACGGGTGAGCACGAAGTGCCCCAGGTGGTTCACGCTCAGCTGCATCTCGAAGCCCTCGGCGGTGGCCTGTTGGGGGACGGCCATGACCCCGGCGTTGTTGACCAGCAGGTCGATCCGTTGGTAAGCATCGACGATGCCGTCGGCGCAGGCGCGCACCGAGCCCAGCGATGCCAGGTCGAGCTCGCGGATCTCCAGGTCCGCGTCGGGCACATCAGCCGCGATCAGGCGCCGCGCCTTGTTCGCCTTGCCCTGGTCGCGCGCCGCCATCACCACACGCGCCCCTTGCCGGCAAGAACGCGGGTGACCTGGAGCCCAAGGCCACTGTTCGCGCCGGTGACCACGGCCGCGCCCATGCTGGTCGGGGATGTCGTCTGGCGTCCACGCCACCTTCGTGCCCTCCTCCACCGAGATTGTCCATCCAAGACCTGTGTTCGGATCTGCGGGGTCGACATCGGTCGACATCGACTGGCCTCCTCAAGCGTGACGCTGAGCCAGCGGTCACGGGGCCAAGTTCGGCAGCCGTTACAGACCTTGGGCGCCCGCCAGGGGCATGAGAACCTTGGATGGATGGGATGGATGCCTCGCGCCGGGTGGCCGGTGCACGGGCGCCTGGCGCATGACCGGGGAGGGTGGTGAGGTGCGCGATGCAGCCCCGGATCGATCGCACACGGTTTGGCTTGGTCACTATCGACGGGACCGACTATGAGCATGACGTGCTCATCCGGCTCGGCGGGAAGATCGAGAAGCGCAAGAAGAAGCTGTCCAAGGCCGTCTATGGCACCTCCCACACCATCTCGCTGGCCGAGGCCAGGCACGTGTACCAGAAGGGCGCCGCGCGGCTGCTCATCGGTGCGGGGCAGGACGCCACGGTGGCGCTGTCGAAGGAGGCGGCGGCCTACTTCAGGCGCCGCGGCTGCCAGGTGGACCTGCTACCGACGCCGGAGGTGATCCCGGTCTGGAACCAGGCCGAGGGGGCCGTGATCGGCCTGCTCCACGTCACCTGTTGAGGCGGTCGCCGCGGCGCTGTTGTCGCTGCCGTGATCGGGCCCCGCCAGGCGTGGACGGCCTAGACGCCCAGGTCAGGCGCCATAACCCCGTGGGGTGCATACATGCGTTCACGCAGCCCACGGGTATTCCTGCCGGAGACACCGAGCCGATCACATCCAGGCACCCCCATCCCGTAGCGACCGCCGCGGCTCCACGACGACCTCGAGGATCGCTGCAGCCAACTCGTCGGCATGTGCCTCGAGCACGTCTGCCCTTGAAGGAGGAGGTGCACCCGCTCGGCAGCTGTGCGTCAGCGCCAGTCGGTCTGAAACGCGCGATGAGCCGCCTCGACGGCGGCGTTCACCTCCCAGGCGCCCCCGCCTTGGACGATGGTGATCACCTCGCCCGTCGCGGGGTCTTCGACCGAGAAGCGGTCGGCTTCGTCGTCCGATGACCAACGGAAGGTCGTCAGCTCGGGTGCCGCTGTCGTGGTCATTGCGAGCTCACCTTTCTCGATGTCCGTTGCGGTCGGCGCGGCGGCGCAGGGGGTGTGCGCGTGGGCGCGTCGGCCAACGTGGTGAGCCACTGCTGCATGAGCGCCCGCTCGGGCTCGGTGAGCGGTGTGTCTTCGGCGGCGAGCCTGCTGCTGAGTGTCGCCGCCGCGGTTGCCAGCGTCGGCCCCACTTCGCGAGCGCGACGCTTCGGCGTCTCCGCGGCGTCTTTCGAGACGGTGATGGAGGCGATCACCGCCTCGCGCAGCTGGGTTGCGAACGCGTCGTCCCCGAAGAGGTCAGGCTGTGAGATCAGCGACAGCGCCGCGCCGGTGACCGCGGCCATGACCGTCCGCGCCGCGGTCCCTGGCGAGACGCGCAGCTGGCCACGGGCGGCGCCGAGCTCCAGCCGTTCGTGGAGCATCTGGTACGCCTCGTGGACCGCCGCGCTGTGGGCGGCGACCGCCGGCGACCACATCAGCTTGTAGAAGTTCGGGTTCTCGCGCGCGAACTCGAGGTGGTTGTCCCAGCCCGCTCGGATGTCGTCGGCGACGTGCTCGTGCACGACGACCGCGACCCTGCGCTTCGTCTCCAGGAACGCGGCCCAGCCGAAGTCGACGACGGCGGCGAGCAGTCCTTCCTTGTCACCGAAGTGGTGGTAAAGGGTCGGCGCGGTGACGCCGGCCGCTTCGCAGACGGCGCGCGTCGAGGCGTCCGCGTCCGCGGACTCGGCGAGCAGGTCGGCGGCGGCTTCGAGGATGCGGGTTCTCACGGTCATGGCGTGAGGGTAGCAGCCGTCTATAGCGTTAGTCAAGATATTTGTGTATCATCGCTAGCGACCCCAGAGGAGGGAGGAAGCGATGATCGTCATCACCACACCCACCGGCCTGATCGGCCACCAAGTCCTCGAACACGTGCTCGACAGCGGCGAGGCGCTCCGCGTCATCGTCCGCGACCCCTCCCGCCTCGCACCCGAGGTGCGCGAGCGCGTCGAGATCGCCGAGGGCTCGCACGCCGATCCGGACGTCGTCGATGAGGCGTTCGCCGGCGCGGACGCCGTCTTCTGGCTGGCGCCCCCCGACCCGCGCGCCGAGAGCGTCGAAGCCGCCTTCCTGGACTTCACCCGGCTGGCGGCCGAGGCGTTCAAGCGCCACCAGGTGAAGCGAGTGGTTGGAGTCTCGGCGCTTGGCCGTGGCACGCCGTGGGCCGCGCACGCCGGTTACGTCTCCGGCTCGCTCGCGATGGACGACCTGATCGGCAGCACCGGCGTCAGCTACCGGGCGCTGACCAATCCCTCGTTCATGGACAACATCCTCCGCCAGGCCGACGCGATCAAGGACCAGAGCATGTTCTTCTCGCCGATCTCGGGTGATCGCCATCTGCCGGTCGTCGCCACCCGCGACACCGCCGCCGTGGCCACGCGTCTGCTGCTCGACGAGACCTGGAACGGCGTCGAAGAGGTTCCGGTGCTCGGCCCGGAGGACCTGTCGTTCAACGACATGGCCGAAATCATGTCCGAGGTACTCGGCAAGCCTGTCCGCTTCCAGCAGATCCCGTTCCAGGCCTACAAGGCCAGGTTCGCGGAGTTCGGCATGTCGGAGGCGATGGCTCAGGGCATGACCGACATGGCCGCCGCGAAGAACGAAGGCCTCGACAACGCCGTGAAACGCACGACGGAGAACTCGACGCCGACGAGCTTCCGCCAGTGGTGCGAGGAGGTGCTCAAGCCAGCCGTCGCCGCATGAACCCCACCGACCCCACTCCTCCGCCCGGCGCAACATCGAACCGGACACTCAGATGTCGCAACCCACAATCCATCACGCCCCCGACCTGAGTGACGAGCAGATCGAGCGGATCCTGGACGCCATGGCCGACTCGTTCGGTCAGCAGCTACGCTCGCCGATCATGCATTCACCGTCGGGGCAGGTCAAGGATCCCCAAGCGTTCGACGGCATGCGATGCCTCCTCGGTCCCCAGCCGGTCACCATGAAGGTCATCGTCCAGCGCGCCTGGCGCTCCAGGTCGGCGGGGCTCAGGTCCGCGATGCGCAGCAGGTCCTTCATCGGTGGTCGCCTCCTCTGGCTGTCCAGGCGGGCCGGCGCCCCGGGCCATGGCACAGCGGGCCACGGCCGCGGCGAGGCGGTCAGCCGACCGG
>JBKPDO010000047.1:0-7499 GCA_046727955.1 bacterium | reverse complement strand
TGGGTATCGGGTGCACTCGACGGCTCGGTCCAACGCCCGCGTCGAGGCGCTCAACACCAAGGTGCGGCTCATCACCCGCCGCGCCTACGGGTTCCACTCCGCCGAGGCCGCACTCGCCTTGGTGATGCTCGCCTGCGGCCCGATCACCCTCCGCGGTCTCATGTTCTGTCGTAGACCCAGACGGTGGAAAGAGTGCCGAGCAGACGAAGCCGGAACCGTTCCCGCAAGCGCAGCCCACGCGGAACGGCCTCACGGGGGGCCTCCGGAGCCAGCAGGACGATTCGTCCGCCCGATCGGGTGACCCGGGCCATCTCGCCGAGGACGGCGACGAGCCAGTCCCGCATGCTTCCCTGCACCTCGTACTGCTGCCGAACGGGAGATTCGACACGCACGCGCCCACGGAACCGTGTGGTAGCTCCAGATGGCGCGCGTCGCCCTTGCGGATCACGACCTGGGGGACATTGTGCCGAGCGGTCTGGACCGCGGCGGGGTCGATATCGCGCCCCTCGGCCTTCCAGCCCGCCGTTGTCGCCTCGGCCAGGATCGTCCCCGACCCGCAGCACGGGTCGAGCAGGACTCCGGCAGGCTCACCCGCCAGCGTCACCATCGCGGCCGCGACCGTGGGCCGAAGCGCGCCGTGCCGCTCGGCCTCGCGCCCGCCGTGCTGCCGTATCTGGATGCTGGTCAGCCGCAACCCGGCCACGATCCGCCCCTGCTGGTACTCGCTCACCCAGACCTCGATCGCTGCTGGGTCGGCGTGCCGCCATTTCGGCCTGTCGCCACTGACCATCCGGGTCAGCTCGCGCCGCAGCTCGGTGCGTAGAAATGAGCGCTCCTGCAGCACGCGGGCGATGACGCGAAAGGTCATGGAGGCCGCCAGCGGTCGTACCTGCTCTGCCCAGACCGACAGCGCCCGCTGGACCCGCTGCGGCCGCCAGATCCGCTGGGCGATCCAGCGTGGGTTGTCGCCTTCCGACCGCAGCGTCCGCCCCACCTCGACGAACACGTCTTCGGTCGTGCGCAGCGTCAGGACTGGGTCCCGCGCGCTGCGGTCGGCGTCGAAGAGGACGATGTCGGAGCGCCCGTCGAACCCAGAGCCCGTGACCGTGATCCCTGACAGCGTTGCCAGCTCCCGATGCACCAGTGGCGCCAACCCTGGGATCGCGATGGCGAACATGCGGGTCGCCCCCTCGCGGGGCTGCTCCTTGTCGGGACGCGACCGATCCCCACGATGGCTGGCCTGTCGATCCACACGGTTCGTCGATCCCGCGGACCGGGCCTGACGGTTGCGCATCAGCTCAGGGTAGGCGCACGCGAAGGGCAGAGCGGTCAGCGTTCGTCCAGGATGGCCTCGGCCTGGGACCGAAGCTTGCCGAGATCGCGCTCGACCACCGACCAGACGATGTCGAGGTCGATGTCGAAATAGCCGTGGGTGAGGACATTGCGCATCCCGATGATTTGGCGCCAGGGCACCTCGGGGCGGCGGGCGATCTCATCCGCAGGATCGGTAGGTGCTCCGATCGAGCCTGGCATGTCGGCTGGTTCACCTCGGGTCTCGGTGGGGTTGCGGTCATGTTGACATCTGGCGGTACGCGGCGCTACCTGTCCGGCTCGTCAGGCGCCAGGTGTGAGCCCACCGGCTGGGCCGCGGCGAAGCGGGAGTGGGAGACCGAGGCGCTTGAGCTGGAGGACGCGATCCGCCGCTACCTGACCTGAGCCCGCGCCCGACCTGTGGGGTGGCCGGGTCGTCTAGCCATCATCCAGCACGGTCCTGGGTTCTTTTAGTCGTCGCCGTCCGGCTGGAGTAGGCCCCAAGTGTCCAGGGAGCGTTACACTGGGCGCCGCGAAACTCCGAGTACCAGAGTTGAACTGCGCAGACAGTAATATATGGGCGTGTGGCGCAGTGGTAGCGCGTGTCGCTTACAACGACGTACCCGAGCTATTTCTCACCATCCGTGACCAGCAGGAACCGTTGCCGGCAGGTTTGTTTGGTGACCGTTCGGCGTGATTGGGCTCTACGAGCACCACCCCGACCTGGTCACCGAATTCAAGACCACGACCCTGGCCGACGGGCCCGCCACCCCCGGCGCCGACGCGCTGCGCCAGCAACTGGCCGGCGCCCGTGAACGCATCCGGTAGCTTGAAGCCAGCGAGGCCCAGCTCAAAGCCAAGATCACGACATTGTGCGCCGTCATCACCGAACTTACCCACGAAGCCAAGGCCGGCAACATCGTCGCGATACCGGCGAGGAGGCCGCCGTGACCGGGGAGCGGATCCGCGGCAACCGCTGTTGGTGGCGGTCGTCACGTCACGAACTGCCCGGATACGGTGCCCGGAGACGGTGCCCGGAGACGGCCAGACCGATCACGGAATGTGACTTCGTGCCGAGCTACAGCCGCTCCCTGATCCGCCGCTCTGCGCGATAGGGCGAATGTGCTCGGGCTCCGTTGTTGCCGCGCCGACGCGGGCAATCTGCGCCCGGCCGCTTGCGGGTCAGTGGACCGGCCATAGCAGGCCAACGTGTGGCCTCAGCCTCACCTCCGGGCGCTGGGAAAGCAGAGGCGGGTGCGCGTTGCGGTGGGACCGGCAGGTTCTCAGCTGGCGCCGGTAAGAAATGCCTCGACGTCGGCGGCGAATTCGGCGTGATGCTGGAACAAGAACCCGTGTGCCGAGTCGGGGTAGATCTTCACCTGGGCCTGGGGGATCAGGCCCGCGAGCAGGTACGAATAGCGCGGCAGGATCATCGGGTCGCTGTCGCCGTTCGCCACGAACACCGGCATGCCGATGGCACTCAGCCGCTGCAGCAGCCCATGATTGGGAGTCCCCCAGGAGCAGACCGCATCATACTGGGCTTCGCGGGTCGCCCACGTCGTGGCCCCATCCCGGTCCACGGTCCTGGCGTACATGCGCTGCAGTGCTTGCTGGCCCGCCTGCCGGCTGGACGCTGACCGGGCGAAGAACACGTCAAGGTATGCCTCCGGGCTGGTTTTCGGCGTGCCGATCGCGCCGATGACCTCGGGCGCCCAGCCATGCATGCCGGCCGCACCCTGTGGCGCCGAGGACGCAAGAACGAGCCTCCGGACGATGGCCGGCCGCATCAGCGCGATCTGCTGCGCGACGAAGCTGCCGATGGAGTAGCCGAGGAGGTCAACCTGGCTGAGCTCCATGGCGGCGATGAAGGCAATGGCATCGCGCGCCATCTGCTCGATGGTGTCCGGGGTGGTTCCGGTGGAGCCGCCGACTCCGGCGTTGTCGAACGTCACGACTCGCCGTGTCGACGCGAGCGTGTCGATCAGCGCCGGGTCCCAGTTGTCGAGATTTCCTCGGAAGTGCTGGAGCAGGACCAGCGGCACCGCGCCCTCGCCGCCGCCGGTGCAGCTTGAGCCTGGTGATGTCGTCCAGCAGCAACACGCGGGTGCCGTGGTCGTGCAGCGAGGCGCGGACGCGCGGATGAGCTGACCCAGTGTCATCTTCTTGTGGTCGGCGCCGTAGAAGCCCAGGATCGCCTCGCAGACCATCTTCGGGGTCGCGGTCACCGGGGTCTGCACGTAGGCCACGGGCAGGTGCTGGTCGCGGGTGCCAGCGACCGCGTCGGGGTTGTGCTGGCCGTGCAGCGCCAGCCATTGGTCGGCGAAGGCGGCGGCGACCTCGCAGGCGGTCTCGGTCTTGCCCTGGTAGCCACCGCCGTTGAGCAGCAGCCCCGCACGGGTGGTGGGCCTGTGCTTGAGGGCGTTGTTGTGGATGCGTGAGCTCATGATCTGGGCGACCGCGGCGCTCATCGGGGTCTCCTGGAACGGCAGGTTGGCGTGGGTGGCGGCGCGGTGCAGGTCGTGCAGCCGGCGCTCACGCGGGCTCAGGCGCTGGTAGTCGGCCCACTGCAGCCGTGGCGCGGGGACGAAGCTGTGACCGGTCAGGCGCCAGCGTTCCCACCCCGCAGCGGTCTCCCGGTCGATCGCCGGACCAGGCAGAAACGGCAGCAGCGACGCTGGCGGCTGCGTCAACGCCGATCCTGCCGTGAAGCTGATACCGATGAGGCCGCCTCGGCTGGTGGGTCCTCGGCGTCCTCAGGGGGAAGGACGAGCAGGCTGGAACGCCGGTAGGTCTCGCCGAGCCGGGGCGGTGGGGGTGGGGTGACCGGCACGGCCTGCTCGCGCCGCCGCCGGCGTTCGGCGTCGATGGCGTCTTGGACCTGGCGGGCGTGCCCGTCGGGGTCCAACGGCACCACGTTGGTTGCCGATGGCTGGGCGGGCGTGCCGTCACCCTCGCCCTGGCGGGGGCGGTCACGGGCGGCGGCGGTGGTCTGGGCGGCCTCCCTCGCCCGGGCCGTGCGGCGACGCTTGGGCTGCTGCTGGGTGGGCCACTGGTCCACTGGGGCATGACCGGCAAGTAGCTCCAGCAGCACCGGCAGCAGCTCAGTGTCGGACCGAGGCGTCAGGCCACGGCGTCGCGCCTGGTCCAGCAGGTCCTGCACGCGGGCGTCGGAGAACGCCGGCACCTGGTCGTCGGGTGGCAGCCCGGTCCAGCGCAGCGTGTGCCAGGCGCCCGTGTTGGGGTCCTGGAAGTAGGCGAGCCGGCAGTCCCGCTGGTCGCGGTGCACGGCCCACTTGCCCTTGTGGCGTCCGCCCCGCGCCGACGGCTGGCCACGGTAGGGGTCAAGCGCTGGGCCGTCATACCACAGCCCGCCGAGCTTGACGCCACGGCGGGCGTGGATCTTCACGTAGTGGGCGGGTAGCAGCGCGTAGTAGGCCTCCGGCGCGGGGATCTGCAGGGCGAACCCGCCCTGGGCCATCGCGGCGGCAAACAGCGTGTTTGGGCTGTGCTCGCCGGCCGGGTCCCACGGCGGGGCGTGCTCGCCCAACCGCCGGTTTTGCCACACCCGGACCACCCAGGTTGCGATCAGGTGCTCCATCTGCGCGATGGTCAGCACGGCGTCCGCTTCGGGGTCCACGCCGCGGTCGGCCACGTCCACGCCCTGGTAGCCCAGCAGGTGCTCCAGCAGCAGGCTCCGGATCGCCCCGAAGGTCCGCTCGACGGCGTGCTTGTCGGTGGGGCGCAACACCCTCGCGGGCAAGATGTTGACCCCGAGGATCCGCTGGACCTCGACCAGATGGTGGTTTTTGTAAACGGCGCCGTGGTCGGTGGTAACGGTTTCCGGCGCAAAGAACGGCAGCGCCGCCACCCGGTGGCCGGCGAACTCGGCGATGACCGCGGCTGGCACGCCCGGGTAGGGCCACTGCATGTCCTCGCCCCAGTCCTCGCGCATGGGCAGTGGCAGCATCACGTCGCGCAGCAGCATCGCCACGTCCACCGAGGTGTCGCTGATCAGCGTGAGCCGAAACGCCACGATCGAGCGCGTATAGACGTCCAACGCCAACGTCAGGTGCGTCGAGACCGGCTCGCCGAACACGTGCTCGCGGACCTTGACCGGCAACAGGCTGGTGTCCAACGCCACCACCTGCCCCGGCCGGTGCACCACCACGTGCTCGCCGGAGGCCTGCAGTGCGGCGGCGGAACGGGCATACCGCTGCCGGGCACCGCCGGGCCCGAACCACTCGGTCCACACCGCCAGCAGCGTGTCGTAGCCGGGCACGGGCACCTGCGGGCCGAACCGCTCCCGCACGTACTGGCAGATCAACCGCTCGCGGGCGCGCATGCTGATCTTGGAGCGGTGCAGGGTCTCGGCGCGGACCGCCAAGATCGCCTCCTGGACCGCCGTGGTGATGCTGGGATGGCCGCTGCTGGGCCGCAGCCACCGCCCGTCGATCAAGCCGACCATCCCCAAGTCGCGCCAGGCGGCCGCCATCCGCTTCAGGGTCCGCTCGCTCACCCGCCCAAGCCGCAGCATGCCGGCCTCCTGGGCGCCGAACGCTCCCAGCTCGGCCACCTTGGCGTGTCGGCGCTGCCCCAGCGTGGTCATCGCCGGGTCGTAGGCCGGGCGGGGCTCGCCCGGCAGCGCCCGATGCGGGTCGCCGCTTTGAAATCCGGTCTCGACCTCCAGCAGATGGGCGGCCCGCAGGCGCACCTGGTGCTGCTGGGCTGGGTCCAGGTCGGCCATGGTCGCGGGCTGGCCGGCAGCATGGGCCGCCAGCGGCTGCGACCCGGCGGGCAGGCGACGGTCGGGATGGTTGACCAGCCGCCGGATCGTGGTCTGCTGCCACTGGCCATCCCCTGAAACCAAGACCACCTGCCCCACCTGCGGCTGGACTGATTCCACCGTCCACTCGGCACCCTCCAGCGTCAGCCTCGAGCCCACCGACAGGTCCAGCAGCCCATCCCGCCCGGCCGGGGTCACTGGCCGCCTCCCACACCTGCCACCATCGAGCCATCGGTCAGCGGCTGGGCGAAGTCCACGCCAAGCCGGCGGTGCCACAGCAGGTGCAGCGCATGCGCCCGCGCCACCGTCGGCAGCGAGGTCGCCTCGACCAGCGCCCCAAACGGCCGTGGCCCGGCGGCGACCGCGGCCTGCAGTTCGCCCTGCAAGCCCAGCCGATCATCCAGCGGTCGCCGCTGCGCCGACAGCGCGTCGATCACCGCCAGCACGTTCGGCCGCCAGCCGGTCACCGCCACGTGCCGCCAACCCGCGGCGAGTGCGACCTCGCCGGCCGCCGCGAAGCACACCCGATCCCGTTCATCGGTGCCGCCTGGCCGTTTGACGTTGAGCAGCCAGGTACCGCGCCGCGACCACACCAGGAAGTCCGGGACGTGCTCCCGCCATCCCGAGCGGGTCTGAAACCGCAGGCGAAACGGCTGCGAGAGCACGTCCACCAGCTCGCCGGCAAAGTCCAACACCAGCAGCAGCCGCTGCTCGGCCATGCTCTCGAACCCGTGGTGGCGACCCGTGCTCGCCAGATACTGCAAGCCCGGCCGGGCCGCTGCCCCCGCTGCCAGGCAAACCGCCGGACCGGCTCGGCGCCCACCACCGGCAGCGACGCCAGATCGCGCACCGCACAGGCGACCTGGCTGCCCGCCAGGCGCCAGCTCGTTGTCCACCGGCTGGTCCATCCCGATCCGCACGACAGCTCCCCAGTGGGCAGCGAGCCGTCGCCGATGTCGGAACGCCACAGCTCCTCCAGGCCGCATGCGTGCGACCAGATCTCGCCGAGCACCCACCGACCCCCTCACCACCCCACCCGTGAACAGCCAGGGAGTCTCCAGCCAGCAAGCAGCTTCAGCAAAAACACGGCTATACGGCGTCACCGTCACCACACACGCGACACAGCCATTCACCACAGACCACCACAGCGCCGCTGCCCGCACCCGGCCGGGGTGGGAGCGATCAGGCGGGACCGTCGGCGGCGGCGGCGCGGGCCTGGACGCGGGCGGCCTCCACCGAGCGGGTGTTCACGACCGGCAGCGCCTGTCGGCGGCCGTGAGAATCTCCCCGTAGGCGGCCGGAGAAGTCCCCGCTCGCGGCCATGAGATTTCCCCACTGGCGGCCATGAGGTCTCCCCAGCCGCTGTCCACTGTCGGCTGTCGTGCCGGCGGGCGGCCCCTCCTCG
>JBKPDO010000046.1:0-3243 GCA_046727955.1 bacterium | reverse complement strand
GCGAGTAGCAAAGTGCAGTCCGCTTCCCACCCAGAGGGCCGTGGTAACCACCCAAAACGGCCAATCTTGAGTATCGTCGGCGACGTTCCGGACCCCAGTGGGGGACGTCGAAGGCGGTGATCGCCAGAGGCAACAGTGCCGAGCCAAGGAGGCTTGCGATGGTGGTTGGGACCGTGAAGTGGTTCAACACCGAGCGGGGCTATGGCTTCATCGCTCCCGAGCAGGGCAAGGACGTGTTCGGCCATGTCAGCGCCTTGGAGGCCAGTGGCCTGCAGGCGCTCACCGAGGGCCAACGGGTCGAGTTCGAGGTGGAGCAAGACTCCAAGGGACTGCGGGCGGTCAACGTGCGGCCCGCCGACGCCGGCTAGACCGCCGGTCGGCCTGCCACCCCACCGGGGCCTTCCCCGGCACGGCTGCTGGCCCGTCGTGGCTACCAGGGACAAGGCGGGCGAGCGGGGACACGCGAAGGCCACCGATGGATCGTCGCCGCACCTGCTTGGAGGACCACGCGGTATGGCTGGGGTCGCACCATGGCGGGAGCGCGGTTGGGCGTCGTGCGGCTAGGGTGTGTTTGCATTCGGGGGGAGCCCGAGACAGCTCCCCCCGAACCCCCCATCGGATAACTCCAGTGGATCCCCCGGGAACCGCTGAGCACCGGCATCGGACAGGCTCACCGGGCGGCGGGCGAGCTTTGCAAACACGCCCTAGTAGCTCGTCAGTCGTGACTTGTGGGATGTGGGGTTTGGTCTCATGCTCGTGTGGTCGAGGGATACCGCCGCTGCAGGAGGCCGAGGTGCGCAAGCGACACATCGTGGTCCTATCGGAGGAGGAGCGCGCCCGGCTGCACACCATGATCGGGCGGGGCGTCGCCCCGGCCAGCGCGCTGACCCATGCCCGCATCCTGCTCAAGGCCAACCAGGGCGAGGCCGGCCCCGGCTGGACCGATGCCGCCATCGGGGCGGCGCTGGAGGTCAACCCCGCCACCGTCGCCCGGGTCCGCATGCGGTATGTCGCGGCGGGCCTGGATGCTGCGGTGGACCGCAAGGCGCCCGAGCGCGAGTACCGCCGCCGCCTGGACGGGGCGCAGGAGGCCCACCTGGCCGCGCTGGCGTGCAGCACCCCGCCCGAGGGGCGCAAGCGCTGGACGCTGCGGCTGCTGGCCGATCGGCTGGTGGAGCTTGAGGTCGTGGAGTCGGTGTCGTACGAGACGGTCCGCCAGGCCTTAAAGCAAACCGCCTCAAGCCGTGGCTGACCCAACGCTGGTGCATCCCGCCCGAGCAGGATGCCGAGTTCTGCTGGCGCATGGAGGACGTGCTCGGGGTCTACACCCGGCCCCATGACCCCCTGCGCCCGCAGGTCTGCCTGGACGAGACCAGCCGCCAGTTGCTCGGCGAGGTCAGCCCACCGGTGCCGGTCGCGCCGGGGCGGCCGGCCCGGCAGGACTATGAGTACGAGCGCGGTGGGGTGTGCAACCTGTTCCTGGTGTGCGAGCCGCTTGCTGGCTGGCGTGACGTCATGGTCAGCGACCGGCGCACCCGCATCGACTGGGCGCACTGCATCAAGGACCTGCTGGATGTCCACTACCCGGATGCTGAGCGGGTCGTGCTGGTGCACGGCAACCCCGAACACCCACACGCCCGCGTCGCTGTACGAGGCGTTCGCGCCGGCCGAGGCCAGGCGGCTGGCCGACCGGCTGGAGTTGCACTCCACCCCCAAGCACGGCAGCTGGTTGAACATGGCCGAGATCGAGCTGGCCGTGCTGGCCGAGCAGTGCCTGGACCGCCGCCTGGCCGACCGGGCGACCCTGGAGCGGGAGGTCGCGGCCTGGCAGGCTACCCGCAACGCTACCGGTCGTGGCGTCGACTGGCGTTTCACGACCGAGGATGCGCGGATCAAGCTCAAGCACCTGTACCCCACAATTCAAGAATGACGAGCTACTAGGTCGTACAGCCCGGTAGCGCAGGATCGCCACGCCGGTCCAGTGGCGGGGCCACGCAGGGTATCGGCAGCGGCCTCAATCACGCGATCCATGCCCCGCGAAGGCGCGATCACGGCGACGAGCAGCGCCATCGCCGCCAACGCGCCCGTCCCCACGCCAGCCAGCGCAGCTGCTGCGCTCCACACACCGGTGCGGCGAAAGCGCACCACCAGCGACCCAGCCGCAATCACTAGCGCAGCAAGCAGATGATGACGCCGACTCCGCCCCGGCGTCCGCCGGACCGGCAGCAGGGCGAGGGGTTGTCGGACACATCACCCAAGTTGTCGGTTTCAAGGGGCACAACGATGCCGCGTCCCTGAGAGAAACGGCTCGGAATCTGCAGCGGAAGCCGGCAACGCTGAGCTTCGATCTAGGAGGACGACGCGCCGCAATCTGTGAGGTCCGGAATCCAAGACGAGCAGCCTGGACGCGTCCTACCCAGAAGAGGCTCGAAATCTGCCACCAACAGTGACGAACAATCACGCTCGCTGCTCCCAACTCTAAAGCAGCAGCTCAGAGGTACTGCACGTAACCCATGGGCGGCGACCAGGAACGACCCGTCGGGTTACGGCCGCCACTTCTGGCGGTCTGCTTGGGGCCGAGCTTGGCGCATCGTACTTCGACTCTTATGATCAGCCGGTCAGATCCGCACCGACTGGGCAGATCCAGAGGAGGATGCATGGACGTCAAGCTAAGCAGGTCACCAGAAGTCTTGCCCGTAACTCCGCGAGTCCCTCCAGGTCACCGCCTTGAGTTACGTGCATGACTTCTGAGCTGCTGCTTAGAGTCCCATGCCGAGGCCAAAGCACAAAAAGCGCATGAACTGTCGGCATTCAGCGGCGTGGATCTCCTACATATCAAGCGGCAGGTGGGTGAGCTGCTCAACCAGATCGGAGGCAATGGGATCTTCGATGAGTACACCACCCACGACATACGTCATATCGACGCCATGTTGAAGATCCTTGACTGGATAATACCCGCAAACACCAAGACCCAGATGTCAACCGCTGACTGGCTTATGACCGTTTTAGGCATCTATTTCCACGACCTTGGACTATTGGTTACTAAAGACGAGTTTCGTTCGCGGGCACGATCAGGATTTGCAGATTTCCGCGACAGCGTTCTCTCTCGACTTTCGCGGTTCTGGTTTCCGGTGGGGTGAGGTAACAGGCCGGGTGGTGTGGAGCCGGCTTGCGGGCGGGCTGGTAGCAAGAGAGCATCGGCGGCCCCTCCCTTGCCCAGGAGCCGCCGCCGATGCCCGCATG
>JBKPDO010000045.1:0-11529 GCA_046727955.1 bacterium | reverse complement strand
GCGACTGGCCGATCGGGCGGGTCATCTCCGAGTGGGGCTTCGCCGAGCCGCTGAGCGAGCTGCCGATTCTGGCCTCCGTCGCGGTCGCCAGCGCGGTATGGGACGAGGTGGTCGCCGGTCAGGGCATGAAGCGCATCGGGTACCCGATGCGCTGGGACAACCTCGACTAACCGCTCAGCCAATCGTTGGTTTGCGCTGGAAGCTACGGCGAGACCACGTTCGGGAGTCCGGGGCTTCGTCGCACTCAAGCGGGAGGACCGGAAGACGCTCGTCGCCTTGGCGCGGGAGCGGAGGAAGCGTCCGGGCTGAGCCGCTGCTAGCGGAGACCCAGGTAGGCATCGTTGCGCCCGGCGGCCCGGGCCGCGTCAGCCAGCCCGTACAGCACCCGGCGTCGACGCCGTCCCGAGCGCCTGCAGCGGCGGCACGCAAGCTCGACCACCCGGCCCCGCACATGATGCTGGTTGATGCTCCGGCCGTCGAGCCTGCGCGACGTGTTCTCGGTCACAAGGCCCTCAAGGGGCTTCGGCCCCGGGCGGGCTTTGGGCCGCCGCTGGCCAAGGCCGATGAGTTCCCAGCCCTTCGTATCTAGGGCGGCGACCATGAGCACCGGCGCGGCCCTGCCGAGGTCCCGGGCGCAATCCTCGCAGCGAATCTCTACTCGGCCCGGGTCGACTGGTAGGGCAGCGTTCATGGCGCTATCCTACCCGCCAACGACATACGCACGGGCTCGGTCCCAAACGGCTGAGACGCTACCCGACTCTATGCGAGCGGCGGGAATGCGGCGAGGCGGTACAGGGGTGCCCGCCAGTGTGCGTCCAGCTCTCTGACGCCGTTGTGGTTGCGCTTATCACCGTTGTCGTTGCCCTCATCTCCGCGTTCGGCGCCATCATCGTTGCCGTGATAACCGGCCTCGCCACGGTCATTGCTGCCTGGCTCCAGTCCCGACGCGGCGGCCCGAGCTAGCGTCAGGGGATGGCAACTCCCCTACTGCCTGCCCGAGATGGGCCGGGTCGAGATGTTATATTGGGGTCGCCCAAGTCCCTCCGAGCAGCGTCCAAGAATGCATTGACGAAAGGTCCACGGGCTC
This sequence comes from bacterium, assembly GCA_046727955.1. Taxonomy (GTDB): domain Bacteria; phylum Actinomycetota; class CALGFH01; order CALGFH01; family CALGFH01; genus DASVXQ01. The sequence continues at coordinate 10,442 of JBKPDO010000045.1, read as the reverse complement.
TCCGTTATACTTCACTGCGGCCGTCGAATGTTAGTCCGGCGATTCGGAATTGGCCAGGTCAAATCCATGATCGTCATACCACGTCCGGAGCGACCGGATTTCATGGACCGCAGCGCCTTCATCTGCTTCTTTCTGCTCGGGTTCTCGCGAAAATCTCCGAAGAGACCTTCTTCTCGAATCCAATCGTCACCTATATCGCCCCACTCCTGGGAGCTAGGGTCAGGCAAATCAAGGCCAGCAAGGGGATCGTCATCCGGATGGTGGTAGAGATACCTGCGCGCGCCGCGGATAGTCTCGTGGACGAAACTCCGAGCCAGCTTTGTAGTTCCCGACAACTCCAACTCGGGAACAGCCTGTCTGTCAATCTCGCCCATCATGAGCCCGACTCGTCGGCTGAGAGGAAGGACAAACGATTCGGCGGTCACAAGTCCAACCCCCCTATACTTCGGGTAGTTCCGGCCGACTGCCAACGACACCGGGTGGTCCGAGGTGATCAAACACCGACGCTGGAATCGAACGAGGGTCCAGGTTCGAGCCATCATCTGCTTGATGGTGGGCGGCCAAAGGTCGACCAGCATTCTTAAGTGCTGCACCGGATCAGGGATGAGGTTCGGACCGCTTGGCTTGGTCAGGTCAGCCCACTCTGCGTCAAGCTCCACGTCATCTACATCCCGACCCTCAGCACGAGAGATGAGTTCACGCAAAGCCTCCTTGCCCGAGACGCCAACCACCAGCCGGATCATCTGCGCTTGCATCTGGACCTGGCTGTTACGGACACCTTCGCTGCGCAGGTGCTGAAGAGCCGCCCACGCGGCTAGCGCCTCACGCCGTTCTCCCACAAGTGGCCATACCCCCTCCGAAACCACGGCCCGTAGGGCCGACGATGCTACATCTTCGATACCGCTAAACATCCGCTCGAAGGCGTCGCTGCGCGTCCCGTCTGGCAAGGTGATCGTGTAGAAGTCTTTGACCACACTGGCGTTGTTGGTTGCAACGTTATACCGCTTATCGCCGGGCAGCTCAACGCGGCGAACCTGCTTGCGATCGTCGGCAAATCCCCGCAGGTAGAAGTTCGAAACTACATGCTGTCGATGCACCAGATTCACCATGGACCAAGAATACTACACATGCCCCATGCGCCACGGCGATTTCTGGTCGCTGTCCTGCACCGCTCTTGCAACGCCATGGCGTCGGCGACGTAGACGGCGTGCGGGTCGTGGCCGTGCGGGCAGCGGATCAGCAGCTCCATCCGACCGTGGCTCGCGCGCAGGCTGATCCCGTCAAGACCACGGTGGCCTACGCATTCGGGTGACCGTGCCAGCGGGCCAGAGCGAGCACCCCTGCCCAGCAGGGCGCCCTCGAGCGGGCCGCCGACCGGCGCGGCCACCGCGACGCAGCGATCATCGCGATGCTGATGTACGCCGGTGCCCGCGCCGAGGAGTGCGCGCGGCTTGCGGTCGACGACGTCGCGATCACCCCGCGGACCGGCCAGGTCCGCCTGCTGGGCAAGGGCGACCAAGTCCGCACGGTCCCGCTGTCGGCGCGCGCCCGCGAGCGCATCGCGGCGTGGCTGCAGGAGCGCGGCAACCACCCCGCCCGCTGTGGCTGGGCCAGCGCGGCCCGCTGTCGGTCTCCGGCATCACCCAAGTCGTACTCGCCGCCGGCCGCCAGGCCGGCATTGCCGGGCTTCGGCCCTATCGGCTGCAGCACACCTACGCCACCCGGCTGCGGCAGGGCGGTGCCGACCCCGCGCAGGTGCAGGCCCTGCTCGGCCACGCCAGCGTCCAAACCGCCGGACGCTACTTCCGCGCCGGCGCCAGCGAGCGCACCACCGTGGTCGAGCGCGTCCTCGAGTAGGCCGCGCCGCAGGCCCAACCGTCCTCACCGGAAGATCCACCGGCGAGTACCGACGCGCGGAGCGACGCCGTGCACCGAACCTGGCGTTGGTTGGCAACAGCTCAGACAAGTGGCTCACCTTGCCCCTGGTGTCACGGACCCGAGCGCGTGGCCTTCGAGGCGGCCGGCGCGGGCGAGCTTGGCGCGGTCCGGCTGCTCGACGCCCACGTCCACGGCCAACTTAACTGCACCGACGCGAGGATACGCAACGACACCGGCCCCGCCCTGACCGCCGACAGCCTCCAAGTCGACCAGGGTGTCTTCCTCCGCACCGGGTTCGAGGCGGCCGGCGCGGGCGAGCTTGGCGCGGTCCGGCTGCGCGGCGCCCACCTCGGCAGGCTGGAGTGCGACGGCGCGACGATGCGCAACGACACCGGCCCCGCCCTGACCGCCGACAGCCTCCAAGTCGACCAGGGTGTCTTCCTCCGCGGCGGGTTCGAGGCGGTCGGCGGCGGCAGCGGCGTGACCCTCAACCTGTCACAGGCGCGGATCCGTGGCGAGTTGGTGTTTGCGCCGGCGCGGTTGGAGCACACCGCCGGCCCCCAGGCTCGGCTTGCCCTGGACGGGCTGACCTACGCCGGACTCCCGCTTGAGATCTCCTCGAGCCAGTGGCTGCGCCTGCTGCGCGAGGGCACCCCGTCGTATGCGGCGCAGCCGTACCAGCAGTTCGCCGGCGCCCACCGCGCCGCCGGCCACGACGGTGAGGTCCGCAGGATCCTGATGGCCCAGCGGCAAGACCAGCTCGACCGCAAGGCGCTCACCGGCCGCGCCGACCGGGCCTGGGCGCGGCTGACCGGGCTGACCCTGGGCTACGGCTACCAGCCCTGGCGGGCGCTGATAGCTCTCGTCATCCTGGCCACGATCGCGGTGGTCCTGGCGCTCACCCTTGGTGCGCGCGGCGGCGTTGCTCGCCCCGGCCCGCACCCGCCGGCGGGGACCCGGTGCTCGGCGGTGGAGCGGGTCGGGGTGGGCCTGGACCTTGGCCTGCCGTTGGTCAAGACCGGGATCCGGGACCACTGCGACACAACCACCAGTACCACCGGGCAGGTGCTCACCACCGCGGGCTGGGGGCTGCAGCTGCTGGCCTGGGCGTTTGCCACCCTGTTCGTGGCCGGCTTCACCGGCGCGGTCCGCAAGACCTGACCGACCCACGCGCCCGGCCGCGAGCCCGCCCCGTCAGGTCAGGCGATCCCACTGACACGATCTTGTCGCGACCACTGACACGAACCTGTCGCGTCACAACAGGTTGTTGTCTGTGGCCGAGGGGTCCGCCACGGCGGACGGCTCCAGGTCCAGCACGTGCCCGACCTCTTTCATGTCCCGCGGACAGCTCCGCCGCCAACCGCGGCGAACGGCCATCCGCTGCCGAGCAGAAGCGGCTATGCAGGCGATCTTGGTGGACGTAGGAACAGCCGCATAGCCGCTGTGCGGCGTTGGTCGTCGAGCGATCCAAGCAGCCGTGTCATTACGATCCCTGTTTTGGCGGGTCCTTCAACCTGGCTGATGGTCTCGGCGAGGATTGCGACGAGGTGTGGGAGGACATCTCCGTCGGGCGCGGTGGCCTTCTGCAGGCGTTGTCCGGCGTCGAGCAACGCCGGCAGCACGGCTTCGGTGGGTTTGTTGAGGACTGTCCAGGCCAGGAGCGTGGCGATGGCGCGTGGGCGAGCGGGCGGAGGGCTGGACCAGGCAAGGCCGGTCGCGGCGGCTTCGGCCCAGTGCGCAAGCGACGTGTCATCGGTGTCTTGGGGCAGCGCCCCGATCAGTGCCTTGTATCGGGCGAAGCCTACCTCCGGCGGGATCCACGATCGCGGCCTGGCAAGCAGCAGGGCGGCGTATCCGTCCGGCTTCCACCCCGCGTCGCGGGCGAAGTCAACCAGGCGGTCGAGGACGGGAAGGTCGACGGCACCCCCCTTGGCGAGGACGTCCAAGGCTCGGTCCTCGTCCTCGCCAGCAAGCGCACCGCTCTCGACAAGCACGCCGATGAGGTCGAGCGTGCCGAAGGCGCGGACGCCGGCGGATCCGGCTACCTGGCGAAGCGCGAGGTCGTCGGCCCACAGCGGGAGCTGCTGGTCTTTGGCAAGGAGCAGCGCCGCGTCGAATATCCCCTCTGGCCGCCCGACGGGGTCGGCGACGACGTCCACAAGGGAGAGCCGGTCGACGAGTGTTTGCGCCTCGACCGCCCAGTCGTCGGCTACCTCAGGCGGGAACTGCGTCAGAGCTGGCCGCTGTTGGGCGGAGTCCCACCACAGGGTTCCGACGCTGCGGACTGCGAGACCGGCGTTGGCGCGAAGAACGTCGTCGCGAAGCGACGCGGGCAGGATGATGCGGGCGAACTGCGCGGTCAGGCGAGTGTCTGCGACGCCGGTGTGTCCAAGCAGGTGCAGCGCGCTGGTGTCGATCACGACGCCGCCGCCGACGAGGGCGTCACGGGCGGCGGTGCGCTGCTGGTCGGCGACGCTGGGGTCACCGGCGATGATGCGGCAGCCGAGGGCGCGCGTGATGAGCAGTTCCGCGTACGAACGGTGCGTTACGTCTGTGAAGAAGGCCAGCGGGTAGATGCCCAGCCAAACGCGCCGCGCAAGATCCTGCAGCGCCTCCGTTTCAGGCGCCACGGTTTCCTTCATGTGCTGCACAAGACCGTCCAGGTCCTCCCCGACGTCGATTCGTTGCAGGGTCTTCGGGTCAGGGAACCGGGCGAAGTAGTCCTCCTGAAGCGTCCCCAGTCGCACAAGGAGTTGGTCTGGCAACGGGATCTTGGCGGCCGTCATGATGGCGAGGCCGAGGGAGCCCGCCATGATCTCCTCGTCGCCTGACCATTCCGCCGCGACCTCCAGCGCGCGCGTGACCATGTCTTGTGGCGCAAGCCCTTGGCTGGAGTCGGCTGCGGTCGCGTGGAGTACTCCCAGTAGCAGCCGCGCCTCTTCCCGGTTTCGGGGGACGACCGGGTCGGGCGCTTGGAGCGCGGCCAGCGCCCGCTCGGGTCGACCGAGGTTGAACTCGGCTTGCGCGAGCGCCCACCGGTACGAATCGTTGACAGCCCGGTTAACATCGGCTGAGCCCAGGTCCTCCTCATCGAGGAGGCATCGGCTCAGGTCCGCGACGTCCTGCCATCTGCCCTCTCGCCCCGCCGCCTGCAGCCTGGTCTGTAGCGCCTGCCGGCGGGTTGCGGGGTCAGCGGCGGTGAGCAGCCTGGTCGAGAGCCGCTCGGCATCGTCGCGTCGTCCCGCGTCCGCAGCGAGCAGCATGGCCTGCACCAGCAGGGTGTTGTCGCCTCGCTCGCGCCCGACCCGTTCCAGGACACGGATCGCCTCCTCGGGTTGGCCGGCTGCGGCGGCTGCTTCCGCGGCCAGCTCCATGGCGGCGACGGACTCGGGGTATTGACGGGCGAGGACGAGGGCGTCGCGGGGACGACCAGCGTGCAGTGCGGCGGACGCTTCGACCAGGTCCGCAGCCTCCGGGTCCATGCGGCGTAGCCTCGCGAGAGCGTCGGCGATGTTGCCCTTCGCATCTGCCGTGATCGGCGTGCCCAGCCGCGCCATGCCAAGGAGCGCGCGGACCAGTTGATCGGGCCGTGTGTCAGGGACGTTCTCGAGGGCGGCGCGGTAGGACCGCTCCGCCTCATCACCCATGCCCTCTGCCCGGCTCAGAGCAACCGCCCGGAGCAGGTGCCGTTCGACCGGGTCGGTCACCCCAGCGGCCAGCTCGACTGCGAGAAGTGACTCTCCCGCGTATGTGGCAGCCGCGGAGGCAATTTCGCGAACGGCCGGGTCAGCCGCCTCGCGGTCGGTGGCGTGTCCTCGTGGCGGCGGCAGCAGCAGCCGTAGCGCGCCCTCGAAATCACCGGACTGTGCCCGCGCGCGGCCGGCCAGCGCCAACGCCTCGGCGGTCGGCCCGTGCCAATCTCGGCGCCGGTCTCTGGCCAGCAGGGCCATCTGCTCGACGTCGGCGAGCACCGCGGCCGTGTCGTCGACGTTCGACCGTTGGCCTGTGGGACCGGCGACGCGCTGGAGGTGCGCGCGGGCGATCAGCAGCAGCGGCGTCGTCGCGGCCGGCACCATCTCCCGCGCAAGGGCGAGGATGCGTAGCGCCGCGTCGGTGTCGTCGTCCGTCAGCCGCAGGTTCGCAAGGTAGAGGAGGATCTGGCTACGCAGCTCCGCGACGACGTCAGGGTCTGTCTCCGCAAGCTCTGCCAGCGCCGCCTCACTGGCTTCGGTGTTGATCCTGGTCGTCGTGGGCGGCAGGCCAAGGTTCACGGGATCTAGGCCCAGGACCCTCAGCGCAGGTCCGGCGGCATTCAACGTCTCGTCACGGTCGTCCTCGACCGCCGCGCAGAGAAACGCTGCGAGCGGACCAACGACCGTGGTTTGCTCGGCCCGCAGGCGACGCAGCACCTCTGCCCGACCGGCGTCCTGTGGGTCACCACCCACCGCATCGGCGTTCGGGTGTTCGGCGAGGCTCACCGCCGCCGCGAGTCGGTGCAGCGCGGCGATGGTGTCCCATCCGGCGTTGGCCGCCAGTTCTGCCGCTCGTTCATAGGCGTATGTCGCATGCGGCGAGCCGTGGCTGGCGGCAAAGCGGGCCAGCAGTGCCCACGCGTCGCCGTTGTCATCCTCGCGCAGCCAGGAGGGAGGGCGGTGGCGTGTTCTACCGAGCCAGCCGATCGGGGACTCAGAACGGGTAGCCAGATCGGCCAGCGCGGCGTCCGCACGCGCCGGGGAACTCAAGCGAAGGCGCCGCCACCATGGCCGCAGATTCGGCGCGAGCCGATCCAGTGCTCCCTCCGAAGCCAGCCGCTCCGCCTCAGGTGCTGCAACCGGGCGCGGGCTGCTTGGCGGCCGTGGCGGAACTCGGCGTCCAGGTGGGAAGTCGTCGTCGTCGGCGTGGCGCAACAAGGCGACGGCAAATGTAGCCGCGTTTGCTGCTGCGCGCGGCTGCCACTGGTGGTCCTCGGCAGCGCGTTTGTCGCCGATCAGGTCGGACAAGCCCCGGACGGCGAGTACGGGCGTCTCCGTGCGATGCGCCGCCTCGTATACGCCGTAGGACTCCATGTCGACGGCGCCCGCGTCGTTGAAGCGTTGCGCGATTCTCTGGCGCAGGTCGCTGTCCTGGTCGGCGAGGACCACCTCGCCGGCCACGATCGGCTTGAGGTGGGCCTGCGGCGCCCGACCTGCTGTGAGGACCGCCTGTGGTTGCCATTGGCTGCGGGCCACCTCGCGGACGAGTTGGGTAAGCCGATGTGAGGTTGGCAACGACACGGGACGGGACAAGACTTCCGGCGCCCCGTCCGGCCCGGTGGCGTGCTTGCCGCTGTGCACGTTGTAGACCCGCTCGGCGATGACGACGTCGCCTTGGGCTTGGTCGTTGGGCTTCAATCCCCCGGCGACGCCTACGAACAAGACCAGGGCCGGATCGAAAGCGGCGGCAGCGGCCATGACCTCCGCCGCTGAGCCGGCGTTTCCCATGCCGATCTCGGCGAGGTAGACGTCCCAATCGGCACGGTCACCGCGGATGCGGCCGACCTCGAAGCGGGTCCCGATCGGGGTCCTTGCCCTGGAGCAGCTGCCGAGCTGCTTGCGGACGGCGTCGTACTCCGGTGGGATCGCGGTGAACACCACGGCCGTCAGCATGCTGCGGCCGGCATCACCGGAGCCGGCCGGCTCCCAACGGTCGGCGTCGGCTGGGGCTGGTCCCTGCGGCCGGGCGGGTGACGAGCTGCCCGCCCGGCGGCGCCTGAGCAGGCGCACCACCGATGGAGCGTCTTCTCGAACCGTCCACAACACCGCACGGCCGGCCACACGCGACTCGACCAGGCCCAGTTTACGAAGACGGCCCAGAGCGGTTGTCGCGGTCGTCGGCGAAATCCGCAGCGCCGCGGCGACCCGCCGCCCACTGGCTGGCTCTCCGAACTCCATGAGCGACTCGACGACGCGACGCTCCGTGTCGGTCAAGGACTCCTCCGGAACGCTCACAACCCAAGCATGCACCCGTCGCCACGCAATGTCCAATCACTGGACATGGCGTGTACAGTATGGCCCTGCCGGGCACGTCCATGTCCCTCCGGTCGTGCCCAGCCCTGCCAGGTGGCGCTACGCGGCCGTCCGCAACGACCCGGCCACCTGGTAGGGCACCACCGCCTAGACGGAAGGTAGGTGCCCTTGGACGGGGTCACGGTCGTTCTCGCTCTGCTGGTGGCACTGCTCGCGTTGGTTCTCGCCAACCGCGCGCTCTACCTGGGACGCCGGCGCCGACGCCGACGCCGACGCCGGTAGCCGACGCCTCCAGCAGCAGCAAGGGCCAGCTCCGTGATCGGGGCTGGCCCTTGTGTATGCCGCATGGATCCCACCGAAGCCCGCAGCTGATATGCCCAGGTGACGCCACGCGGCCGTCCGCGTCGTAAGCGTACACATGTGGGTGTGACACGAGCCACAAACGCCGTTAGCGCGGCCCTGTAGGCCCTCCATGGGGGATCTGGTTCCTGACGGGTGGTCCTCCCTGTCAGGGCTTCGCCGCCGCAAGCAGCTTCCCCTCCTCGACACGGTCTCACGGCGGGGAATGGACGTCCTCAAGGGCATGGCCCGGGCGCTCGGGCCCGAGCGTGCCGTCGGCGAGCTGGACGCCGGCGAGCTCACCGCCAGGATCCAGCGCACCCGCAGCGCGCACACGCCGGCGAGCTGGGAACCGGGAGTGAGCGGGCAGCGGAACTGGGCGGCTCGGCCGTTGGCGTCACGCCCACGGCTGCTGATCCGCGACCCGGACGGCGGCGCCGCGCTCGACGGCACCCTCGATGCCGGACCGCCCGAGTGGGAGACGGTGGTGCGCACGGAACGGCAGATCTTGGCGGTCACCGGCGCCAACCTAGTCAGCCGCGGACAGGTCACCCCGGCCGCGCTCGAGGCGGCCGTGCGGGCCGGGCGAGTCGCCGCGGCGCGCATCCCGCTCGCCCGGCGCCGCACCTGATCTCAAAGCGCCCCGGCTGTGGTCATGACCTCCAGGACCCACTGGTCGGATCGACCTATTGGACGCGTGCCGAAAGCTGGTAGGGAGTGAGCACCGAGGCGGCGGCGCAGTCGCCGACGGCGAGCGGCACGGTGAGCAGCACGGGTCTGGAGTCACGGCCGTGGGCCGGCGCGGTACTCGAGTGGGGCCAGTGGCCGCCGGCGCCGGCCCGGTCGTCCTCGGCGACCACCCCCCCACCAGCGGCCCTGACAGCGACCATTCCTGCAGAAGGACCAGATCACCGAGCTAAGCTGGGCCTGATGCTCCCGTACCACCTCACCGCGCAGCAGCAGGCGCAGCGCTGCCTGTGCGGGCGCTATCTGGCCTGGCAGGTCCTCGGCACCGGCACCCAGGATGCGCCCCATGCCGATCCGGTCTGCCGCCGCTGCTGGCGATCGCCGGACGCCTGCCCGTGCACGCCGACCGACCAGCCCACCGAGGGGTGCCTGGCGATCGACTTCTCCACCGTTGCCGAGCCCGATGACGAGGACGTCGAATATGAGTAGCGCCATGGTGAAGGCGGCCATGCCTTCCGGTTGCTGGTGGGCGCCGTCCTTCTGCGCAGGGCTGGCTGGTTCGAGATCGAGCGTGTCGACACTGAGGTCAAGCGTGCGCTGCCAGCCAGCCTGGTCAAGCGCTGGGCCGAAGCCCTTGGTCGGGGTGGCAACGGCAGGACAGGCGAGCGGGTGAGCGACCCCGCCGGAAAGCTGTGGCTGCCTGGGGGGGCGGCGACCGTCGTGTACGCCGATGGTGCCTGCTCGGTGAACCCGGGGCGGGGTGGCTGGGCCTGGGCCGTGCCACAGGGCCGGTACGCCAGCGGAGCGGCGGCGCGGACCACCAACCAGCGCATGGAGATCACCGCCGTGCTGGAGGCGGTCCGAGCGCTCGACGGTCCCCTTGAGGTGGTGAGCGACTCGACGTATGTCATCAACTGCTTCCGGGACCAGTGGTGGGAGGGCTGGCTGCAGCGCAACTGGCGCACCCGTCAGCGGAAGCCGGTGACCAATCGGGACCTGTGGGAGCCGCTCATCGAGCTCGTGCGGCACCGTGCCATCAGGTTCCGCTGGGTCAAAGGCCACTCGGGCGAGCCGATGAACGAGCTGGTCGACCAGCTCGCCAAGAGGGCATGTCGGACCCAGCAGGGCCAACAGGGCGACGTTCCAGACGAGGGGTAGCCAAGACCCCTCGCGGCGATGGATCGGCCGAAGCGTCGGCGACGCCCCCGATAACTCTGCGCTCCCCCGCCGGGCCGGTCCTGCTCACGTCCGGTCGCGCGGCGAGATACCCCCGCGACAAAGGCAATTATCACGGTCCTGCTCCAGGAGGGCGAACACCTATATACGGGCCCGGTCGAGGCCTACCAAGGACCGTGGCATCCGATACGTCCCACGGTCACGCTCGGACTAACCCCAATGCCATTCGGTTTGCTGCTTTGACGTGGTAGGGTCCGCTTCTTGTCGCTTCGTGGAAGGAGCCAAGCAGCCGGATGGCCCCCGCCGCACCCACCCAGCTGCCCTCGCCGCCGCCGATCACCGACCGGATCGCGCTGG
>JBKPDO010000044.1:0-4318 GCA_046727955.1 bacterium | reverse complement strand
GCCTGGGCGCCGGCGCTGGACATCTCCGAGCGCAAGGACGCCTACCTGGTGACGGTCGAGCTGCCCGGGGTCGAGGCCGACGACCTGCAGATCACCCTCGAGGACGGCCTGCTGACCATCCAGGGCGAACGGCACTTCGCCCACGACTCCTCCGAGCAGCAGTTCCACCGGGTCGAGCGCCGCTACGGCGCCTTTCGCCGCTCGATCACCCTGCCCGCCCACGTGATGGCCGAGGGGATCCAGGCCTCCACCGACAACGGCGTGCTGCAGATCCTGGTGCCCAAGATGGCGGAGGCCACCCCCAAGCGCATCCAGGTGCGCCCTAGTCCCGGTCCAGCGAGGATCCCCGCGGCAAGCAGTCAGGACACGCCGCCCAGCTGAGTCGAACGGGGGCGTAGCCGGCGGCCGGCTACGCCCCCTGCTCTCAAGGATGCTTGGCGAACCGGCCGAGCCATCGAACCGGCCGAGCCATCGGCCGCAGCGAGCAGCACACGATCACGCGGATCCGAGAACGACAACCCGCACGAACAGCCCCGCCGCGCACCATCGACTGACAACCCCGGCCAAGAGGACTCGCCATGGTGATCCACCACCAACCTGCGAGGCTCCGCCGCGACAACGACCGGCGCCCGCCACGCCAACTGCTGGCGAGCGGGGACCGCATTGTCAGGTCCGTCCGCTCGATCGACCCCGATTCCCCGATCCGCCCGCTGTCGCCGGAGCCGCCGCCCTGGCCGCCGCCCTGGCCGCCGCCGCTACCGCCACCACCATCACCGTTGTCCCCGCCGCTGTGGCCCAGGTAGGCACACGCCCAGGTAGGCACACAGACTCGGGAGCCTGGCCGCGTCAGCCGCTGGTATCGCCCGGAGCCACCCAACCTCAACCACGAAGACGACCAGGGAGGTTCTCATGCCACGCTGCCCGCGGTGCGGATCGGCGCCCATCACCATCATGTTCGGTGTCGACCCGCTCGTGTTCTGCTCCGGCTGCGGCGCGCGCTGGACCCAAGCCGGCAGCCGGCAGCGGGCGATCAAGCGGGTCCAAGAACCCGCACTGTTCGCCTTGGCCAGGCGCTGGAGACCGGCACGCTGGCAGCGCCACAGCTCCACGCGCACACCGCCACACCGGCCTGTTGCTTTCTGAGAGGACCTGCGATGGTGATCCACCACCAACCCGGGCGGCTTCGCTGCAGCAGCGACCAGCCCACGGCGATCACCGACGTCCCGGTCGCCACCCCGGAGGCGTCCCGCCGCATCGGCGACATCCCGCTGGGCATCCCGCTGGGTATCCCGCTGGGTATCCCGCTGGGCATCCCGACCTGCTCGGCGCGCAGCCGCCACGGCCGCTGGGCGCTGTACCCAAGCGGCGCCGAGGTCGTGGTCGTCTGGCCCGGCGGTGCCCTGGCCGGACCACCCGCCGAGGTCGCCGGTGCGCTGGACCGCCTCGGCGGCGACGGGCAGGACGACCTGGACCGCGCCGCCGCCTGGGCGATCCGGCAGTTCCTCACCGACCCCGATGGACAAGACGGCGCCAGGTGGCCGGCCACCTGGGCTAAGGACCTGCTCGAGCCCGGTCACGGGATCCTGGCTCAGCGGCCCCACCCCCACCCCGAGCCGGCACCAGCACAGGCCGCCTGACCGCCAACCACCCGACCACAACCCAGCGACGATTGCCAGCGACCAGGACCACTGGGGCTGACGGCCCGCCGTGGTCGTTGCGAACAGGCCGGTTCCATCAGGAACCGAGGACGGAGCCGATGACATGACGCCAGACAGCATCAATCGCACCACCGCCGTTCCTCCCGCAGGACAGTCCACGCCGCCGGGCCCGCGGCTGCGCCTGGACCCCACGCTGGCTCGCAGGGGGACCCTGGACGGCGGATGGTGGCCACGCTCACCGGACCCAGAGGCCGAGCTGCCCGGCCTCATCGCGGGCCTGGAGTCCTCACTGGGGGTGATCACTCGGGTGGCGCTCAACCCGGACGCCTGGGACAGCGCTCCCCGTCAGGTTGCCATCGACGGCCGCCGCGTTCACGTGGGCTGGTTTCGCGCGATGAACGCCGACACGATCGGCGTGACCAGAGCCTCCCGGGATCGCTTCGTGCTGCTGGTGGTGCCGCCGCAGGCGACCCCGGCGGCGGCGGCGACCGCGATGGCGATGGCAGCGGACGCGACCAACAGCGCCCGGCCAGCCGACCTCCTCGCGGCCAGCGGGATTGGCGCCGAGGACACCGTCGCCACACCTCAGCCGCGGCGCTCGCAGGGACGCACCGGGCCGCTACTTCACGGCGAGGGTGGCAGAAGACCTACGGCAATGAGCGGAAGGACCCGTCTGGAAGCCTGACAAGCCGACAACGCGCGGCCGGCTGTGGCTAAGACGACCACCCAACAGCTGAACCTGGCGCTCAAACGCCGCGTCGAGCTCGCAGGCGCCGAGCCCATGAGCGTGGAGGCGTCATGATCACCATCTCGCACCGGCGCCAGCGGCCCCCACACGGCGCCGAGGTTCGCCCGGCAGCCCGCCAGCGCTCACGCGCCGATTTGGCCACGCTCCCTTGTCTGTACCGTCTTGGATGATAGCCTTCAGCGAGCGGCCGCTTTAGGTCCGATGGGTGCGCTGGTGGAAGGGGTAGGCCGCTATGTCGAAGTACGCGGTGTTCTTCACCCTCAAGCCCGAGGCGATCCTCCGGGCCATGGACCGACCGAGCGACCGGGTAGCGGTCGTGTCCAAGTCGGTCGAGTCCGCAGGGGGCAGGCTTGAGGCGTACTACTTGATGTTCGGCCAGTACGACGGGTTCGTCATCGTGGACCTCCCCGATTCCCGAGCGGCCGCCGCGACCAGCCTGGCCGTGAGCAGCACCGGGGCCTTCGAGCACTTGGAGACCCACGAACTCATCGAGGCGGAGGATCTCAACCCGATTCTGGAGCAGGCCAAGAGCATCACCACCGAGTTCCCCGATGCCTAACGGTGATCGTGCATGCCCGCGTGGCCAGGTATCCGGCGAGTCGTGGGGCAACATGCCTGGCGGGGTGGGCTGCTTTTAGCAGGGCGCCGGCGGGGCCCGTAGCCGGCCAAGGCGGTGATGAGGTCGGCGGTCCAGGGCCAGGCGCGGTCGATGCGGACGATGACGCGGCGGGCGTGGTGGACGATCCGGCCGGCGGTATGCCACAGGCGGTAGCGCAGCGTCTTGGGCTCGGCGACCTTGAGGTCATCGCCAGCACGGCCAGTAGGAGGGAGCTTCACACGAGCGTGGTCACGGGCGGCTCCGTTATGTATCCAAGCCCTGCATCAGCCACGCTCTTCTTCCAGAAGTAGTAGTCGGCGGTGTATGCGACCTCGGCCACGGCACCCACCGTTGCCGCGTTGCATGTCCGAGCGGGCGGGGCGAGGCCGCCGGTGGTGGCGATCCGTTGGACGAAGGTCGTGGCCACCAGCCGGTCGCCGTCAGGGCCAGCGGCCGTCGAAGCAGCCGACAGCAGCAGCCATGGAATGGCGCTGGCATCGACGGTGACGGAGTCCACGAGGTGGCCCACGACCCTGCTGCCGTCCATGGCCTGCCACGTTGGCCCGCCGAAGTGGGTGATGATGAGCTTGCCGTGGTCGTCGAACAGGTCCGCCCGGGGCGCGACAAACCCCCAGACGAAGCCGCCCGGGGTGGCATTGCAGGAGTAGATCTGGACGCCGACCCCGTGACCGATCAGAAAGACCTTGTTGCCGTCAGGAACCTCGATTTTGGTCGGGACCACCGGCGGCGGCGGTCCGGCCTGGGCCACCTGCGTCAGCGACAACACCGCCGCGGCAGCGACGACCCCCGCCAGCGGCAGCCGCTTGAAGCGGTTGAAACCGATGAAACGCCTCATGCAGTTACCCCCCGACTGCTTGGTTCGAGCCCGAGCGTTTCGCCGCTGTTCCCGTGGCGCTCGAGCACCGCCGGCAGCCGGGGCTCGTACCGAGGACGTCCTCGGCCTGTTGCCTGACCTGTTCGCCGGATTCGCCGGACACATCGCTTCATGGTCAGGCCCTTTGCCGCGGAGCGCCCGCGTCGCTCCCCAGCTTGGCCATGCGCTGCTTGGCGCGTTGCGCGACGGGGCCCGGCGGTCCCCCCTTGTGTTTGCCCTGCTGCTTGTGGGCCCATGACCGCGGACGAGTCACCTCAGTGCCGACCGCCCGGCGTTATTTACCACGGTAAGCAAATAGTGTGATGATGCTGTAGATTTGGGGCATGCCAAACGATGACGCTCGATCCCTACCAGGCGCAGCCCAGGCGGCGCTGCGCAAACGGGCCGTCCAAGCGGTCCTTGACGGTGTGTCCCAGGCC
>JBKPDO010000043.1:0-1182 GCA_046727955.1 bacterium | reverse complement strand
TTCCGAGGCAGATCAACATGTCATTGGACAGGCGTGTATCTATGCCGAATCGGGATTCCCACCAGGCCGCAGGCCGCCTACCTGCGGCTTCAGCCCCAGCCGTAGCCCAGAACCCTGATTAGCTGCGGAACGCGGGTGGGCAGGCAACCATCGGGTTCCCTCCTTCCACGGGCGGATGCCGGTGGACCGGCCTGCATCGAGGGTCGACCCTGGCGGCGCCCGTGCCCACGGCCAAAGGACCCCCTGCTCGCTGGGCAGTAGACCTGCCAGCCCCAGCACAAGCTGACGATCGGGCGGAAACGGCGAGCAACAGGCCCAGCGCGCGGCTGACTGCCGATCGTCAAGGGGGAGGTCCAGCAGGGCCAGGCAGCGAGGATTTCCTGACCACCTATGTGAGAGGTACGCCAAGCAGCACTCCGTCGATCGCGAGCCGGGAACGGCGCGTCCCAACAGGTAAGGTCCTCACACCGCACCCTGGTCCAGCATCGCGTCAGCGACCTTCACGAACCCGGCGATGTTAGCGCCGGTGACCAAGTTGCCCGGCGTCCCGTACTCCTCGGCGGTTTCCCGGCACTGCTGGTGCATCGCCTTCATGAGCTCCTTCAACCGGCGATCGACTTCTTGGCGCGCCCAAGCGATGCGCAACGCATCTTGGGACATCTCCAGTCCAGACACAGCGACGCCACCGGCGTTGGCGGCCTTGGCAGGGCCATACAGGATCCCGGCCTCGAGGAACTGCTCGATGCCGTCGGGAACTGTGGGCATATTGGCGCCTTCGCACACCACGCTCACGCCGTTGTTCAACAGGTTCGCCGCATCTTTGGCGTTGATCTCGTTCTGGGTCGCGCAGGGGAAGGCGCAATCGGCGGGGATGCTCCAGAGCGGGTTGTGATCCGCCGCCTTCGGAGCGGCCGGGGTGAACGTCACTCCACCAAACTGCTCCGCATACGCAGCGATGCGGCCACGCCGGACGTTCTTGAGCTCCATCACCCACTGCAGCTTGTCGATGTTGATCCCTGCTGGGTCGTAGATGAATCCGTTGGAATGTGCGTCCAGTAGCTCGGGCGCCGAAGTGACCGAAGGAGGAGCGACGGTGTAACCGAGCGACAAGCTCACGGCAGCCAGCCGGTGTGAGTCCGGCCCGGGGAGACGCCAGGGTCCCCGGTAGCGCGGCCCCCGGCG
>JBKPDO010000042.1:0-24760 GCA_046727955.1 bacterium | reverse complement strand
CCAGCGGGCTGGCGGCGGGGGAGCGTAGCGCTACGCTGGCCGGCACCGCGCTGGCGGCCGCGCTCGGGGTCGCCGCCCTGCGCGTCGGCGCCCGTGGTGGCCCGGCGCGACGCCGGGTCGCCTACCGGCTGCTGCTCGCCGGCATGGTGGCGCTGGCGCTCGGCTGGGTAGTCGCGATCCGGCCGTGATCCCATTCGGGGGGAGCCCGAGGTGGGGCGATCCACCGGGACCCGACCCACCGGGACCCGACCCACCGGGGCACCCCCTCGGGGTTCCCCGGACCCCTCCGGCCCTTGGGGTCCCCCGGACCCCTCCGGCCCCGAACCCCCCATCGGGTCCTGCCACCGGACCCCTATTGGAGGGGGCTGTGGATCAGCGAGTTTTATCCGCCAGGCCAATTGGAGTTACCCTTCTCCGGTCGCCGCTGGCTTTGCAGCCGCCGTACCGCGCACCACGGAGGTCGTGCATGGTGCTCCCTGCCCTTGATGGCAAGACCCGCTGCCGCTGGGCGGCCACCGACCCGGTTCTTGCCGCCTACCACGACGAGGAATGGGGCGAGCCGCCACTTGGAGAGGCTGGCTGGTTCGAGCGGCTGAGTCTCGAGGTCTTCCAGGCGGGCCTGTCGTGGCGCACCGTCCTCGCCAAGCGCGAGGGGTTCCGGCGCGCATTCCACGATTTCGAGCCGAAGCTGGTCGCGGCGTTCACGCTCAGGGACGTGACGGCCATCCTCCGCGACCCCGGCATCGTCCGTAACCGCGCCAAAGTCCTGGCCACCGTCGAGAACGCCAAGACGGTGCTGACGCTGGCCGCCGGCCACGGCTCCTTCGCCGACTGGGTCCGCGCGCAGCCCGATGGGCTCGACCAGCAGCAGCGCGTCTACCGCCAGACCTTCCAGTTCGCGAGCCCCCAGGTCGTCGAGGCGTTCCTGCAGAGCGTGGGCCGCGTCGAACCGCCCCACGAACCGGGGTGCTGGAGGGTTCAGTAGGCCGGAAGGATCCGGGAACCCAATGTCGAGCTGAGCGATTACTTCGGCACGTACAGGAAGTAGTCGCCTTCGTCGTCGTCCCACTCCATGGTGACGACGCCGCTGGAGGCGGCTGCCTTCACGAACTGCAGGAAGCCCGAATAGCCGAAGTCCTTCTCGGACCAGTCGGGCACGCGCTTGCGGATCTGGTCCTTCAAGCCGGACAGGGGGACCTCGTCGTCCTCGCCCTGCAGCTCGAGCACAGTGCTCCGGAGGACCTCGAACGACTTCGCCGCCTGGCCCGTCTCGGGGAAATCGACCGCCGGGTCGCCCGGCGCCTGCCCCTCCGCGAGGCTGATGACGCCGTTGCGCTCGAGCTGGCGCAGCAGCTCGCCGAAGGCCCGGAAGCCGTAGTCGGACTCGGAGAACGTGGGGTCCTTGCGCAGCACCGCGCGCTTGAGGCTTGAGGCCAGCACCGGCTCGGTGCCGCTCTGCTTCAGCCCCGCCAGCGTCTGCGTCAGGCTGCGCTGCAGGTCCTGCAGGTCCCGGCCGCCGTTGCCGCGCCCCTTGCCGCGCTCGCGCGCCTGCTCCTGACCGGTCTGGGCGGCGGCGCGGCCCCTGTTGCCGTTGGCCCTGGTCTGGCGCGTTGGCTCGCTCACGCCAGGCAGCCGGTCGTAGAACAGGAACTCGTCGCAGGCGGGCGGGAGCAACGCCGAGGTCGAGCCCTTGACGCCGATGCCGATCACCCGCCGGTTCAGCGCCCGCAGCGCGGCGACCAGCGGAGTGAAGTCAGAGTCGCCCGAGGCGATCACGAAGGTCGACACGAAGGCGCGCTCGTAAGCCAGCTCCATGGCGTCGACCGCCAGCTTGATGTCCGCGGCGTTCTTGCGGACCGCCCCGGTGCGCTGGGGGATGTCGATCAGCTCGCAGTTGTGCTCGACCAGTGAGCGCCGGTCATCGGCGAACAGCGTCCAGTCCGCATAGGCGCGCCGCGCCACCACCCTGCCGCGCTCGGCGAGCGCGTCGAAGATGGGGCCGACGTCGAAGCTGCGGCCGATCTCGCGCGCCCCGAGGACCAGGTTCTCGTGGTCGATGAACAGTGCGATGCGTTCTTCGTCGGTTGGCATGCGCAAACAGTACGCCCAGCGGGGCACCGCCGTCGGCCGCGCCGCCGTTAACGGCGGTTTTCGTTGTAGAGCTGTGCGAGTCCCGAGGCCGCCGGGATCGGAGCGAGGTGCCCTGGTCGCGGGGAGCGTGGTGGTCTTGCGGCGGAAGACGGCGGCTCGCCCCCGGGGTTGACAACACATCTAGGTAGCATCATATTGTGCTAGGCAACTAGATGAATGGAGGACCTGGATGATCGAGTTCCACCTGGACACCCGGTCCGGCCTCTCCCCGTACCTGCAACTGGTCCGCCAGGTGCGGCAGGCGCTGCGGCTGGGCCTGCTGCGCGAGGGTGACCAGCTCCCGACGGTCAAGGAGGTGGTGGCGCAGCTGGCGATCAACCCCAACACCGTGCTCAAGGCCTACCGGGAACTCGAGCACGAGGGCCTGGTGGCCGCCCGGCCGGGGGTGGGGACGTTCGTGACGGCGACGCTCGCCGACGGCTCGCTCGCCGCGCACGGCCTCCTGCGTCAGGAGCTGCGCCGCTGGCTGGCCAAGGCCCGCCGGGCCGGTCTGGACGAGGAGAGCATCGAGGCCCTGTTCATGACCACCTTTCGGACCGCCGCTGAGGAGGACATAGCATGACCGCCGTCATCCAGGCCCAGGAGCTGGGCAAGCGGTACGGGCGACGCTGGGCGCTGACCGACTGCACTCTGGACATCCCGGCCGGGCGGGTCGTCGGGCTGGTCGGCCCCAACGGCGCCGGCAAGACCACACTGCTGCATCTGACCGTCGGGCTGCTGGCGCCGACCTCGGGCAGCATCAGGGTGCTCGGCGGCCGCCCCGCCGCCAACCCGGCGCAGCTGGCCAAGGTCGGCTTCGTCGCCCAGGACAGCCCCACCTACGCCGGGCTGAGCGTCGCCGACCATCTGAAGCTGGGCGCCCGGCTCAACCCCGGCTGGGACGCCGCCTTGGCGCGTGACCGGATCGAGCGGCTCGATCTTGATCCCGCCCGCCGGGCGGGGCAGCTGTCGGGCGGGCAGCGCGCCCAGCTCGCCCTCACCCTGGGCGTCGCCAAACGGCCCGAGCTGTTGATCCTGGACGAGCCGGTCGCCGCACTCGACCCGCTCGCCCGCCGCGAGTTCCTCCAGGGCCTGATGGAGGCCACCGTCGAGCACGCGCTCAGCGTGGTGCTGTCCTCCCACCTGGTCTCCGACCTGGAACGGGCCTGCGACTACCTGATCGTGCTGGTCGACTCGCGCGTGCGGGTGGCGGGCGAGGTCGACGAACTGCTGGCCACCCACCACCGGCTCAGCGGCCCGCGCCGCGACCCCGCCCGGCTCCCCACCGCCCAGCACGTCGTCGCCGCCAGCCATACCGACCGGCAGACCACCCTCATCGTCCGCACCGACGCCCCGATCCACGACCCCGCCTGGACCGTCAGCCAGCTCAACCTGGAAGACCTCGTCCTGGCCTACATGGGCAAACCCACCCACACCACCCACACCGGCCGCAACCACCGGCCGACTCTGGAGGTACAGCGATGATCTGGCTGACCTGGCGGCAGTTCCGCGCCGCGGCCGCGATGATGGCCGCCGCGCTGGCCGCGCTCGCCGCCATCCTGGCCCTGACCGGCCCGGGCCTGGCCCACGACTACGCCACCGGGATCGCCGCCTGCACCACCCAAAGCGGCGGCTGCTCGGACTTCGTCCGCCAGTTCTTCAACCACCATCAGGGTTCCTTCCTGGCGGTCAGCGCCGTCGTGCTGCTCCTGCCCGCCCTGATCGGGCTGTTCTGGGGCGCACCGCTGCTCACCCGCGAGCTGGAGGCCGGCACCCACCGGCTGGTCTGGAACCAGAGCATCACCCGCACCCGCTGGCTGGCCGTCAAGCTCGCTGTCACCGGCCTGGCCGCCACGACCGCCGCAGGGCTGGGCAGCCTCGCGGTGACCTGGTGGTCCAGCCCCATCGACAAGACCGCCGCCAGCTTCCCCAAGATGGGGCCGCTGCTGTTCGACACGCGCGGCATCGTCCCCATCGCCTACGCGGCCTTCGCCTTCGCCCTGGGCGTGACCGTCGGGCTGCTGGTCCGCCGCACCCTGCCCGCCATGGCCATCACCCTGGCCGTCTTCGTCGCCGTCCAGTTCGCCATGCCGCTGCTGGTGCGGCCCCACCTGGCCCCGCCGACCCGTTCGACCGTCAAGATCACCGAATCAAACCTGGAGGACTTTTCATTTAGTCCTGACGGCCGCATACGGGTGAGCGCGAGGGCGGCCGACACGGGTGCCTGGGTGTTGTCCAGCCACACCGTGGACGCGTCCGGACACGCCGTCGACACCATCCCCCCGTCCCCGTCCCTGTCCCCGTCCTCAGGACCCTGCGCACCCCGGCAGGGGCTCTCGCCATGCTTGGCCGAGGTAACGCGGCTTGGCTACCGGCAGCAGGTGACCTACCAGCCCTCCAGCCGCTTCTGGCCCTTCCAGTGGTACGAGACCGGGATCTACACCGCCCTCGCCCTCGGCCTGGCAGGGTTGTGCTTCTGGCGGATCCGCCAACGCCTGTCCTGACCCAGCCGGCTTGCCGAGCTCGGGCTTCCCTCGCTGACTGCTCCGGTCGCCGTCGCTGAGGCCTTTCTCCGAGGTGGGGGGTTCGCGATAAGATTCCCCGGCTATGCGGGTGTGTGTGATGGGGGCGGGGCTCGCCGGGCTGGTCGCGGCCGCGACCCTGGCCGACCGGGGAGTCGAGCCGCTGGTGCTCGAGGCGCGCAAGCGGGTCGGCGGGCGCGTGCTGACGCAGCAGCTCGCCAACGACGCGGTCGTCGAGCGAGGGGCGGACTTCGCCGAGCGCGACCACCAGACCATCGCCAAGGTGGCCGAGCAGCTCGGCCTGGTCCTGGTCCCGATGGGCATCCGCCAGGGCGAGCGCGAGCCGCGCGGCGGCGCCGGCACCTCCCTGGAGGCCGTGCGCGCCGAGCTGGCGAAGCTGGCGCGGCTGTTGGAGGAGCGGCGTGGCCAGCTCGCCGGGCGCTCGGCGGGCCAGGTCCTGGCCGAGCTGCGGCTGGACCCTGCCGCGGGCGAGGCGATTGCCGCGCAGCTGGAGCTGAGCTGGGGACGGCCGCTGGAGCAGCTGGCGGCGAGCGTGCTCGAGCGCGCCGGGGCCGCGTTCTCGGCCGAGGAGAGCGTGCGGGTGATGGGCGGCAACCAGCGCATCGCCCTGCGCCTGGCCGAGCGCCTCGGCCCGGCGCTGCGGCTCGGCAGCCCGGCCGAGGTGGTCGAGTGGTCCCCGACCGGGGTGCGGGTGCGCGCGGCCGGCGACTGGGTCAGCGCCGACGCCTGCGTGGTCGCGGTTCCCGCCGCTGTGCTCGGCCAGGTCCGCTTCGACCCGCCGCTGCCCCAGTGGAAGGCCGAGGCGCTCGGCCGGGTGGTCTACGGGCACGCGGCCAAGCTGGTGGTGCCGCTGGCAAGGCCGGCGGGGCCGAGCGCGGTGCTCGCGGTGACCGAGCGCTTCTGGACCTGGACGGCCATGGGCGGCACCGGCATGGTGCAGCCGGTGGTGAGCGCGCTGGCCGGCTCCGCGCCGGCGCTGGAGCGGCTGCGGGTGCACGAAGGCCCGTTCAGGTGGCTGACGCGGCTTCAGGCGCTGCGGCCGGACCTGACGCTGGCGGAGCGCGGCGCGGTCCTGGCCACCTGGTCCGACGATCCTTGGTCCCGGGGCGCGTACTCGACCCGGCCCGTGGGTGAGCGGCCGGAGGATGACGAGCTGCTGGCGCGGCCGGTCGGCCGGCTGCATTTCGCGGGGGAGCACACCGCCGGCAAGTGGGCCGGGCTCATGGAAGGCGCCCTGCGCAGCGGCCTCCGCGTGGCCGGCGAGGTGCTGACCGGCGACCAGGGCGGCGCGTAACGGGGGGCGCCGCGTAACCAGGCGGCCCCGCGGCGAGCGCGGCGAGGCGGCGTTGGGACGGCGCAGGGCGAGCGCGGCGAGGCGGCGGTGGGACGGCGCAGCGGCGGGCGGCGGCGAGGCGGCGGTGGGACGGCGCGGGGGCGCTACTCGCCGCCGTGGCGGCGCCAGTGGAGCCCCGCCCGCGCCAGGTCGACCCAGAACCTCGGGTAGGTCTTGGCGACGCAGCCGGGGTCGCGGATGGTCACACCGGGAACGCGCGCGGCCAGCGCCGCGAACGCCATCGCCAGGCGATGGTCGTCGTGCGGGTCGATCAGCGCCGGCCCGCGCGCCCCGCCGCCCTGGATCACCAGGCCGTCGGGCAGCTCCACGACCTCCACGCCCAGCTTGGCCAGCTCGCCCGCGAGCACCGCGAGCCGGTCGGTCTCGTGGCCGCGGGCGACCGCCACGCCGCGCAGTCGTGAGCGGCCAGGCGCCAGCGCCGCCAGCGCCGCCACCGTGGTGACCTGGTCCGGCATCGACCCGAGGTCGGCGTCGACCGGCGCCAGCGTCGCCGGCCCGCTGACGGTGAGGGCGTGCCCCTGCCTGCTCACGGTCGCGCCCATCGTGGCGAGCAGCTCGGGGAGCCGCGCGTCGGGCTGCAGCGAGCCGGGCCGCGCGTTGCCGACCGTGAGCGTGCCGCCGGTGGCGGCGGCCAGCGCGAACAGGTGCGCGGCGGCGCTGGCGTCGTACTCGACCTCGGCCTCGCGGGCGCGGTAGGGCTGCCCGGCCTCGACCCGCCAGGTCGCCTGGTCGAGGCGCTCGACCGTGGCGCCGAAGTCCCGCATGACCTGCGCGGTGAGCTCGACGTAGGCGCTCGCGCCGAGGCCGCGGGCGCGCAGCGTGACGGGGCGGCGGGCGAAGGGGGCGGCGAGCAGCACCGCGCTCGCGAACTGGCTGCTCGCGGCGGCGTCCACGGCGGCCCGGCCGCCCTCGAGGCCACCACCCATGGCGCGGACCGGCGGGAAGCCGTCGCGGTCGTCGATGCGCGCGCCGAGCTCGCGCAGGGCGGCGACCAGCGCGCCGACCGGCCGGGCGAGCAGGCCGGGCCGGCCGGTGATCGTCGCCCCTGCCGGGGTGAGGGTCACCAGCGCCGCCAGGAACCGCATGGTCGTGCCGGAACTGCGGGCGTCCAGCGGCGCGGCGGGGCTGGCCAGCCGGCCGCCGCTCCCAGCCACCCGCCAGGCCGCCCCGGCCCGCGCCGCCGCCTCCGCCTCCGTCACCGTCACCGCTGTCACCGGGGCGCCCAAGGCGCCGAGCGCCAGCCGCATCGCGGCGGAGTCGTCGCTCTCCAGCGGCCCGCGCAGCAGGCTCGCCCCGTCGCCGAGCGCGGCGCAGACCAGCATCCGGTTGGTGATGCTCTTGCTCGCCGGCGCCTCCAGGCGGGCGCGTGTGGGACCCGCCGGCTCCAGCTCGAACGCGACCGGAGGGGTCGTGCTGCTCGCCGGCGCGGCCCGCTCAGCCACCAGCCTGCGTCGTCGTGTCGACCTGCTGCGGGTGGGCGGCCTCGTAGGCGGCCACGGCCTCGGACTGGGCGAGCAGGAAGCCGAGCTCGTCGGTGCCCTCGAGCAGCATCCGCCGCGAGAACGCGTCCACCTCGAAGCGCGCTGTCTCGTCGCCAGGCAGCGTCAGCGTGCCCCGCTCCAGGTCGACGGCCAGCTCGGCGTCCGGGTCCTCCGCCAGCAGCGCGACCACGCCGGCGTGGGCCTCGGCCGGCAGCTCGACCGGCAGCAGGCCGTTCTTGAGGGCGTTGTTGCGGAAGATGTCGGCGAACGAGGTCGAGACGACCGCCCGGAAGCCATAGCCCACCAGCGCCCACGGGGCGTGCTCGCGCGAGGAGCCGGCGCCGAAGTTGTCGCCGGCGAGCAGGATGCGGCGGCCCTGCATGCCAGGCTGGTTCAGCACGAACTCGGCCTTGGGGCTGCCGTCGGCGTGGTAGCGCCAGTCGCTGAACAGCGCCTCGCCAAGGCCGCTCTTGTCGGTGGTCTTCAGGAACCGGGCCGGGATGATCTGGTCGGTGTCGACGTTGTCGACCAGCAACGGCACGACCTTGCTGGAGAAGGCGCGGAACGGCGCCATCAGGCACTCACCCCCGACCCGACCACGGTGCGCGGATCGGCCACCCTGCCGGCGAGCGCGGTCGCGGCCGCCGTCAGCGGGCTGGCCAGGAAGGTCCGGCCACCGGCGCCCTGGCGCCCCTCGAAGTTGCGGTTGGAGGTCGACACCGCGTACTGCCCGGGCTCGAGCTGGTCACCGTTCATGGCGATGCACATCGAGCAGCCCGCCTCCCGCCACTCGGCCCCGGCGGCGCGGAACACCGCCGCCAGGCCCTCGACCTCCGCCTGCCGCTTGACGTCCTGCGACCCGGGCACCACCAGCACGCGCAGGCTCGGGGCGACCTTGCGGCCCTTCAGCACGGTGGCGGCCTGCCGCAGGTCGGAGATGCGCGAGTTGGTGCACGAGCCGATGAACACCACGTCCACGGGCTGCCCGATCAGCGGCTCGCCCGGACGCAGGTCCATGTACCTGAGCGCCTTGGCCAGCGCCTGCCTGGTGGCGCTGTCCAGGGCGCTGTCGGGGTCGGGCACGCGGCCGGTCACCGGCATGCCCATGCCCGGATTGGTGCCATAGGTGATCATCGGCTCGAGCGCGCCGGCGTCCAGCGTCACCGACTTGTGGTAGGTCGCGCCCTCGTCGGTCGGCAGCGTGCGCCAGTCGGCCAGCGCCCGCTCCCAGGCGGCGCCAGCGGGAGCGTAGGGCCGGCCGGCCACGTACTCGAAGGTGGTGTCGTCGGGGGCGACCATGCCGGCGCGGGCACCGCCCTCGATCGACATGTTGCAGATGGTCATGCGCTGCTCCATCGACAGCGCGCGGATCGCCGGGCCGGTGTACTCGAGCACGTGGCCCGTGCCGCCGCCCACCCCGATCCGCGCCAGCAGCGCCAGGATCACGTCCTTGGCCGTCACGCCCGGCCGCAGCCGCCCGTCGACCCTGACCTCGTAGGTCCTCGGCCTGCGCTGCAGCAGGGTCTGGGTGGCCAGGACGTGCTCGACCTCGCTGGTGCCGATGCCGAAGGCCAGCGCGCCGAAGGCGCCGTGCGTGGCGGTGTGGGAGTCGCCGCACACGATCGTCATGCCCGGCTGGGTGAGCCCGAGCTCCGGGCCGATGACGTGGACGATCCCCTGGTGCGGGCTGCTCATGCCCTGCAGCGGGATGCCGTGCTCGGCGCAGTTCTTCTCCAGCCGGCGGATCTGGCTGGCGGCCAGGTCGTCGGCGATGGGCAGCGAGCGGTCGTGGGTGGGGACGGAGTGGTCGACCGTGGCCAGGGTCAGGTCCGGCCGGCGCACCTCGAGCCCGCGCGCGGCAAGGCCGGCGAACGCCTGTGGCGAGGTCACCTCGTGCACCAGGTGCAGGTCGACGTAGAGCACGGTGGGCATGCCGGACCCCTCGACCACCACGTGGCGGTCCCAGAGCTTGGCGAACAGCGTGCGCGGGCTGGCCATGGCGTACCTCTGCGAAGGGGGCGCTTGCCCCGGGCCCGACCGGGCCCGGGGGCGACGTCGTCGTCGAGTGGCCAATGCTACAGGCTGCCCGGCACTCGGCGTTGCCGCGTCAGCGCTCGGCCGTGGCCTCGGCGACGATCCCGGCGACCTGCTCGGCGGCGCTGAAGTCGGCGGTGAGCCGGTTCTTGGTCAGCGCGAACGCGATCCCGGTCGCGGTGTCCGCGGCCGCGTAGCTCCCGCCGACGCCGCCCACCCCGAACACCGTCGAGGGGTCGTCAGCCCCCGTCCCGGGAAGGCCGATGCCGTAGCCCAGCCCCCACCGCGTCCGGAATCCCATGACCTGGTCGACGTCGTCGAAAGCCACCGCCGAGAGCTGGCGCAGCCGCTCGGGCGGGACCAGCCGGACGCCGTCCACCTCGCCGAGCAGGGCGGCGTACATGCGGGCCACGGCACGGGCGGACAGCTTGCCGCCCGCGGGGATGTCGGCCATCAGGATGTCGGTGCGGTTGCCGAGCTCGGCCGTCGGCCACACCACCTTCGGCCCCATCCTGAACATCGGCGAGTCGTCGGGCATCGAGGCAAGCCAATCCGTGCTGCCTGGCACGTCCTCCAGCGGGGCCAGCCTGCCCAGCTCGGACTCCGGCATGCCGAAATACAGCTCGTCGGCGACGCCCAGCGGCCCGGCCACCTCTTCCCGCAGCACCTGCGAGATCGGCTTGCCGGTGGCGCGGCGGACGATCTCGCCGACGATGTAGCCATACGTGTAGGCGTGGTAGCCGGTCTTGGTGCCCGGCTCCCACCACGGCGTGGCGTCGGCGATCACCTGGCACATCTTCTGCCAGTCGCACAGGTCCTCCGGCGTGGTGTCGGCCGGCACGCCGGGCACGCCGACCGAGTGGGTCATGGCGTGGCGGATGGTGGCGGTCTGCTTGCCGTGGGCGCCGAACTCCGGCCACAGCTCCGCGATCAGGGTGTCGTAGCCGAACAGGCCCCGCTCGGCGAGCACGTGCGCCACGGTCGAGGTGGCTCCCTTGCCGACCGAGTAGCAGTAGATCGGTGTGTCCGA
Source organism: bacterium (assembly GCA_046727955.1). Classification (GTDB taxonomy): domain Bacteria; phylum Actinomycetota; class CALGFH01; order CALGFH01; family CALGFH01; genus DASVXQ01. The sequence goes on along the minus strand of JBKPDO010000042.1, from coordinate 14,188 downwards.
GGTGACCGGCCGTCCGGTCGCCGGGTCGGCGACGCCCGCGACGGCGTCGACCACCAGGTCGCCGTGCTGGTAGACCGCCACCTGCAGGCCCCGCTCCGCGCCGGCGTCGACCAGCTGGTCGATGGCCTCCTGGACCTGCTTCTGAAGGTTGCCCATGATCGTCTCCCCTGTAGACGGTGGATGTCAGGCGGCCATCGGCGGCTCGGCCTCTGCCTGTTCCGCTGCTCCTTGGTCGTCTGTACAGACCCCCACGCTGGCGAGAAGTCATCGGTGCGGCGGCGAGATTTCCTGTCCCACCCAGGCTGTATATGTATATGACACCTGCTGCAGACGCGTATGACACCTGCTGCAGACGCGTATGACACCTGCTGCAGACGCGCTGGTCTCCTACGGTCGGCGCGGGGGACACACGGGAGACAGCGGGGGACATGCGGGAGACGAAGGGGCGGCGTGCTCGTGATGGATCATCCGGTCAAAATGATTGAAGGGGACTTTATTCGCCAGGCGGACCCATTCCGGCGGGAGCTGCTGGCGCACTGCTACCGCATGCTGGGCTCGGTGCATGACGCCGAGGACCTGGTGCAGGAGACCTATCTGCGCGCCTGGCGTGCCTACGACCGCTTCGAAGGTCGCTCCTCGCTGCGCACCTGGCTGTACCGGATCGCCACCAGTGCCTGCCTGACCGCGCTCGAGCGCCGCAGTCGCCGGCCGATGCCGACCGGCCTGGGCGGGCCGAGCGCCGACCCAGCCGGCCCCCTGAACGAGCAGCCAGAGGTGCCGTGGCTGGAGCCGGTCCCCGACGCCATGGTCGGTGCCGAGGGGGCCGATCCCGCCGCCATCGTCACCTCGCGGGCGAGCATCCGGCTGGCGCTCATCGCCGCCCTGCAGTACCTGCCGCCGCGGCAGCGCGCCGTCCTGATCCTGCGAGACGTCCTGAAATGGCGCGCCGCCGAGGTCGCCGAGCTGCTGAGCACCACCACCACGGCGGTCAACAGCATCCTGCAACGCGCCCGCGCCCAGCTCGACCAGGTGGCGCCGTCCGAGGAGGAGGTCGTCGAGCCCACGACCCCCGAGCAGCGCGAGTTGCTCGACCGGTACGTGACGGCGTTCGAGGCGAAAGACATCGCCGCCATCGTCGAGCTGTTCACCGCCGATGCGGTCTGGGAGATGCCGCCGTTCCTGGCCTGGTTCCGAGGCCGAGAGGCCATCGGCCGTCTGGTCGACACGCAGTGCCCTGGCGGGCAGGGCGGGATGCGGATGGTGGCGACCCGGGGGAACGGTCAGCCTGCGTTCGGCCTGTACCTGCTCGGCGACGACGGCGTCTTCCGGCCGTTCAACCTGCACGTGCTGACCCTGACCACAGCGGGCGTCAGCCACGTCGCGACCTTCTTCGACGTTCGACTGTTCGCCACCTTCGGCCTGCCGCGGACCTGGCAGCGCGAGCCGCAGCGGCTGCCAGGCTGACCTGGCAGCGTGCCGCCGGTGCTCACCACGCTGCTGAAGTAGTCGCGATCGGAGGCGTTCCGGGTGAACGCGCGGTAGCCTTTGGGGCGCCGCCCGCTGCAGCGGCGACGATTCCCGGCCGCACAGACCCCGGATGGCAAGGTGACCAGTCCCGTACCGACCGAGCAGGCGCAGAGCCCACCGCCGCGCCGCAAGCGCGAGATCTTCGGCCTCACCGGCCTCCTGGTGATGGTGCTGGCGATCCTGGTCTTCACCGCGGTCGCGATCGTGGTCGAGCTGGTAAGCAACCGCGGCCGGGTCTACACGGCCTCGGTCGACGTGCTCGACCAGGTGCCGGGCCGCCCCAACGAGTACCAGGTGGTGTTCCACATCACCAACCAGGGCACCAAGGCGGGGCGGCCGGACGTGTGCGACGCCGCCCTGATGGACATGCGGGGCGAGCGCGTCGGCACCGCGAGTGTGCAGCTGCGCGACGCGGTCATCGAGCCGGGCCGGACCCTGGACGAGCTGGCCGTGGGCACGGCCGCGTCCGCCCCGGTCAACGGCACCGTGCAGTGCCGCAGCCTGGAACCTCAGTAGCTGGCCGGCGCTCGGCGCCGGCTCTCGACCGACGATCAGGCGGGGCTCGGCTCCTGGGCGCTGGCCGCCCGGGTCGGCGCGGCGATCACGTGGTGGACCGGCAGGCGGTAGCGGCGGCGGAGCTGGTTGGGCAGGTCGCCCTTGAGCCAGCGCGACAGGCCGGGCGGGAAGGTCGACAGCACGATGGCGGCGTAGCCCGGGTGCCAATAGAGCTCGTCCCCGACCGCGTCCAGCGGAAGGTGCGAGCCGACCCGCACCGCGACCACCCTGGCCCCGCCCGCCGCCAGCTTGGCCGCCGCCTCCTGGCCGCGCCGCAGCGCCAGCTGCCGCGCCTCACCCTCCTCCCAGGTGTGCAGGTGGCTGGGCGGGGTGGCCGGGACCAGCAGGCTGAGCTCGGCCTCGGGGTCCTCCGCGACCAGCTCCCGGACCCGCTCGGCCAGCTCGGGACTCGCCGCCGTCTGGTACGCCACGATCAGGTATCGCGCCATGCTGGCCTCCTCGGTCCATGTGGGGGGAGCCCGCTCCCCCACACCCCCCAAAGTCAGAACCGTTGATCCACGCCGGGGGGAGCCCGCTCCCCCCACACCCCCAAAGTCAGAACCGTTGATCCATGCGGGGGGAGCCCGCTCCCCCCACACCCCCCAAAGTCAGAACCGTTCCGGTAGATGTCCGGGCTCGATCGCTTGTGCACTTGTGTTTTGCGCCGGTGGGGGAGCACTGTCAAGCGCCAAGGCCAGCCGGGGCCCGGCTGGTAGCCTGCATGCCTGACGGGCACTGGCGCGGGAGCATGGCATGGAACGATTCGAGGTCACGTCGGAGGTCGGGCGGCTTCGCAAGGTGCTGCTGCACGAACCTGACCTCGAGCTGACCAGGCTCACCCCGGCGAACGTGCACGACCTGCTGTTCGACGAGATCATGTGGGTCGAGCGGGCACAGCACGAGCACCGCACGTTCGCCGACAGCCTGCGCGGCCGCGGTGTAGAGGTGCTGCTGCTCGGCGACCTGCTCACCGAGACGCTGGCGGAGGAGCTGCCGCGCAAGGAGCTGCTCGACCGGGTGGTCACGACCGACGCCTTCGGCGGGGTGGCGCCGGAGCTGCGCGAGTGGTTCGATTCGCTGCCCGCCGGCGAACTCACCCGCTACCTGATCGGCGGCGTCATCCGTGAGGACCTGCCCTTCCGACCCGACGGACTGGTCGGCGCGAGCTTCCGGCCGACCACGTTCGTGCTGCCGCCGCTGCCGAACCAGATGTTCACGCGGGACACCTCTGCCTGGATGTTCGGCGGGGTGACGATCAACCCGATGGCGTTCCCGGCCCGCCGCCGCGAGACGCTGCACCTGGAGGTGGTGTACCGGCACCATCCGCTGTTCGCCACCGCCGAGTTCCCCATCTGGTACGGGGGCGACGGCCTCGACCACTATCCGGCGGTGGTGGAGGGCGGCGACCTGCTGGTGATCGGCAACCGGACGCTGCTGGTCGGCATGGGAGAGCGGACCTCGCCGCAGGGGGTGGAGGCGCTGGCGCACGCGATGTTCGAGGCCGGCGTTCTCGACCTGGTGATCGCGCTGGAGCTGCCGAAGATGCGCGCGTACATGCACCTGGACACGGTGCTGACGCAGGTGGACCGGGACGCCTTCGTGGTCTACCCGGGGCTGCGACAGCGGCTGCGGCCGTTCCTGGTCACCCCGGGCAGGGGCCGGCACCTGCGCGTGGAGGCCGCCGACGAGCTGTTCGCCACCCTGGCGAGGGTGCTCGAGGTACCGCGCATCCGTACCTTCGAGACGGGCGGCAACGAGTTGCTCGCGGCCCGCGAGCAGTGGGACGACGGCAATAACGTCCTGGCGGTGGAGCCCAGGGTGGTGCTGGCCTACGAGCGCAATGTCGACACCAACCAGCGCCTGCGCGACGCCGGGATCGAGGTCATCGCCATCCCCGGCTTCGAGCTGGGCCGCGGCCGCGGCGGCCCCCGCTGCATGACCTGTCCCCTCGCCCGCGACCCCCCCGGGTAGGTGGCCAGGTAGCGGCACCCGACCCGCGTGGGCAGGGCATGTCTCCACCGTGCCCGGCAGGCCCGGCGGCAGACCCGGCCTCTGGCTCAGCGCCCGGACCCGGTTGCTCAGCCATGGTCGTGCTCAGCGCCGGCGGACCCGCCGCCGGCCGTCGGCGCCCCGGTCCGATCCCGGGCCGCCTCGGTCTCCGACTCCGACTCCTCCTCCGTGGCGTCGCCCGCCTCTGAGGCCCGGTGGGCCTTCTCGGCCGCCCCCACACCCTCGCCCTCAGCGGCGTGGCCCTGGGCGGCGTGCCCCTGGGCGGCGTGCCCCTCAGGAGCCGGGGACTCGGCGGCCTCGCCCTCAGCGGCGTGGCCCTGGGCCGCCTCGCCCACGGCCCCCTCGCCCGCAGCCGCCTCGGCGGCCTGACCCTCGGCGCCAACGGCGACCTCAGCGGCCTGCGGACGGCCGCGCTCACGCAGGTACAGCCACACCCCCGCGCCGATGATCACCGCCAGCGACACGTAGGCGTTGCGCGACAACCCGAGCAGCCGGTAGGTCGTATCGGTGCGGATCAGCTCCAGCAGGAACCGCCCGACCGCATACAGCCCCAGGTAGGCCAGCACGACGCTGCCGGTCCGCAGCTTGCGCCGCGCGCTGAGCCACACCAGCGCCCCCACCACCAGCAGGTCCCAGATCGACTCGTACAGGAACGTCGGGTGGAAGGTCGCGAAGCTCTGGTACTTGGCCGGCCGGAACTGCGGATCCACTCGCAGCGCCCACGGCAGCTTGGACGGCGTGCCGAACAGCTCCTGGTTGAAATAGTTCCCCCAGCGGCCGAACGCCTGCGCCAGCGGGATCCCCGGGACGGCGGCGTCCAGCAGGCTCAGCACCGGCAGCCCGCGGCGCCTGGCCACGTAGATCCCGGTCAGGATCCCGAGGGTCAGCCCACCGTACAGGGCCAGGCCGCCCTTCCAGATCGCGAACACGTCCAGCCAGTGGCCCTTGAAATCGCCGGAGTGCGTGCTGACGTAGGCGATCCGGCCGCCGATGAAGCCGGCCACCACCGCCCAGATGCCGGGGACCTCGATCTCGGCGGGGTTGTGGCCGGCCTCCCGCCAGCGGCGGCGCGCCAGCCAGAATGCGGCCAGCACGCCGATGGCGATCAGCAGCCCGTAGTAGTGGAAGAACAGCGGGCCGATGTGAAAGCCGTTGGACGGCGGCGGCGGGATGTAGGCAATAGGGACTGTCGAGCTCATCGTTCGACCACCTCTGCGACCGCTTTGTCGATCGCGGCAAGCACGTCCGGGTCGAGCCGGCGCCCGGACGCGGCACAGTTCTCCTCGAGCTGGGACGGGCGGGAGGCGCCGACGATCGCCGAGGCGACGTTGGGCTCCCGCAGCACCCAGGCCAGCGCAAGCTGAGCCAGGGTCATGCCGATCTCGTCGGCGACGGTTCGCAGCCGCTGGACCGCCTCGAGCACGTCGTCGGTCATCCAGCGGCGGATGAACATGCCCATGCGGCCGGACGCGGCGCGGCTGGCGGCCGGCGGTGCCTGCCCCGGCGCGTACTTGCCGGTGAGCACCCCCTGAGCCAGCGGCGACCACACCACCTGCCCGACGCCCTCGCGCGCGCACAGCGGGATGACCTCTGCCTCGATGCGGCGCTGGAGCAGGGAGTACTCGGGCTGGTTGGAGATGATCCGGTCGAGGCCGCCCTCGTCGGCGATGGCGAGGGCGTCGGCGATCTGCGCCGGCGACCACTCGCTCACGCCGACGTAGAGGACCTTGCCCTGCCGCACCAGATCGTCCAGGGCCTGCATGGTCTCGTCCAGCGGGGTGTCGTCGTCATAGCGGTGACACTGGTACAGGTCGATGTAGTCGGTGCCGAGGCGCCGCAGGCTGGCATGGCACTGCTCGATGACGTGCTTGCGCGACAGCCCCGCGTCGTTGGGACCCTCGTCCATCGGGTAGTACACCTTGGTCGCGAGCACGTAGGACTCGCGCCGGAAGCCGGCCAGCGCCTCGCCCATCACCTGCTCGGCCGCGCCGCGGCCGTAGGCGTTGGCGGTATCGAAGAAGTTGACCCCGAGGTCGTACGCCTTGGCCACGCACTGCTTGGCGACCTCGGCCTCGACCCCGACCCCATAGGTCAGCCAGGAGCCAAGCCCGATCTCGCTGAGCTTGAGCCCGCTGAAGCCGACCCGGCGATATTCCACCCGGACCCCCTTGTACGAAGAGGCGATGCGCAGAGGCTACCTCAGCCTGGCACCGGCGGGCTGGCCCTGCCGACCAGTTCGCCGCCGCCGCGCACGACCAGTTCGTCGCGCAGTGCCCACAGCACGGGGAAGAAACGGTAGCGAGTGGTGCGGCGCAGGTAGGTGAGGGCCATCCCGCCGGTGCCGCGGGCGCGCTCGCCGAGCGCCCGCTCGACCAGCGCGACGTGCTCGTGCCGCCAGCGGGCCCAGCGCTCGTCGTAGTCGACCAGCGCCTCGCACAGCAGGTAGAAGGCACTGTGCTCGCCGGGGTCGACGTACAGGTCGGCCCAGCGCTCTGGCTCGGTCAGGCCGAGCCGCCCGCCCGCCTCCAGGTGCGCCTCGGCCAGGGAGCGCTGCTCGCGGCGGGCGGCGAGCGCCGCCGGCAGCTCCTCCCCGTACTCCACCTCGAGCGCCTTGAGGTAGGCGGGGTCGCGCAGCCCGGAGAGCAGCTCGAGCTCACGGAACTGCTGCGACTGCGAGCCGCTGGCGCTGCCCAGGTAGCTGCGGAACTCCTCGAGCGCCCACGGCGGCAGCGTGTGCAGCGTGCGCATCTGCTCGAGCACGTGCGACATCACCTGGTTGACGCGCCCGACCAGCCCGAGCGCCCGCGGCCAGGCGTCGTCGTCCAAGTGGCCGATGATCCGCTCCAGGTCGTGCAGCATGAGCTTCATCCACAGCTCGATCGCCTGGTGGACGATGATGAAGTGCAGCTCCTCGGGATGGGGCGGACGCGAGCGCGGCTGCTGCAACTGCAGGAGCTCGGGAATGCGTAGATAGCTGCCGTACGTGAGCTCTTCGTTGCCGCTCATTGCCAATCCCTCATGCTCCGGTTGCCTGGTCGCTCACCCCTACTTAGCATGGTGCCGACCTACCCGCCCCTGGCGAGGAAGGAGTGCCGCGTGCGCAGGACCATGATCCTCTTCGCCGGGATCGCTGTGCTCGCCCTCCTGCTCGTGCCGGCCACCTCGGGCGCGCACTCCGGCGTGCGGGCACAGGCGGCGGCCGGCCAGGACGCCCAGCAGCAGCGCGGGCGGGGTATCTACCTGCAGTCGTGCGCCGCCTGCCACGGGCCCGACCCAAATGGCCCGTCGCTGTACTCGACGGTTCCCTCGCTCAGAGACGTTGGCGGGGCGGCCGCGGTCGACTGGGCGGTACGCACCGGGCGCATGCCCTGGCACTCGACCAAGGGCCCGGCGATCCAGCGGGGCAGGTCGCATTTCACCGAGGCCGAGACCCGCGCGCTGGTCAGCTACGTCGGCAAGGCGGTCGGCGACACACTGATCCCGGCGGTGGACGCCGCCAACGGTGTTCTGACCCGCGGCCAGCGGCTCTATGCGCAGGCGTGCGCGGCGTGTCACGGCATGAACGGCGCCGGGTCGGCGCTCGGCGGCGCCAACATCGCCCCGACCATGCTGGGGGTGTCGCCGCTCGATGTCGCCGAGGCCATCAAGATCGGCCCCGGCCAGATGCCACCCGGCGGCGGCCTCGCGGACTACGACCCGACCAACCCCACCACCATTCAGCGGGTCAACGACATCGCGGCCTATGTCGAGGCCCTGAACAGGGATAGGTTCAACCGCGGCGGCGCCCCGATCGGCGGCAAGGGACCGGTGCCGGAGGGCTTCGTCGCCTGGGTGATCGGCCTCGGCCTGCTGGTGCTGGTGGTGCGCTGGCTCGGCACCCGGCAGTAGGCAGTAGGACGACCTGGCGGCCCGGCAAAGGGAGCGTGGCGAGAGCGTGGACAGCGAGCAGCGGGAAGCGGGCGGCCGCGGGGATGCCTCGGCGCTGACTGCTGAGCAGCGCCGCGCCGAGCGGATGATCACGGTCTGCTTCGCCGTTACCGGCGCCGCCGGCGTCGGGCTGTTCGTTCTCTATTTCCTGGGCGGCCAGACCCAGCTCGAAGGGGTGCTGTGGGCACTGTCGCTTGGCGGCCTCGGCATCGGCATCGGGCTGTGGGGCTTGAAGCTGCTCTCGGCCAAGCAGGCGGTCGAGGAGCGCCACGAGCTGGCCTCCAGGCCGGGCGCCGAGGAGGCCTTCGAGGAGGCGCTCGGTGAAGAGGTCGGTCCGGTCATCCGGCGCCGCTCGCTACTGCTGCGCGCGCTCGCGGGCGCGGCCACCGCGGTCGGCCTCGCTCTGCTCCTGCCGGTGCTCTCGCTCGGGCCCGCCCCCGGGCGGTCGCTGAAGGAGACGGGCTGGCGCCGTGGCCTGCGGGTGGTCGACGAGAACGGCAACTCGCTCAGTCTGGACTCCCTGCCGGAGGATGGCTTCCTCACCGTGTACCCGCAGTTCGAGGTCGGCCGCGCCGACTCCCAGGCGCTGCTGATCCGGCTGCCCAAGGGGGTGCTCGCGCTGCCGCCCGAGCGGATGGCGGCGTGCCCCGGGCGCACCCACGTGGCCTATTCGAAGCTGTGCACGCACGCGGGCTGCCCGGTGGGCCTGTACCGGGCGCAGACCCGCACCCTGCTGTGCCCCTGCCACCAGTCGCAGTTCGACGTGCCAGACGGCGCCAAGCCCTTCTTCGGGCCGGCGGCCCGGCCGCTGCCGCAGCTCCCGCTGGGCGTGGACGAGGCGGGCTTCCTGGTGGCCCTCGGTGACTTCTACGAGCCGGTCGGCCCGGCCTTCTGGGATCGGAGCAAGTCGTGAGGATACTGCGGCGGCCGGGTGGGGACGACCGGCACGAGCACGAGCACCGCGGGCTCGAGCAGGGGGCCATCGACCGCTTCGAGCGCACCGAGCGCTGGCTCGACGAGCGCCTGGGCACGACCACCTTCGCGCGCAAGACCTTGCGCAAGGTCTACCCGGACCACTGGTCCTTCCTGCTCGGCGAGATCGCCCTGTTCACACTGGTGGTGCTCATCTTCACCGGGGTGTTCCTGACCTTCTTCTTCACCCCCGACACACGCGAGGTCACCTACCAAGGCCCCTACACCCCGCTCAAGGGCACGCAGGTCTCGGCGGCCTTCAACTCGACCATGCGACTCTCCTTCGAGGTCAGGGCCGGCCTGGTAATGCGGCAGACCCACCACTGGGCGGCGCTGGTGTTCGTCGCCGCGATCGTCATCCACCTGTGCCGCATCTTCTTCACCGGCGCCTTCCGCCGGCCGCGGGAGGTGAACTACGTCATCGGGGTGGTGATGCTGATACTGGCGATGGCCGAGGGGCTCACCGGCTATTCGCTTCCCGACGACCTGCTGTCCGGCGCGGGCCTGCGGATCACCTACTCGGTCGTGCTCGCCATCCCGGTCATCGGCACCTGGGTCGCCTACCTGCTGTTCGGCGGCGAGTTCCCGCCCCCTGACCTGATCTCGCGCTTTTTCGTGTTCCACATCATGCTGATCCCGGCGCTGCTGCTCGCCCTTGTCGGGGTGCACATCTTCATCCTGGTGCTGCAGAAGCACACACAGTTCCCGGGTCCCGGGCGCACCGAGCGCAACGTGGTCGGCAAGCGGTTCTGGCCACAGGCGGTCTTCAAATCGGTCACCGTGCAGCTGATGTGCGCCGCGGTGCTGGCCGGGCTCGGCGGCCTGGCGCAGATCAACCCGGTCTGGCAATACGGGCCCTACAACCCCGCCAACGTCAGCTCGCCGGCGCAGCCCGACTGGTACCTGGCCTGGGCGGACGGCCTGCTGCGCCTGGGCGGCCCGTGGAGCTTCAAGATCTTCGGCTACACCGTCTCGGAGCTCTTCTGGCCGGCGATCCTGTTCCCGGGCATCGCCTTCGGCGTCCTCACGCTGTGGCCGTGGATCGAGCGGCGCTTCACCAGGGACCGCGGCGAGCACCACCTGCTCGACCGGCCCCGCGACGCGCCCGCCCGGACCGCCACCGGCGTGGCAGGGCTGCTGCTGTTCTTCATCCCGTTCCTGGAGGGCGGCAACGACATCCTGGCGGTGCTGCTGAACGTGCCGGTGGAGACGGTCACCCGTGTCCTGCAGTACTCGTTCTTCATCGCGCCGGCGGTCGCCTGGCTGGTCACCTACTGGACCTGCCGCTCGCTGCGGGCGACCAGGATCCATCCGGCCGAGGCCAACGCCGGCCTGCGCCTGCGCCGCACCGCCAGCGGCGACTACGAGACGATCCCCCTCGACCCTACCAACCCCGCCACCGAAGAGTGACGACCCGCACGGACCGATGGCGTCAGCCGGTCAGCCGCGACGCACGGCTTCCTCGCCGGGCTCGGTCGGCGGACCAGGCTCGGTCGGCGGACCAGGCTCGGTGGGCTCGCGCGCGGCCTCCTCGGGCTGGTCGGTGGGCTGGTCGTGGCCGTAGCGGGTCTCGCGCACGATCGCGGCGACCCAGCCCCAGCCCGAATACAGCGCCACGCCAAGTCCGAGGATGACCAGCCAGAGTCCGAAGACCAGCCCGGACAGCGCGATCGCCAGCCCAAAGGAGGCGGCGAACGGCCAGATCGACGCCGCCGGCAGCACCGCGAGGTCCTCGCCCGCCAGCGATTTCGGCCCCGGCGGGTCGACGCTCGGCACGCCGGCGAGGCGGCGCAGCGTCTCCCGCCGCGACTCCCCCTCGGGAGCATCCTGCCCAGGGTGCCGCAGCATGAACAGGGCGGCGAAGCCCGGCCCGGCGCCGAGCAGCAGCAGCGCCACGGTGCCGAGCCACTCGTAGCTCAGGAACCAGTAGACGGCGCCGGCCACCAGGCCGAACACCGAGATGCGCAGCAGCACCGCGGCGTCGTCGCTCATGGCTGGCCTCGCCGGTAGTCGTAGGGATGGTCCGGGGGGGTGACCGCGGCCACCTCGACCCTGCCGTGGCGCAGGTCGAAGGCCGGCCGCTCAGAGATGATCTGCGGGATCTGGTGGAAATTGTGGTGCGGCGGCGGCGAGGTGGTGACCCACTCCAGGCTGTTGCCCTCCCAAGGGTCGCTGCTGGCTGGCCGGCCGCGCCGCAGCGAGACGACCACATTCCACAGGAACGCCAGTATCGCCAGCGCCACGAGGAACCCGCCCAGCGTGGACAGCCGGTTGAGCCCGGTCCAGCCGAGGTCCGTCCGGTAGTCGGCGATGCGCCGCGGCATCCCGCGCAGGCCGAGCAGGAACTGCGGGAAGAAGGTCAGGTTGACGCCGATGAACAGCAGCCAGAACTGGATCTTGCCGAGCCGCTCGTCCAGGAAGCGCCCGGTGATCTTGGGGAACCAGAAGTAGGCGCCCGCGAACAGCGCGAACAGCAGCGCCATCGCCATCACGTAGTGGAAGTGCGCCACCACGTAATAGGTGTCGTTGACGGCGAAGTCGATCGGCGGCGAGGCCACGAACACCCCGGTGATGCCGCCGATGACGAACACCGCGATGAAGGCGAGCGCGTTCAGCATCGCCACGGTGAAGGTGATCGACCCGCGCCACATGGTGGCCAGCCAGTTCCAGACTTTGATGCCGGTGGGCACCGCGATCAGGAACGACATCAGCGAGAACCACGGCAGATAGACCTGGCCGGTGGTGAACATGTGGTGCGCCCACACGCCGAACGACAGCGAGAAGATGGCGAAGAAGGCGAACACCATGCTGCGGTAGCCGAAGATCGGCTTGCGCGCGAACACCGGGATCACCTCGGAGATGATCCCGAAGCCGGGGAAGATGACGATGTAGACCTCTGGGTGGCCGAAGAACCAGAAGATGTGCTGGTACAGGACCGGGCTGCCGCCAACCGTCGGGTCGAAGAAGGAGCCGCCGAAGTTGCGCTCGATGAACAGCATCGCGAGCGCGCCGGTCAGCGGCGGGAAGGCGAACAGGATCATGAGCTGGGTGACCAGCACGCCCCAGGTGAACAGCGGCAGCCGGAACATGGTCATGCCGGGCACCCGCAGGTTGAAGATGGTGGTCACCAGGTTCACCGCGCCGGCGATGCCGGCGACGCCCACGATCAGCAGGCCCATGGTCCACAGGTCCATGCCGTGGCCCTGGATGAACTGGGAGCCCGACAGCGGCGGGTAGGCGGTCCAGCCGGCCGTGGCGGCGCCGCCAGCGACGAAGAAGCCGCTGAGCACCATCAGGCTGCCGAACAGGTACAGCCAGTACGACATGGCGTTCAGCCGCGGGAAGGCGACGTCGGCGGCGCCGATCTGCAGCGGCACGAAGTAGTTGGCGAGCCCGGTGGAGACCTGCGCGGCGAACAGGAAGAGCATCAGCGTGCCGTGCATGGTGAAGAACTCGTTGTAGCTCTGCTCGCTCAGCACCTGCCGCCCGGGCTCGGCCAGCTCCAGCCGCACCAGCAGCGCGAAGATCCCCCCCAGCAGGAAGATCGCCACCGAGGTGAAGATGTAGAGCAGGCCGATCCTCTTGTGGTCGACGCTGGTGACCCACTCGACCAGCCCACCTCTTGGCGGGCGCCGCTCCTCCTCCTCCAGGGCGGGAGCTGGGAACTCGGTGGTTGCCATGTGCCTCGACTCCGTCTGGTCAGGTCTGATCAGGTCCCGCTGCCGGCTCGCGAGCCGCCGCGGCCGCCGGTGATGAAGCGCTGGAACTCGTTCTCAGCCACCACTCGGACGCGGAACAGCATCTCGTCGTGGAAGACACCGCAGAACTGCGCGCACTGGCCGTGATAGAGGCCGACCCGCTGGAAATTCATGTCGAACTGGTTGACGGTACCGGGAATCGCCTGGCGCTTGAACAGCGCGCGGGGAACGTAGAAGGAGTGAACCACGTCGGCGGACCGCAGCCGGATGTGGATCGGCACGCCGACGGGCACGACCATCTCGGGGACGTTGTCGGGCCCGCCGATGACCTGCCGGTCGGTGCCCTCGTAGTCGAACTGCCAGCTCCACTGGAAGGCGGTGACGTCGATGGTGACCGGCGAGGGCGGGTCGCTGAGGACCGTGTTCTGCGTCCGTATCGTCACCACGAACAGGAAGATCACCAAGCCGAGCGGGATCGCCGTCCACAGCAGCTCCAGCCGGGTGTTGCCGTGCGTCTGCTCCGGGAGCCGGTCGTCCCTGCGCCGGTAGCGGACGATCGACCACAGCAGCCAGACGGCGACGACGCCGAAGACAACGGCGGCGGCCACCAGGAAGATGTCGTACGCGTCGTGGGTGGCGCGGCCCTCGGTGGTCACGCCCTCGGGCGCGCAGCCGGCGGCCAGCAGGGGCAGCGCAACGAGGAGGAGTCTGCGGCCGGCCTTCACGGTTCCGATGGCGGGGTCATGGAAGGCGGTGGCTCCTTCACGAGCGCGGCGTCGGGTAGCGAGTAGCCTACTCCCGACGACCTAAACTGGCGTGCATTACGGATCATCGAGTCGAGCGCGAGGCGGCTCGAGCGGAGCAGGTCAGGCGGCGCCAAGGCCGGTCATGAGGGCTCGCGCGGTCAGGCCGAAGATGACCAGCGCCCCCCAGGTGAAGAAGAAGTGATAGGGCGGCCGCTGCAGCGAGCGCGTGAGCACGTGGCAGACGACCAGGACGATCCCCGGGAGCACCGCCCCGTAGAGGTAGTGCAGGACTTCGCGCCGGTCGCCGAGGGCCAGCAGCACGATCCCGGCCAGGAGCTGGACGCCGAGCAATACCTGAAGAATCGCCACCAGCCCCCAGTACAGGCGGCCCGCGTCGCGCCTGAACAGGAACAGGCCGATCCCCCAGAAGAACAGCACTCCCCAACCGGCAACGATGACGAACCCCTCGACCTCATGGAACCGGGCCATGTCCTGCCTTCGTCGGTGTGTGATGTCGGTGTGTGATGTCGGTGTGTGATGTCGGATGTCGCCCGGTAGCCTATTCCAACCTCCCGGGAAGTGCCTGCCGACCTCGGTGAGCGGTCCGCTACTGGTGGGCAGCAAGGGGGCCGGGTCTTGGGGGGCCGTGGGGGGAGCGGGCTCCCCCCACAAGGATCGATCTGCCCGGGCGCGCGAAGCGCGCCCCGGGGGGGGGGCGGGGGCCCCCCCCAAGGATCGAACAGCCCCGGCCCG
>JBKPDO010000041.1:0-8909 GCA_046727955.1 bacterium | reverse complement strand
CGTCAGGGCAGCCCGCCGCTGCTTTGGGCGGGCCATCGGCACGACCAAGCGCGCGCCGACTGAGGTTGTGACCGACCTGGCGCCGACCTATCCGATGGTGCTGGAGGAGCTGCTGCCGGCGGCGTGGCACCGCACCGATCGGTATGCCAACAATCACATCGAGGCCGACCACGGCCGCCGCAAGTCGAGGCTGCGACCGATGGGGGGGCTCAAGCAGGACCGCAGCGCCAGCGTCGTGATCGCCGGGCAGGCGTTCGTGCAGAACGTCCGCCGAGGGCATTACGAGCTGGCGGTTGAGGAACCGGTGAACCGGAGGGCGGCGGTCGCGTTCGACGAATTGGCCTTGGCGATCTGATCGTGGGCTGGTGGCACGGCGTCAGCATGCCACTCGCCGACCAGACGCAACAGAGCCGGGTGCCGATTATTCGATCATGCCGCCGACCTGCCCTACCCGTGATTAGTTCTCCACGGCGCTCGCCGATCTGCACACCACGCTCCTGCGACCGCACCGGCGCCCTTGCCAGGGCTTGAACGCCAGCACGACTGCCACAGCCAACGCGGGCTAGACTTGGTCCCGGTCGCACGAGGAGGTCCCTGGCCTGACCCCCCAAGCTCACCACCACGCTGGATCGGGCCGTCCCGCGAGGCTCGCCGCGCCCCTGGAGGCGCTTCGCAGCGCCGTGCTCCAAGGAACCGGAACGGCGGACCCGGCCGCGCGGCGCGCCGCCTTTGCCGGACAGCCGCTCCAAGAACCGCTCGACCAGTACCTGCGGAAGGTCCGCGGCGCCTCCTACCAGCTGACCGACGCCGACGTCGAGCGCCTGCGATCGGCTGGCGTGGCAGAAGACGCCATCTTCGAGCTCACCATCGCCGCCGCGCTGGGCGCCGCCGAGCGAGGCCTGCAAGCCGGGCTGCTGGCCCTTGGCGAGACGGCCGGGGGCTGAACGTGCGCCTGGAGGTCCTCGAACACGGCCATCGCCGCCGCGCGAGGATCGCGCTTGGCCTGGCGAGGCGGCTGACCGGGAAGAAGCCCGACGAGGTCGCCATGACCTCGCTGTACCGGCCGGAGTTCTTCGGCCGCCCATGGCTCGCCCTGTTGCGTGAGGTGATGCGCGGCCCGTCGCCGTGGTCGCCGGGCGAGCGGGAACTGCTGGCGGCGTTCGTGTCCAGGCTGAACCGTTGTCCGTACTGCGTCGGGGTCCACACCGGCACCGCCACGCTGGGACTCGACACGCCCGTGACGGTCGACATGCTCGACCACTGGCAACAGGAGGGCGGGTTCTCCCCAAAGCTCAGGGCGGTCTTCGCGCTGCTGGAGCGCATGGTGCTCAACCCCGGCGCCGTCGCTGCCGGCGATGTCGAGGCCGCGCGCGCGGCGGGAGTCACCGACGACGCAATCGTGGACGCGTTGTATGTCGCCTTCATGTTCAACCTGGTCAACCGGCTCGCCAACGCCTTCGGCTACTCGTGGGAGACAGAGCAGGAGCGACTGCTGCTGGCGCGGACCCTTCACCGCATCGGGTATCGGGTACCGGGCTTCCTGCTCCGCTGACCCCGCCCGCCCTCGTCACGGCCGGCTCGCCACCCACACCCGTGGGTACCGGCCATCTGTCACGCCATCTGCGCATGGTCATGGATCAGCCATCGAGCCGATGCCCGTGCACATCGTGTCCGGGTCGCCATGCGCACGGTGCTGCGCAGCGGTCGATGCACTCGGAACCGCCGGTGATCGCAGCTGTTGGGATCTCCCGCAGTGGCGGGGCGCCCGGCACCCCCGGCGCGCGTGAAACACCACCAGCAGCACCAACGCCTCGCCGCCTGGTCCTCAGCACCGGCTTCACCGTCATCAACCGCCAGCAGCGCCGCCTCCACGACCGCGCCCACACCCCCGGGTTCGCCGACCTGCACAGCTACCTCGCGGCGCGCTGCCAGGACAACGCCAGCCTGGCCCAGCTCGCCGACGAACTCGGTACCACCGTTAACGTGATCCGCCGCCTGCTCGACCACGCGGGACTGACCCCACCACCCCGCCGGCTCAGCGCCGCGTGCCAGCGTCGCCGCGCCACCGACCAGCGCCTAGCCGCCCGGGCGGCCCAGCTCGGCTTTGCCAGCCTGCCGGCGTATCTGGTTGACCGCGTGACCCAGCAGGCATGGCCGCTCACCCAGGTCGCCGGCGAGCTGGGCATCGACCGGAACACCGTCAAGGACTGCCTGGACCGCCACGGGCTGCACTGCGGCAGCCACACCGCACGCTCGTAGGCCGACACCCGAGCGAGACGCGCTTCAGGGGCGAGCGCCCTGTCGGGATGGACCACCAGAGCAGTACGCTCGACCGCGTGGAGCTTGACCATGTGCTGATCGCCGTCACCGACCTTGCGACTGCGGCACGGGAGATCCAGGCGCGCTGCGGCCTGGCCTGCGTCGAGGGCGGTCGGCATCCCGGCTGGGGCACCGCCAACCGGATCGTGCCGCTAGGAACCAGCTACCTGGAGCTGATCGCCGTCGTCGACCAGGCAAGGGCGGCCGACAGCAGCGTCGGACGCTGGGTCGCCAGTGGCGCGTCCCGCCTGGGCCGACCGCTTGGCTGGGCGGTGCGTACCGGCGAGCTCGACAAGGTCGCTGGTCGGCTCGGCCTGACCGTGAGCAGCGGCTCGAGAGTGGCTCCTACCGGGGAGGTGCTGCGCTGGCGAAGCGCCGGGATCGAACAGGCAGCCACCGAGTCCTCGCTTCCCTTCTTTATCGAGTGGGCAGCGGGCACGCGGCTGCCTGGCACCACGGCCGTCGCCCATCCGGCGGCTCCAGCACGAATATCGAAGCTCCTCCTCGAAGGAGATCCCAGCCGCCTGGGCGCCTGGCTCGGCAACCACGCGCTCCCCATCCTCGTGCGCGCCGGTAGTCCCGCAGTGGTGGCCGTCGTCCTCTCGGCAGCCACGGGCGAGACCGTGCTCGGCACGGAGCAGCCGTGACCGACGAGCAAGACGCCCGGCAGACCGCTCGCGGCCTTCATTTATGTGGCAGCGGCTATTCGTCATCCTGCTGCTGCTCCCAGTCCGCCTTGCGCAGCGCATACTCGACGTCGCCGTGCTCCGCGCCATCGATGTGATCCGGCCACGCCTGGTGGAAGGTCCGCACCAGCCGCAGGCCAGCCTTCTCCATCACGCGTCGGGAGGCGACGTTGACCACCATCGTCTCCGCGAACACGCGCTGCACGCCAAGCTGGGTGAAGCCCTTGCGGATCAGCGCGCGCGACCCCTCGGTGGCGTAGCCCTTGCCCCAGGCCGACTTGCGCAGCCGGTAGCCAAGCTCGACGTCGTCGGGGCTGGCGCCTTCCTTTGGCCGGAAGTGGAACCAGCCCACAAACTCCCCGGTGCACTTCTCGATGGCCGCCCAAAAGCCATAGCCCGCGAACCGCTGGTAGTAGTCGAGGAACGCCGGCAGGTAGTCGTTTTGGATCTCCTCGCGGGGGGTGGGTCGTCCGCCGTTGATGAAGTGCATGACGTCCGGGTCGCTGTCGAGGTCGACCAGGTTGTCCACGTCGGCCTCGGTGAAGCGGCGCAGCACCAGCCGTTCGGTCTTCAGGAAGATCTGCATCGTCCAATCCTCCCGTCAGGATTCGGCCAGATCAACGCCTCCGCCGTCGACGGCCGAGAACTCGACATCCCCGCTGGACACCGGCGACACCACCGCCAAGCTCACGCAGGGCGCCAGCGAGCCGGCCTGGATGCTTGCACAGGGTCGCCGACGAGCTGGGCATCGACCACGGGCTGCGCCGGACCAGCAGACCGCACGCCAACAAGCAGGCCGGCACTCGTCCTGACCGGTCACCGGCATGCAGACGAGCCGCTTCTACACCACCCCGCGGGACGTCACCCCCCTGCGGCGCCCCTCGCGTGCCCCTCGCCGCCGGCCCGAAGCCCGCCAAGGCAGAGCCTTCCTGTCTGTGTGGGTCGTGTCTCGGGCGACGTCCCGTGGCTGGTGGACGAGTCGGATGCCCGGCAAGGCCCTACACCGCCACGGGGCGTGGTGAACTCCGGTAGGCCCAGTGGTCCAATCGGCCCCACCGACTCGAACCCTACGTTGCCGGCCACATCGGTGCGGGTTCTGGTCGGATGGCGGCCCGGACTTCCCTCCACTTTCCCTCCGCCCGACGCCAGGCCGCGCGGGACGGGGCGGTACGAGCGGGGACGCCGGGTGACCGGCGGGACTGTCGGCTGGGCCGTTTGTGCACGTCACGGCCGATGAGCGGGGCTGGGTGGGGATGGGACGTGACCTGCGGGGAGCCGCCGCTGCGGCCTGTAAAATCGCCGGCTTACGCCTACCCAGGTTCGAATCCTGGTCCTGCCACACCCTACCTGACCTGCGGAAGCGCAGCTGTAGTCCGCTGAGGTACGCCCTCTGAACTACCGCGTTTTCCCTCCGCTTTCCCTCCTGTCGACGCGGTGCGGACGCCGAACGGCCACGGCAACAAGTCGGTGGGACCGGGCGTGCCCGCTGATCACTCGCAGTCGCGGCAGAGTGTCGAGGTTGGGGAGCGGAACTGGCCCTTGCCCTTCTCGAGGTGGCACCCGCTGCAGACTCGAGTGGTTGGGGCTGGTGCGCCGCAGCCGCAGCGGCCGCATTCCCGGCAACGCACGTCGTCGCACGTCGGGCAGGCGGTATAACCCCAGATGCTGGCACCGCAATGCCGGCAGGTGCCGCTCATGGCGGTGGGTCGAGCGGCGGTCGGGAGTTGGTCGAGGACACTGAGCCCCGCGCCTTCCCAGTATCTGGTCTCGGAGAACACGGCGTGGACGAGGCGGCCATCGGCGACCGCGTCCAGCCACAGGTTCATCCGCGATCCCGACGCCCACACGACCTGGCCCTGTCCCCGGTACGCGCCGGTGGTGTGGGCGCGCCACAGCGGATGCTGGGCCGGTAGGAGGGTGTGGCGGCCCCACTGGTAGGGGGCGCCTGGGGAGGGGCTGGCGAAGCGGATGCGCCGGTCGGTCGGGTCGGCGATGACCACGTAGCCGTTGGCGGGTAGATGCTCGGCGAGTCGGACCGCGCACGCCTCGAGGGAGCCCGATGAGGCGGCGAAGACCTCGCGTAGTTGCCGCGCTTCGGGGGGTCGGCCGGCCAGGATGCGCTCGATTACCTGATCTGGGACCAGGATCAAGCCGGCGAAGGCGTGGCAGATGCGTTCCTCGGCGACTTGGCCGGCGTCGTCGTCGAGGTCGTGCAGGGTGCTGAGGACGTCAGGGTCGTGGCGGATGAGGTAGTGGGCGAACTCGTGGATCAGCGTGAAGCGCTCCCGGCGGCTGCCGGGCGTGGGCGCGTAGGCGATGTTCGGGTAGGGGTGCTCGAAGAACACCCCATCGCAGGTGCACAGCTCGGAGGTGGGGACCTCCTCCAGCGGGCTGACTCGGATGCCGATGGCCTGCAGGAAGCTGCGGGGATCTCGGGCGAGCGCGGCGCGTTGGTCGTCGCCGAGTGCCCCGGCGAGTCGCTGGGCGAGCCGTGTGAAGGGGCTGCTCATGCCTCTTCGAGCAGGGACGCGTAGTAGGTGAGCAGTCGCCGCCAGTCCTCGGTGGTGAGCTCGCCGCTGGCCCGTTTGGGCGCGGTGGCGAGGAAGTCGATGACCTCTTGGCGGATCTCCTGTTCTGGCCGGTTGGCCACGTGGGCGAGCCGTTGGACGCGGCGGCTGAAGTCGTCGCTGCGGACGAACCGCTGCAGTGATACCGACAGTGGTGGTCCAGTGGAGGATGCCTGTGGGTGCCAGAAAGTCGGTCGTGGGTGCTGAGCTGCGAGTTCGCCAGGGAAGTCACCTGGCCGCGATGATCGGCGCATGACCCTGCGACTGGTCTATCTGCTGTTCTGCCAGGTGCTGCGATGGCTTGCACTGCTGGCGAGGAGTTCGGCTGCCAAGGACGCCGAACTGCTGGTGTTGCGCCACGAGGTCGCGGTGCTGCGACGCCAGGTGGCCCGGCCGCGGGTCGACTGGGCAGACCGGGCGGTGCTGGCCGGGCTGGTGCGGCTGCTGCCCCGGCGGGCCTGGTGTGGGTTGTTCGTGGAGCCGGCCACGCTGCTGCGCTGGCATCGAGACCTGGTCCGACGCCACTGGACCTACCCCCGTCAGCGTGGCCGTCCGGCTTTGGCGGCCGAGCTCCGCGAGTTGGTGCTGCGGCTGGCCAGGGAGAACCCGACCTGGGGCTACCGGAGGGTCCACGGCGAGCTGTGCCGGCTCGGCTACAGGGACAGGATCGGGGCCAGCACCGTGTGGACCATCCTGCAACGCGCCGGTGTTGCCCCAGCACCGACGCGGTCGGCGCTCACTTGGCGGCAGTTCCTCCGGGCGCAGGCCAAGGGTGTGTTGGCCGTGGACTTCTTCACCGTGGACACGGTGTTCCTGCGGCGGCTGTACGTCCTGTTTGTGATCGAGGTGGCGACCCGCCGGGTCCACGTGCTCGGGGTGACGCCGCATCCAGTGGGGGAGTGGGTGGCCCAGCAGGCCCGCAACCTGCTCATGCAACTCGGAGACGACCTCGGTCGGTTCCGGTTCCTGGTCCGCGATCGCGATACCAAGTTCACCGCCGCGTTCGACATGGTCTTTGCCGCTGAGGGGATCCAGGTGCTTCGCACACCGGTGCGGGCACCGCGGGCGAACGCCTATGCGGAGCGGTGGGTAGGCACCGTTCGGCGTGAGGTCCTGGACCGGATGCTGATCTTGGGACACCGGCATCTGGAGCGTGCGCTTGGCGAGTACGCCCTGCACTACAACAGGCACCGGCCACACCGGGCCTTAGGGCAGACGCCACCGCTGGCGCCTGGGCAACCGTCCCGACCGTCGCCCGACGCGCGGGTCGTGCGCCACGATCGACTCGGTGGAGTGCTCCATGAGTATGCGCAGGTCGCATGAGGTGATCGAATAAGCGGCACCCACACCCCTGGGTTTGGACCGCCCACCACGCTAACCGGAGCCTGCGCGCGGCGCCATCCAAGACCCTGCGCGATCGCCTCGACCGCCCGGACCGCCCCGGTGGTGTCGCTGTTGCCGTGGACATACGAGCCATAGGGCCGCCGCACGGTCGCCTCCAGGCAGGGGTAGTAGATCTGGTCGAAGAAATGCTTGAGCGCACCCGACATGTAGCCGATGTTGGCTGGCGTGCCGAGCAGGTAGCCGGCGTCGTGAAGGCGGACAGGCAGGGACGGCTGTACGTCGACTGGCCAAGGGCAAATAGCCTAACTCGCTCCTACGGCGCGAGTGGTCTTCCGCTTCCCAGTGGTGGTCGGATGGTCGGCGAGCGGCCGATCCACCAGCTGTGATCTTCACCGACCGGGGCGCTCCAACTCGACGGCGCCGAAGGCCGCCTTGTAGGAGTCTTCAGCCCCTGCCGGCGGCGGCGGCCGACTGCCAGGGGGTGCGCTTGGCGGAGAAGTCATGGCAGCGGTGTCCCGGTGAGGTCGGCGCAGATGGCGAGCAGGCGATCCTGGACGGCGGGGTCGGCGGCGGCGGGATGGGGGGATCGCGGGCGGCGGTGGTACAGGTAACGGCCGGTCTGGGAGGCCCCAGGGTCGTCGCCGGTGGCCAGCCAGACCTGGGTCCGCACGCCCTCCTCGAGGTCGTCGGTCGCGTACGGGCCGCCCATCCTGGTCGGCACCCATCCGGGGTCGACGGCGTTGGACGGCACCTCCGGCCAGCGCCGAGCGATGGCGAAGGCCAGCGCCACGTCCAGCAGCTTGGACTCGGCGTAGGCCTGCGAGGCGTTCCAGCGCCGGCGGGTCCACTGCAGGTCGTCGAGGTCGAGGTTGCCGCCGTGCTGCATGCCCGAGGTGAGGTATACCAGCCGCCCGGGCCTCTGGATCAGGGCGGTCAGCAGGTAGGGGGCGAGCACGTTGACCGCGAACACGTGGGCGAGCCCGTCGGCCGTGGCGACGCGCTGGGGCTCCAAGTAGACGCCGGCGTTGTGGATCACCGCGTCGAAGCGGCCGGTGGCGTTGGCCTGCTCGGCGATCTGGCGGGTCTGCTCGATGCTGGCCAGGTCGCCGACCACTACCGCGCTGGCGCCGGGCGCGGCGGCGCTGGTGTCGCGCGAGCGGGCGGGGTTGCGGGCGTGTAGCACGACCTCGTGGCCGGCCTGGATGAGCCGGCGCGCGGCGAGCAGGCCGAGCCCTTGGGCCGAGCCGGTGATCAGGACGCGGGACATCGGGTCTCCGTTCGCTGGGGTCGCTGGCGTGACTATAGTCACGGCTGGCGGAGGCCGGCGCGTGGGCTCGGCTGAAGGTACTGCGGCGGGATGCGCTGACTGGCGCGGAAGTCCTGATCGGAAGGGCAGCGTTGTCGTGGCGGCCGTGTCAGGGAGCCTCCGCGTCGAGCTGCGACGAGGATAGATAGTAGATCGAGGATGGGCAGTCTTCAGGATCGCGGAGGTCGCCAAGGGGAGCCCGGCCGACCGGACCCGAGTCAGCGGGCTGCGCAGCTTCCCCATGCTGCCGATCCGGTTCGCGTCCTCGTCGCCCTCGAGGACCGTGACGGCCTCGGGACCGGAAGCCGGAGCGGGTCGGCCCGCCGGTCGCCAGTGTGACGACGTCCGCGGTGTCGAGGACCACGATCAGCCGGTTCACCGTCGTCACCTTGCGCCGCCGCGCCGGCATCGCAGCTCCTCACCGGAGTTCGCCCCGTGTGAGGATCATGCCACGCGGCGGCGCGGCGGTTTAGCGCGTGCGCTCAGGGCGCGGCGGTTCAGCGTCGCGGCTGTCCGCCGACGCGCTTGCGGTGGCCGCGCTCCTGGGTCGGAATGGTCTGCTTGCTGCCGGGGATGCTCGGCAGCGGGAGCTGCGAGGCCTCGAACTGGGCCAGGTTGAACTGGCCGGTGGTGTCCGGCAGCAGCGGCGCCTCCTCCGAGGCGTTGCCGAACCGGAACGCGCCGGTC
>JBKPDO010000040.1:0-6058 GCA_046727955.1 bacterium | reverse complement strand
CTCACCCCGCCGGCCCCAGGCTCCTGACCAGCGCGAACGCTCGCGCCTAGATACACGCCGCCTGCGCGTGCCATCGCCCATCTCCGCAGGTCACTGCCCAGATTCGTGGACTATGCGCGACCCGAGCTGCGGAACCCGGGCAAAGCTGTGACGCGCAGGGTTTGTGGCAGTGGTCGCGACAGGTTGTTGTCAGTGCCCGAGGGATCCGCCACGGCGGACAGCTGATCCGATCGGCCGTCGCCCTGACGGGCTCAGGCCGGCGAAGACGAGCACGGTTCCCGAGTCGGGCCACATACCGCCCTACCCTGTACTGATACGTACCCTTGGCGGATTATTCCTGATTGCATAAGCTCGCGGCATCAGCGACCTGACGGAGGCAGGCATGAGGTGGCTCCAAGCGGGCAGGCGGCAGGGTCTCGACGCCTCCGCGCCGGCTGCGGCGTCCTGGCTGCAGGTGCCCGCGCTCAACCCGGGTCCGGCCGTCGATGCGGCCGGCGAAAGCCACTACCAGGACGCGCTGGAGACGGTCGGCGGCGGGCGCACCCCCTTCGGCGTGCGCCACCCGCTCATCACCGCAACTCTGGTGCGCGAACCGGCCAACCCCTACGACTCCAACGCCGTCCGCATCGACGCCGATGGCCGTCCGCTGGCCCACGTGCCAAGGCAGGACGCCACCCGGTTCCACGCCGCCATCGACAAGCTGGCCGGGCAGGGCCGCCCGGCAACGTGCCGAGCCGTGCTCACCGGCGGCTGGGACCGAGGCCGCGGCGACCGGGGCAGCATCGGGCTGCACATCCTGACCGGTCGCCGGCCCACCGTCTGGAACGGGCGAGCAGCGTTCCTGCCAGACCTCCCGTTCCACGAGCACCACGAGGTCCACCTGCTGCCCGGGCTGGCCGCCAGCGCGGTGCCGAAGGACAAGGCCGTCGTCACCCTCGCCGATGCTGGCGCTGGCGCGCTGGCGCTGCGCCATGGCGAGACCTGGCTTGGGCACATCCCCGACCGCCCGGACCTGGTCGCCTACATCGGCCGGGTCGTGGCCGCTGGCCTGCCGCCCACCGCGCGGATCCGCGTCCAGCAGGGCCGCCTGGTCGTCCCACTGGCCGACCACGAGGCCACGATCTCCCACCTCATCCGGCTTGGCCCTGGTGGCCTGCCGGCCGTGCGCCGCCGGGTCGCGCCGACCGGCCGCTGGGCCTGCCAGCGGTGCGGACGGCTGTGGCGCGATCCTCGCAACCCGGGTCGTCGCTGGTACGACCTGACCGACGATGATGGCCCGCACGTCTGCCCGGGCTGTTTCTCCTATGCACTGACCCATCCCATGTAGAACCTCCGGCCGTCATCTACGGACCGTTCTGCAGGACCACGGGGTGGCCAATGTGCGGGATGGATCGTGCGTGCCCCTTTGTTGACGTGCTGGTCGCGCAGCCGGCTGTGACGCGACAGGTTGTTGTCAGTGGCCGCGACAAGATCGTGGCAGTGGGTAGTCGGTATCCCTGGCCGGCGGGGCGACGGCGAGGCAGGCGGGCGGGGCGCGGGGGCGGCGGCCCCAGGCCTACCGCGAGCGTGGGGTTCCGCGCTCCAGGACGACCTCGCGTGGGTGCTTGTCGTCGCGCAGCCCCAGGAAACGGGGTTGGCGCAGCTTCCCCTCGCGGGTGAGCTCGGCGAAGCCGATCTGGGCAACCAGCTCCGGGCGGACCCAGTGGACCCGGCCGCGGGGCAGCCCGTCAGTCTGGAACGGCGGCTCGGCCCGCTCCAGCCGGTCCAGCCGCAACCGCAGGTCCCGCAGCACGGCCTGGGTGTAGCCCGTGCCGACCTTGCCGGCATAGCGGAGCGTGCCGCGGTCGTAGTAGCCGACCAGCAGCGCGCCCAGCCCCACGCGCGTGCCGGCCGGATCGGTCCAGCCACCGATCACGAACTCCTGCTCGTTGACGCACTTGAGCTTGAGCCAGTCGCTGGAGCGGCGGTGCTGGTAGGGCGCGTCGACCCGTTTGGCGATCAGCCCCTCCCAGCCCTTGCTGCAGGCGTCCTGGTACAGCGCCTCGCCGTGGGTGTTGCGATGGGGCAAAAAGCGCACGTAGTCGCGGTACGACAGCGCGTTGCGGAGCAGGGATTTGCGGTCGCGCAGCGCCAGCGCGGTGGTGTCGTAGCCGTCCAGGTACAGCAGGTCGAACAGGTAGTAGAAGACCGCCACGCCGCTGCGCAGCGCGGCGTCGGGGTCGTGGAGCTGGATGCGCTGCTGCAGGCGCTCGAAGCTGGTGCGGTTGCCCTGGAAGGCGACGATCTCGCCGTCGACGATGAAGTCGCTGCGCTGGGACTGGAGCGGCCCGACCAGCTCCGGGTAGGTGTCGCTCAGCGGCTGGCGGGTGCGCGACAGCAGCCGCAGGCTGCCTGCTTGGCGGAACGCCGGGCACCGCTCGCCGTCCAGCTTGCGCTCGAAGATCCAGCCGGGGTCCGAGAAGCGCTCGTTGGTCAGCACGGCCAGCATCGGCGCGGTCCACGCTGGCTGCTCGCGCGGCCGCAGCCGCTGCCTGGCCCGCGGCGGGAGTCGGTCCAATGCGCCGGTCATGCCCGCCCTCCGGTCAGCTCCTGTCCCGATACGGTGGCGTCTACGTCTACCCCGGCGGGTTCCCGGGAATGGCCAGGCTGACACCGCGGGCTCGGCGATCCCGTAGTCCAGGGCAAGCGATCGGGGCTCTCGAGGGGCACAGCGGGTAATGCTCGACATGGCCGACTCGTCCGGGCTGTATTGAGAATCGATCGATTCCCAACTTGAATGGGATTGTCGGCGACCATATGCCCGGACAAGGTTGCGAGGTGGCGCACGTGGCGCGGCTGTCACAGGAGCTGAAGACGCAGGTGGTCGCGCGCCTGGTCCAGTTGCGCGCGGCCGGGCCGGTCCCGGCCGCGGTCATCCGCCAGCTTGCCGCCGACTTCGGCGCCGGGGAGCGCACCCTGTGGCGCTGGCTGTCCCAGCCCCCGGCCGTCGCCAGCAACAAGGCCGCCCAGGAGGCCCCGACGAGCGCCGACCGCCACCAGTCGATGGAACCCAGGGTGTGGCGGTGGAGCGAGGCTGACCGGGAGGCGTTCCACGCCGCTGGCGGGAACGCCGCGGCGGCTTGGACGGCGCGGCAGGCCGCGGGCGCGCGGGTGCCGTCGCTGCGGACCTTCCAGCGGGCACTGGTCCGCGAGCTGACCCCGATGGAGCGCGCGGCCGCGGCCGAGGGACTGGAAGGGCAGCGCCGCCACGCGGTGTACCTGCGCTGGGAGGCCGGGCACCGCAACCAGCGCTGGGAGGCTGACCACTTCCAGCTCGACGTGCTGGTGCTGCCGCCGCGAGCGACTCGACCGGTTCGCCCATGGCTGACGGTGTTCGTGGACGCCTACTCCAGGCTGGTGATGGGCTGGGCGCTGGCGGTGACCCCCAGCGCAGCAACGGTGCTGGCCGCGTTGCGCCAGGGCCTGCTGGTGGACCCCGACCGGGGCCCGTTCAGTGGGCTGCCCGGGTGCTTGCGGCCGGACCGCGGGTTGGAGTTCGCCGCGACCGCCATCCGGCAGGCCGCCTTCGCGCTCGACATCGCCTTGCTGCCAACACCGCCGTATACGCCCCATTTGAAAGGGGAAAGTCGAGCGGTTGGGCGGCACCCTGGCCGGTGACCTGCGCGTGCGGCTGCCCGCGGCCACCACCCGGCCCGCTGCACGGGAGGCCAGGCGGTGCCCATCACCCTGGAGGGGCTGGCCGGCGAGCTGCACGACTGGGTTGCCGCCTACCACACCCGCCCGCACGAGGGCCTTGGTGGAGCCACACCGCTTGAGCGCTGGCAGGCCGACCCGACCCCGGTCCGCCAGGTCGACCCGGCCCAGGTCCGCTGGCTGCTGCTGGGTGGCCAGCAGCGCACGATCACCAAGCACGGGATCCGCTTCGGCGGGCTGCACTATCTCGCCGCGGAGCTGAACGGGCGGGTCGGCCAGCAGGTCGAGGTACGGTTCATGCCGCACGACCACCGCCAGCTCGAGGTCTACCTGGACGGCGCCTGGCTGTGCACCGCCATCCCACAGGATCTCCTCGGCCCGGCCGAGCGGGACGCGGTGTTGGCCCGCCGCCGCGCCGATGCCGCCGAGCTCACCCGCCGCCGGCGGCGAGTGCGCCGGGCGGCCCGGGCACGGCTGACCCCGCTGACCGGTCCGGGCGAGCCGGAGGAGGTGACCGTGATCGGTCGCGCCCAGGCCGACCGGGAACAGCGCCGCCACGACGACGCGGCGCTGGCCAGGCTGGCCCGCACCGACCTGCTCGGGCTGGAGGAGATCGGCGCCCGCATCCAGGAGCGCAACCGCGCCAAGCAGGCCGGCTACCAGTGGCCCCCACCCCGCCCGCGGCAGCTGTCGGCCGGCGGGGAGCCTTCCCGGCCCGCCCCCGAGCACGTCGACGGCGCAGGCGGATCGGACTGATGCCCTGATGCCGCGGCACTTCCTCAACCTCGCCGGCGCGGCCACGGTCATTACCGAGCCGCTGCGGCTGACCCACCGCGCGGTCGCCGACCTCATGCGCGCCCGCGCGATGGGCGTGATCCACGGGGATGCCGGGCTGGGCAAGACGTTCGCGGTCGAGGACGCGACGCTGGCCAGCACCGAGGTCGCCGAGGCGTGCTGGGCCTCGGTGGGCAGCCGTCTGACGCTGCGGCAGCTCACCCTGGACCTGCTGGGGCTACTCACCCGCCAGCGGCTGGACCTCACCCGCTACCAGGCCACCGACGAGCTGATCGAGGTCCTGGCCGAGCAGCCACGACTGGTGGTGCTGGACGAGTCGCAGCGGTTGTCCAGCGACGGCATCGAACTGCTCCGCCACCTGCACGACCATCCCGCCACCCAGTTCGCCTTGCTGCTGGTGGGCGGCAACGGCTGCTGGGAGGTCCTGTCGCGCGAGCCGATGCTGCGCTCGCGGATCTACCGGCGCGTTCACTTCCAGCCGCTTTCCCTCCAGCAGGTCCTCAAGGTCCTGCCCGGCTATCACCCCCTCTATGCCCAGTCCCACCCGGACTTGCTCAGCCTGGTCGACGAGTCCTATGCCCATGGGAACTGGCGTGCGTGGGCGTCGTTCACCCACACCGCGCTGGAGCTGGCCACCCAGACCGGCCACGGCCGACTGGACGAGCCGCTGGCCCGCAACGTGTTCGCCCTGCACGGCGGCGTCAGGCTGCGATGAGCACGACGGCCAGCAGCGAGACGCACCGCAACCAGGCCGCCGCGCGGCAGGCTCGGTTCCCGATCACGCCGACCGGGGCCTGGACCCGGCCGTTCAACAACCAGGCTGTGGCGATGGCCGCCGCGGCGGCGCTCGCGCCACCAGCCCCGACCCGCCCGCAGGTCGCCGTCGTGGTCGACCCCAACGACTCCACTGCCCTCGCCCGCCAGGCCGCCGCGCTGGCCTGTCGGCGGGCCGGACGCATCGTGGTGCACATCAGCCCAGGACCACAGCCTGCATGGCGGCTGGGGATCGAGCTGCTGTGCGCGCTGGGCAAGCACTGGGATCGAGACGGGCAGCGTTGCGACATCGCGATCGAGGTGCTGTGCCGGGTGTGGCTCCGCGCCGAGCAGGTCACCGATCTGGTCGTGCTGCGCGCCCACCAGATCACCAGCAAGGCCATGGCCTGGCTGCTCACGCTGCTGGCTGGCGAGCAGGTCCGGCTGTGGCTGTGTACGCCCGCCCCGCTGGTCGACCTGGATGCCGCCGCCGATGCCGCGGTGCGGCTCAGCCCAGCCGAGTTCACCCGCATCCTCCAGCCCCACCCACCCGACTGTGGCTGTGAGGACCTCAACCGCCTGCCGCCAGCACCCAGCCCGAGCATGGCACCGCCACCGCTGACGCCGACAACCAGCCGCCTGCTCCGCCAACTCCACGACCCCGAGCTCGCGGCGTTGGGCGCGGCCGCGCTGCTGCTTGGCCGCCCCGACCCCGCCGACCAGGCCGCCGCCCGCGTCTATGTCACCGAGGATGCCCACAGCATCGCCACCGCTGATGAGCGCGTCCTGCAGGTCCCCGAGTACGCCCGCGGGCTGC
>JBKPDO010000039.1:0-6174 GCA_046727955.1 bacterium | reverse complement strand
GGGCGGCGTGGGCGGCGTGGGTGGTGTGGGTGGTGTGGGCGCCCTGTGTGGCGTGGGGGGCGCCGGCGCGGCCCAGCGCGGGGGCGCCGGAGGCCCGGCCGGGGCCGGCTCAGCCGGGGCCGGAGGCCACGCCGCTTCGGCGAGCGCCTCGCGTCCCCCGTCCAGCGCCTGCTGGAGGCGGACGTGCGTAGGGGCGTCGAGCAGCCAGCAGTCCTTGGCCCACCGCAGGAAACGGGCGCTGTAGGCGATCTTTGCCAGCTCGTCGGCGATCAGGTCGAGGCCGCAGGCGGTACAGGTCCGCTGCCGGCCCGTGATCGTCGAGCCGCAGGCCGGACACTGTCCCGAGGTCCATCGCGCGGGCATTCTCGGCTCCCCACTGCTCCAGAAGGCTTTTCGTGGCGAGCATCGCCGGGCGCCGATCGCGGCACCAGCCGGCTTCCGCCTCATCTCGGCGGCATGGACTACCCAAACCGGCCTGGGTACTTCCGGCACGAGCGCGCCGCTCGCCCCCTGCTCACGCCCGGTCCAGGCCTCGCTGGATGGCGTAGCGCATCAGCTCGTAGCGCTTGGAGAGCTGGAGCTTGGTGAGGATGTTCTGGACGTGGTTCTGTACCGTCTTCACGCTGATCACCAGGTTGTCCGCGATCTCGCGGTAGGTGTAGCCCTTGGCGACCAGCTTGAGCACCTCGGTTTCGCGCGGGGTCAGGCCCGGCTCGGCTGAGCCGTGGGCCGCGCCGCTCATCCTGCGGAACTCGCCAAGCACCAGCGCGGCGAGGCTCGGCGAGAACACCGCCTCGCCATTGCAGACGCGGATCACCGCCTCGACCAGCTCGCCCGCGGTGGCGCTCTTGAGCAGGTAGCCGCTGGCCCCGACCTTGACCGCCTCGAGCACGTCGGCTTCCTCGGCCGAGGCGGAGAGGACCAGCACCCGGATATGCGGCGACTCCTCGACGATGCGGCGGATCGCGTCCACTCCTCGCACCGTCGGCAGGTTCAGGTCCATCAGCACGACGTCTGGCATGGTCTCACGAGCCCGCTCGATCGCGTCGCCGCCGTCACGCGCCTCGGCCACGACCACCACACGCCCCGACGAATCGAGGTCCGCGCGCACGCCGTCGCGCCAGACGGGATGGTCGTCCACTACTAGCACCCGCACCCGCTCGTCGCCGGCCACGGCCCTGCCCTCCCGCGTCACCCCGCCTCCCGGCTCATGGGCACCTGCAGCTCGATCTCGGTGCCGGTGCCGGCCGCGCTCCGCACGCTCACGCTGCCGCCGAGCTGCTCGACCCGCCCCTTGATGCTCTTGAGGATGCCGATCTTCCCGCGGGCCGCCAGTCCCGCCTCGTCGTATTCGAAGCCGGACCCGTCGTCCCGCACCGTCACCACGACCGCGCCGCCGTCCTCCTCAGCGAACAGCGTGACCTGGGAGGCGGAGGCGTGCCGCACCACATTCTCGAGCGCCTGCCTGACCGCCGCGGTCAGCTCCTCGACGTGGTGCAGTGGCAGCCAGATCGGACCGGTGGCGCCCACCGCCAGCGGGATCGGCAGCTCGTCCCCGGCCAGCTCCTCGAGGCTGGCGCGCAGCGAGGCCGTCCCGCCCGGCGCCTCGGTGGGCCCGCGCAGGATCAGCGTGCGCAGGGCACGCTCCTGACCGGCCGCGATCTCAGCCAGCCCGGCGACCTCTTCTGGAGGCACCGACCCGGCCTCGGCCAGCTCGCGGCCACGCTTGTGGACCATGGCGAGCGCCTGCAGCACCGAGTCGTGGATCTGGCGGGCCAGCGATTCCCGCTCCGAGAGTCTCGCCGCGCGCTCCCGCGCCCGCATCGTCTCCTCGGTGGCCTTGCGGACCTGCGCCGCCGAGCGCTCGAGGAGCTGGGCGACGAGACCGACCGCGCCGCCCACCAGCACGAAGTTCACCGCGCCGCTCGCCAGGCTCAGCAGGTGCGGTGTCGTCTCGCCGATGACGTCGATGCCGTTGACGATGTGGGTGACCACCAGCGCGGCGCCGAGCGCGGCGCCCGCCGCGAGCCCGGCGCGGACGCCGGCCGTGGCGCCCCGGTACGCGGCGGCGGCCACCGGATAGGCGCTGGCGAAAAACGGGTGCGTGCCCCCGACCTGGCCCTTCGCCACCACCACGCCGGATACCAGGGTGAGCCCGACCGCGAGCGCGAGGTCGGCGGCGAGGACCGGCGCCGCCGGCCGCGGCCGGGCGACCGTCAGCCAGACCGTCCAGCCGGCAGTCACCGCGATGGCGAGCCCGGCCAGCAGCGGCCGGCGCAGGTCACTCGTGATCACCGCCATGAGCGTCATCAAGGCGAGCGTGACCCAGCGCAGCGCAAGGACCGCCAGGGACAGGACGGCGACAGCGCGCTCGGCCTCTGCGAGCGGTTGCGGGCGACGGGCCGGGCGCTGGCGCGGGCCCCGGTCCTCGGCAGGTGAGCGAACAGATGTCATGCTGGTGGCAGCCTCTGCGGACGCTGTCGGTTCACTGAGGGATACTGAATTTTCGATCAAGTGCAGGCAAGGGGGGAGCAAGTGCCGTTGCCGTCGCCCGAGGATGCTGCCAAGCGGGCCGACGAGCTGCGCGCCCGGATCAGGGATGCGGCCTATCGCTACTACGTTCTGAGCGACCCGGACGTCTCGGACGCCGAGTACGACGAGCTGCTGCGCGAGCTGGCCAGGCTCGAGGAGGAGTATCCCGACCTGGTCACGCCGGACTCGCCCACGCAGACGGTCGGAGCCCCGCCCTCGGAGGCGTTCGCACCGGTCCCTCACCGCGTGCCCATGCTCTCGCTCGACAACGCCTTCAACGAGGAGGAGCTGCTCGCCTGGGGCAAGCGCACCGAGAAGGCGGGGGGCACGGCCGACGGGTACGTGTGCGAGCTCAAGATCGACGGCGTGGCGGTGTCGCTGCAGTACGAGCGCGGCTGGCTGGTGCGCGCGGCCACCCGGGGCAACGGCTTGGTGGGCGACGACATCACGCCCAACGTGCGCACGATCAAGAACGTGCCCGAGCGCCTCGAGCTGAACGATGCGCCGGCCGCCTTCGAGGTGCGCGGCGAGATCTACTTCCCGACCGACGCGTTCGAGCGGCTCAACGAGCAGATGGCGGCGGAGGGCAAGCAGGTCTTCGCCAACCCCCGCAACGCGGCCTCCGGCGCCCTGCGGCAGAAGGACCCCAGGGTGACCGCGTCGCGGCCGCTCGCGCTGCTGTGCCACTCGTTCGGGCTGGCCGAGGGCGTCCGCTTCCCCTCGCACTCCGGTTTCCTGGCCTACTGCAGGGACGCCGGGCTGCCGGTCGCGGAGGAGACCAAGCCTGCCACCACCCTCGAGGAGGTCCAGGCGTTCATCCGCCGCTGGGAGGAGCACCGCCACGACCTCGAGTACGAGGTGGACGGTGTGGTGGTCAAGGTCGACTCGACCAACCAGCAACAGGAGCTCGGCCACACTTCCAAGGCGCCCCGCTGGGCGATCGCCTACAAGTTCCCGCCGGAGGAGCGCACCACGCTGCTCGAGGACATCCAGGTCTCGATCGGCCGGACCGGGGCGGCCACCCCGTTCGCGGTGCTCGAGCCGGTGCTGGTGGCCGGGTCCACGATCTCTCTGGCCACGCTGCACAACGAGGACGAGGTCGCCCGGCGCGACGTGCGTCCCGGTGACACCGTCTGGGTTCGCAAGGCCGGCGACGTCATCCCAGAGGTGGTCGGCCCCGTCCTGACCAAGCGACCGCAGGGCTCCACGCCATGGCGCTTCCCCGAGCGCTGCCCGGAGTGCGGCGCGCGGCTGGTGCGCCCAGAGGGTGAGGTCGTCACCCGCTGTCCCAACACCACCGGCTGCCCGGCGCAGCGGTGGGCGACCCTGGTCCACTTCGCCTCGCGCGGAGCGATGGACATCGAGCACCTGGGCGAGCGCACGGTGGCGGCGCTGATCGACGCGGGCAAGCTGCACGACGCCGCCGACATCTACCAGCTCACCGCCGAGGACTTCGCCGAGCTGCCGGGCTTCAAGGAAAAGAGCATCGACAACCTGCTCCAGGCGATCGAGGCGTCCAAGCGGCGGCCGCTCGACCGTCTGCTGGTGGGCCTGTCGATCCGCCACGTCGGCGACCACGTCGCCACCGTGCTCGCCAAGCGGCTGAAGTCGCTGGAAGCGATCGCCAGCGCCGCCGAGGAGGAGCTGAACGCGATCGAGGAGATCGGCCCGACCATCGCCAGCAGTGTCCACGCGTGGTTCGCCGGCGAGCGCAACCGCGACCTGGTGCGCCGCCTGGTCGAGGCGGGCGTGAGCACGGCGGTCGAGGAGGACGGCGGGGAGGTGCCACAGACGCTGGCGGGCAGGACGCTGGTGCTCACCGGCACGCTCGACGGCTTGACCAGGGATCAGGCGGCCAGGGCGGTGGAGGAGCGGGGTGGCCGGATCGCGTCGACCGTCTCGAAGAAGACCGATTACGTGGTGGTCGGCGCCGACCCCGGCTCCAAGGCCGAGCGTGCCAGAGAGCTGAGTGTCACCATGGTGGACGAGGCCGGCTTCCGGCAGCTGCTGGAGAAGGGTGAGGTGGCGTGAGCAACGTCTGGACGCCGTGGGATCCGGAGGGCTCCAGGCTCCCCGAGCCCTCGCGGCAGGAGCAGGGGCCGGACCCCGAGCCGATCGTGCGGACGGTGCGGATCGGCTTCCTGTTCGCGGGCATCCTTGTGGCGGTGATGGTCAACGCCGGTCTCCATGGCACGAACCCGCCGGGGGCTTCGCCGAACCTGGCCGTCACCGGCACGGTCGCCGTGGCGGTGCTGGCGGTCCTGGGTCTGGCGGCCTGGGCCTTCCGGCCGGCCCGGCTGTTGCTGGTCGGCAAGCGCGCGCTTAACTCCCTCGACCGGCGCGAGCTGAGGCCCCGCGCCGAGCGCGCCCGCGCCATGGGCTTCCGCGGGCTGGCGATGACCTGGGCCACCCAGGCGCTGGTGCTCTGCCTGCTGCCCGCGCTTGCCGGCCTGGCGCTGGAGCTGGCCCACGGCCACGACTGGGAGCTGCTCGTGTTCGCGGGGATGAGCCTGCTCGCGGGCTTCCTGTTCCAGTTCCAGGTCGCCGGCGCCGTCCGCCAGGCGGTCGACGACCCCGAGCTGCGCGCCCGCTACGGCTCCCACTGACCCGCCGACCCACCGCCACGCGGGCGTCACAGCAGCCCGAGCCCCACTTCTTCGTGGTCACGGTCTGACCAGCAAGCCAGGAGGGGGCGCCGAGCCGTAGCGTGGCTCCGGGCGCGGCCGGCCCCAGCTCAGCGCTTGGCGGCGAAGAACCTGATCTCGCTGATCGAGGTGCGCTGTGGCCCCGCGGAAGGGTAGGTGCTGAGGATCACCACGCGCACCACGTCGACCTCCCGCGGCGCGAAGGCCACCGTCTGGAACCCGGTTCGGTCGGCCAGGGTAGTCCGCATGGTGGTGCCGTCCGAGAAGCGCAGCTCCACCTCACGCGGCCGAGGCCGGTGCTCGAACTCGGCCCCGGACGCTCCGGCCGCGATCGAGATCCGCGCCAGCTTGACGGGTCGGTCGAAGAAGAAGCGCAGGAACGGCTGATTGTCATCGCTGGGTGCCGACCGCGACCAGAAGGTGTCCGTCTTGCCGTCCAGCACGTTGGTAGCGAGCCGCGAGCCGGACTGGGTCGAGGCCACCACCCGCCCCGGGCGGACCTTGGTGAGCGCCGGTGAGGCGGTGCTCCCGGTCCCGGAGCTGTTACCGCCGGTCGGCTCCCCAGCGGGCCCGCGCCCGGCCGCGAGCCACAGCCCCCCGCCGACGAGCACTATGACCAGCACCAGCACGCCGAACCGCAGCAGTGCCCGCCGCCGCTCGCGCTCGCGTGTAGAGCGCGAGCGGCGGAGCGTGCCCTCACCTGGCACGCGAATAGGCGTGCGCCGGAGCAGGCGCTCCCACAGCGGGGGCCGCTTGAGGAGCTGCTCCTCACTGGGGAATGAGCTCAGCCGGGCCGGCCCGGCTCCGGCCGAGGCGCGTCCGCCCGGCTCGGACCGGGACCGTGCCGACTGCGGCCTGCCCGCTCGTTCCGTCCTGCCTGCCCCGCGCTCGGCCGGCGGCCATGCCGTGCCCGGCGGAGGCGTCTCGGCCGGGAACGGGGCCGAGCCCGAGCCGGGCGGGGGGGCGGTGGGGGCCCAAGGGTCGCGCGGCTGCACCC
>JBKPDO010000038.1:0-93701 GCA_046727955.1 bacterium | reverse complement strand
CTGTGACAGCCGGGAAGGGGACATGCGCGGGATACTACCTGGACCTTGGAGGCCGCGAAACTGGCACTGGCACCGTACCCGCGATCACGCTGCGATCACGCTGAGGAAGTCGGTCGTCGCTTCCTGGTGGGTCGAAGAGCTCCCAGGCTAGGTGGAAGAGCTTGCCGGCGCGTGCCGCGTCCGGCGCTCCGAAACGTAGGCGGCGATCAGGGCCACCGCGGTCGCGACCATCAGCACCACGGTCACACGCACGGCGGGCCCGGGACGGTTGAGTGTCATCCGCCCGGCGGCCATGTCGAGCAGTGGGGTGAGGAGCTGGAGCCCCAGGACCGCCACGATGATTCCGCGCCAGAGCGGCTGCAGTCGCTGCAGCGTGAGCGCCGCGGCCGGGATGACAACAGGGAAGGCGTAGAGCGCGAACCGGCCCCAGTCACCCCCGAGCAGAAACTGCCCGAAAACCGGGATCAGCCACAATAGCAGTCGCCAGATCTTCGGCTCCCGGAAGCTCGCCACAGCAAGCAACCACCAGCAGCCGAGCGAGAGCGTGAACGCGGCCACGAGGAAGAATCCGATCCCGCCGCGGGCGCCAACGTACCTCCCGACCGCGACAACGGTCTGCCAGGAGATCTGCCCATATCCCCGGGTGCCCCGGCTGGGTGCCGTGCTTACGATCCATTGGTAGACCACCAGGCCGGGCAACACGAGCAAACCCGCCGCGAGCGCACCGCGCACGATGCCGAACCGGACGCGCAACCATCCGAATGCCGGTGCCACCAGTCCGATGAACAGCTCCCTCACCCCGGCGAAGACGACGCCGATCGGGGCCAGCAGCCACACGCCGCCACTGACGAGCGCGAGAAAGCCCGCGGCGACCAGCAGCATGGCCGCCGGGTCGGTCAGCCACGGGTTGTAGAGGTAGTACGTCCAGGCACGAGTGGAGAGCAGGCCGACCATGGCCAGCAGCGCCGCCCAGTGGACCGCGCCCAGCCGGCGTGTCAGCGCGTACACCAGCGGGCCGGTGGCGACCAGGCAGGCGAGTGAAATCCGCTCGAAGGTAATTTGCGGGACCCCACCGATCAGGTGGGTCAGGCGTGGCAGGAGGATGCGATAGGCGTATGGCGTGAGTACCGCCTGGCTCGGGTCCTTCGCCATCTTGAGGTACTGCATCGCGTCGCCAATGGGCTTCGACAACGGCAGCACCATGCGCCAGATCGCGGTCACGACGAGCGCGATGAGCGCGGCGAGGAGTAGTTGCCCTACGGTCAGCCGCTGTGACGGCACCAACTGAGCTTCCTGAGCGTCCGAGCCCTGACGCTCTGTTGGCTGCTTCGTTGGGGCTTTACCGGTTCCTGATCCGTCTCCGCGCCCGTCCACGTGGGAGGTCCGTTCGATCATCGCCCGCGAATGATAACAGGGCGAGGTTGAGCGACCACGGCTGCAAGCAGGTCTCCGATGCGCTCGGCGAGCCGCCCGAGCAACGCTCCGTCGACGCCAGCGAACAGGCGCGTGCGCCTACAGTCTGCGCAGACCGTCGAGGACGCGCTCGAGGAGGGCGACGTTGGGGCGCTCGTCGGGGGCGTGGCTGGGCTGGTGGAGGTGCACGAGGCCCTGGTCGGCCATGTCGCTGACGAGCACGCGCACGACGCCGAGCGGCAGCCGCAGCAGCGCCGAGATCTCCGCGATCGACTGGAAGCGGCCGTTGCACAGCTGCGCGATGGTCTGCTGCTCCGGGTTGGGCGCGACACCGGGGTGTATCCCGGGGATGGTACTGACCAGGGCCTCGATCTCGAGCTCGGCCCGGTGCGAGCGGGTCCGCCCACGGGTCACCGTGTAGGGCCGGACCAGGAGCGCCTCGTACCGGTCCGGCTCCTCGCTCATCGTGAAAGCGCCGCCTGCAGCTCAGCCCGCAGCTGCGGGGTGAGCACGTTGCCGGTGCGGGTGACCAGCAGGGTCATCTCGTAGCCGATCACGCCGACGTCGCCGGACGGCGCCGCCAGCACGGCCAGGCACGAGCCGTCGCTGATCGACATCACGAACAGGAACCCCGTCTGCATCTCGACGACCGTCTGGCTGACCTCGCCCGCGTCGAACAGCCGCGCCCCGCCGTCGGCCAGGCTCGCCAAACCCGAGGTGATCGCCGAGAGCTGGTCGGCGCGGTCGAGCTCCAGCCGGTCGGAGACCGCGATCAGCAGGCCGTCGGCGGATACCACGATCGCGTGCGCCACCCCCGGCGTGTTGCGGACGAAGGTGTTGAGCAGCCAGTTGAGGCTCTGGGCGTCCTGGCTGAGCTGGATGGTCATCAGCGCTCCCCCATACCGTCGAGGTCGTCGAAGGGCTGTGGGCCCGCCGGGCTGATGCGGCCGTTGCCGCCCTCGCCGCCGCCCTCGCCGCCGCCCTCGCCGCCGCCCGCGGCCATGCGGCGCCCACGTTCCAGGCCGTTGCGGTAGGTCGAGAGCATCGCGCGGATCTGCTCGGGAGAGCGGGTCGCCGCGGGGGGCTCTGGCGGGGGCCACTGCTCGCCGATGCCTGGAGCCAGGTTGCCGCGCGGCACGCGGCGGGGCAGGCCGTTGGCGGGCGGCTGCTCCAGCTCCCCTGGCGGCGACTGCAGCGGCGGTGGCTGTGGCTCCGCGACCAGCGGCCGGGGAATGGCCGGCTGCGCAGCCCCCTGTGGCGCGTGGCGGCGCAGCGGCAGGTGGGCGCCACCAGGGTTAACGGTCTGGAACCAGTCCGACACGGTCTGCTCGGACAGCGGCAGGTCGTAGGCTGGCAGGTCGCTGGCCCGCCCGGGCGGCACCAGCTCGGCCACCCCGGGCACCTCGGCCACCTCGCGGACCTGAGCGGCCGAGCGCGGCCGCCACCCCACCTCCGGCCCGCTGAGCAGGCTGCCCGGCAGCAGCGCCAGGGCGGTCACGCCGCCGTACCAGGAGTGGCGGAGCTGCACCTTGATACCGTGCCGCTGCGCCAGGCGACCGACCACGTACAGCCCGAGCACGCGGGCGACGGCGAAGTCGACCGCCGGCGGGTTGGCCAGGCGCTCGTTGGCCTCCAGCAGCTCACCGTCGCTCATGCCGAGGCCGCGGTCCTCGATCTCCAGGACGTAGCCGCCGGCGGCCTGCTGGCCGGCGATCTGCACCTGCGTCCCCGGCGGGGAGAACGCGGTGGCGTTCTCGATCAGCTCGGCCAGCAGGTGCACTACGTCCGCGACGGCGTGCCCGGTCACGCTCACGTCTTCGATGGGCAGCAGTTCCACCCGCTGATAGTCCTCGACCTCGCTCATCGCCCCGCGGACCACGTCCACTAGGCGCGCCGGCCGCGTCAGCCGGTGCCCGGCGACCGCGCCGCCCGACAGCACGATCAGGTTCTCGGCGTTGCGCCGCATGCGGGTGGCCAGGTGGTCCAGCCTGAAAAGCTGCTCGAGGGAGTCGTCGTCGGCCTCCTGCTCGAGCTGGTCGATCAGCTCGAGCTGCCGGTCGACCAGCACCTGGGAGCGGCGCGCCAGGTTGAGGAAGATGTCGCCGATCGACCGGCGCAGCGCTGCCTGCTCGACCGCCACGCGCACGGCGACCCGGTGAACCGCGTTGAACGCCTCGGCCAGCCGGCCGATCTCGTCCCGCGAGCGGATCGGCACCGGCGCGGTCGCCTCCCGGGTGACCGCCGCCAGGTCGACGTCCTCGCCGGCTTCCTGGAGCCGCTCCACCACCCCCGGGAGCTGCTGGTCCGCGACCTCGAGGGCGGCGCGCTCCAGCACCAGCAGCGGCCGGGCCATCGAGCGGGCCTGCAGCAGCGACAGGCCGACGCCGAGCCCGAGGACCAGCGCCATCGCCACCGTGACGACGGTGGCCTGCCGCCTGGCGTCGGACCTCGAGGCCGTCGCCGCCGCCAGCACGTCGTCCTTGAGGCCGAGCTCGAACTGGTGCAGCAGGTCGGCGCGGGCCGAGGTGGGGAAGAACCACTGCTGCGGGGTGAGGCCCGCCGGGACGTTGCGGGCGCTGAGCAGCTGTTGCTCGATCCGGTTGACGCGGTCGATGTCCCGGCCGCTGACGGTCTGGCCGTAGAAGCCGCGCTGGCGCGGGGTGGCCGCCGCCTGGAACTGCTCCAGCCAGGCGCCCGTGCGCCCGTCCATGACAGCGAGCTTGTGGTACTGGTCGGTGCTGAACGAGCCCTTGGTCAGCACGCCGAGCACCAGGCTCTGCGCCTGGGAGCTGGCCTCCTTCGCCCGGGCCAGGGCGACGAACGCCGCCAGGTTGCGCGTCAGGACCCGGCTCGAGTCCTGGTCGCCGACGCCGATCCCGCCGATCGCGTCGAGCAGCTTGGCGATCAGCGGGTCGTAGATCTGGCTGACGTCGGCCACCGTGGTGGAGACGGTCTCCAGCTTGGCGCGCTGGCCGCCCGAGGCGATCAGCGCGCCAAGCTGCCGCCGCGCGCTGGCCAGGTCGGCCTGCAGCTGCGGGCTGTAGTCCCTCAGGTCGACCTGGCGGACGCTCGCCTCGAGCGCGTGGGCTGCCTCGTTGACCAGCACCCGGTCGGCGATCATCGTGCCGAAATTGCGCCGGTGGCCGCTGGCGACGTACCAGTTGGTGACCGCTCGCTCGCGCTGCAGCGCGTCGACCAGGTCGGTGAGGCTGACGGCGCCGAACTGGGTGATCCTGGCGAGCCGGTCGGCCTGCCCGCTCGCCGAGATACGGGAGACGGCCTGGTCGGAGGCCAGGACGGCCAGCGCCAGCAGGGGGAGGATAAGGATCGCGACCAGCTTGGACCGGATCTGTAGGTTCTTCAGCATCTCAGCTCCCTCCCTCAGACCGAGCCGAGCGGCTGGATCCGGCCGGCGACCGGGATTTGCGGATAGCCGGGATTGCTGACCAGGGTCAAGTCGAACGGGAAATCGCGGCCGGGCCGCCACTGGCCGCCGACCAGCGGCGATCTGGCCACCGTGGGAGGAAGCTGCTTGTCCTTGCCCCACGCCAGGTGCCCGACCACGGTGCGCATGTCGGTGGACTGCAGTGCGTCCACGACCGCCTGCCTATCGCCGATGCCGGCGCGCGTGAGCGCGCTGACCGCGACCTCGAAGACGGCGTGCATCGGGCCCAGCGGCTGGGTCCACTGACGGTAGGTCTGGCTGGTGTAGTCGGCGGCCAGCTCGGCGCAGGTCTGCCCGGTCAGCGACGAGCGGAACGGCCAGGTGGGGTGCCACCACACCTCGGTGGCCAGGCCACTGGCGTTGGGCGTGAGCACCTCGACGAAGGCGGGGAACAGCAGGGCCTTGCCGACCGTGGCGACCAGCGGCCGGAAGCCGTGGCGGCTCGCCTGGTTCCAGAAGGTGGCGAAGTCCGGCGGCTGCGGATTGCCCGTGAGGATCTGGGCCTTGCCGTCCACGCACGCCTGGATCTGCGCGTCGAAGTTGTCGGTAAGGTCCTTGAACCGTGGCACCTTTGCGAACTCGAAGCCGCGGGACTCGAAGGCGCCGGGCAGGCCGCGCTTGGGGTCGGCCCATGCGTCACCGTCGGCGTTGAGCGCGAACAGGCCCGCGATCGTGCGGTCGTTGGGGATCTGCCCCCACAGGCCGCCGAACACTCGGATGATGTCCTCCAGTCCCCAGAAGAAGTGGTAGGTCCACTTGAACGGCTTTGGGTGCGCAGGGTCCTTCTGGCGCCCGAAGTACCAGGGCTGCCAGGGCGCGCTGCTCGACAGGCAGGGCACGCCAGCGTGCTCGCAGGCATCGGCGACCGGGTTGACGGTCTCCGGCGCGCCGGCCACGACCATCATGTCGATGCCGCTGTCGATGAGGTCGCCGGCGACCTCCCTGGCGCGGGCGGGGTCCGAGGCGTTGTCGCGGACCCTGATCTCGACGGGGTAGGAGCGCCCGCCGATCTTCATCCCGTCCTTCAGCGCCTTGCGAACCTGCCCGAACACGAACGCGTCCGACTCACCGAACCCCGCCAGGCTCCCGCTCTGGGAGGAGACCGCGCCGAAGCGGACGACCCGTGAGCTCTGGGTGCCACGGCCACTGGAGACGCAGCCGCTCGGCAGTGCGGCCAGCCCTGTGGCCGCGGCCAGGCCGCCGGTCGCCCGCAGGTAGCCGCGGCGGTCCAGTCGCCACTGGGCGAGGCGCTGGTGGAGGGGTGACGGTCCTGGCCAGTTTTCGGCCACCACTGACCTCCGTGGTCATCTCGTCGTTTCCGTCCCCGGCACGTTGCCCCTGGCCGCTAATGAGCTACTAATGCCGACAAGCGACCGGGCAGTCGTCTGGAGAGGGAGGCGCTAACCGGCTTCCTGCCAGGTGCCGAGGAGGATCTCGGTGGTGAAGCCGGGGCCGAAGGCGAGGATGAGCCCGAGGGCGCCGTGCCGAGGGCGCTGCTGGTCGAAGGTCCGGCGCAGGACGTCCAGGACGACGACGCTCGAGACGTTGCCGACCTGGCGCAGGCTCTGCCAGCTGGGTTCGAGCAGCTCGGGGGGCAGGTCCAGGCCGTGCTGGACGGCGTCGAGGACGGCGGGGCCGCCGGTGTGGCAGATGACGAAGCCGAGGTCTTGTGGGCGCAGGCCGCGCTGCGCGAGGAACCCGCCCACGATGGGGATGACCTGTCTGACGGTGCTCCTGACCTTGGGATGGGTGGCGAAATGGAAGCCGATCTCGCTGGTGGTCCCGGCGATGACCGCGGTCGTGCCGGGCAGCAGGTGCTGGGCGTTGGCGAGCAGGCGGATCCCCGGGGTCTGGTCGTCCGCCCGGACGACGGTGGCGGCGGCGCCGTCGCCGAACAGCCCGTTCGAGATGAAGTCGGAGATAGAGGTCTTGGTGGGCTGGTAGGAGAGAGAGCACAGCTCGACGGCGATGACCAGGGCGTTGGTGGGGCGGGCGTCGGCGAAGCGGTAGGGGTGGGCGCGGAGGTAGTCGTGGGCGCATGCCAGCGCGCTGGCGCCGGCGGCGCAGCCCAGCTGCTGGATGGGGAGGCGGCGGATGCCCGGGCGCAGGCCGAGGGCGGTGGCGATGTGGGCGTCGGGGCCGGGAAGCATGTAGCCGGTGCAGGAGACGACGACCAGGCAGTCGATGTCGTCGGGGGCCAGGCCGGTGTCGGCGAGTGCTTGCTTGGCGGCGTGGGTGGCGAGTTGGACGGCGTGGTGGGTGTAGAGCTGGTTGCGGTGGCCGAAGCTGGTGGCGGCGAGGGTGGCCTCCAACGGCTGCAGCATGTGACGGGTGTCGACCTGGGTGTTGGCGATGACCTCCAGGCCCCGGTCCAGGTGGGGGAGGCCTTGGTAGTGGTGGGCGATGGCCGCGCGCATGGCGCGCTGGGTGATCTGGTGGTCGGGCCAGGCCAGGGCGGGTGGGCAGATGGTGGCCATCGTGGTCAGCCTCCCTGGGTCCTGGGGCTCGGCGTGGGGGTGGTGGGGTGGAGGCTGCACAGTGGCTGGCCGGGGGTGACGATCTGCCCGTCGGTAACCAGCCACAGGTCGACGCGGCCGCGGAAGGGGCTGCGGACCTTGAGCGTGGTGGTGTGGTTGCGGACCTCGCCGACGAGCGCGCCGACGTCCAGGCGGGTGTTGCCTGGGTGCGTGGGGGTGGTGGGGTGGAAGCGGCCGTGGTCGGGGGCGACGACGAACTGCAGGGGGAGCACTAGGATCTCGCCCTGCTGGTCGCCGGGTTCGTCGGCAGCCTCGAAGGGGGCATGGGTGAGCATCGGGAACCTCCCTTGATAAGGGTGGTGAGGACCCGGCTCACCAGGCGTCGTAGGCTTCCGACTCGACCCCTTGCGCGGGGGCGTAGTCGTGGTCGGCGGGTGGGGTGTGGTCGGCGGGTGGGGTGTGGTCGGAGGTGTGGCTCTGGCCGGGCTGACCGCACCAGCACGGCGGTGGTGACGGCGCGACGGCCGGCGGCGGAGCGATCATCGGGGCCTCCCTTGGTCTTCGCGCTCCGCGCCGGCCTCTTGGCCGGCCTCTTGAACGGCGGCGAGGCGGACTCGAGAGAATGATAGAGAGTGATCACTCTCACCTCAAGAGGAAGTTTCCCGGCGCCCAAGTTACTGAACCGGATAAGCCGATGGAGCCGGACTGTAAACGCACCGCGGGTGCGTATCAGCGGGAGCGCTCCGCGTGATGGCGGTGGCCGGGGTGGCGGTGGCCGGGGTGGCGGTGGCGCAGGAGATGGGGCTGTCGGTGCCCGGCGACGTCTCGCTCGTCGCGTGGGACGGCTCCTCGCTCTGCCAGCTCGTGCACCCTCCCCTCACAGCGCTCAGCCGCGACCTCCCCGCGCGCGGATCACCTTCCTGTCGCTGGCGGCACGCGAGGCGGTCCTGCAGCACCTCGACCGGCGCCAGCGCGCCGGTCAGGACACGGGGCCGGCCGCGCCGCTGCTCGCGGGGCCTGACGGTGGCCCCGCGACGCGCGGCAGCGTGGTCGCGGCGCGGCGGCGGGCCAACGCGATCATCCACACGGCGAGCGCCCTCAACGTGGAGTTGTGTCGCAAGACCGGGGAGTTCTTCCGCACCTGGGGCCTCCCCGGGTCCCGTTTCACCCCGACCCCGGCGCCCCCGCCGGCCGTGACCTCGGGGGCGGAAGGAGGCGAGCAGCCATGAAGGCGGTCCGACTGCAAAAGTACGAGCAACGGCCCGTCGTCGAGCAGGTCCCCGACCCGCAGATCACCGGCCCGCTCGACGTGATCGTGCGCATCGGCGGGGCCGGGCTGTGCCGCACCGACCTGCACCTGGTCGAGGGGCAGTGGGCCGAGCTGACCGGCACGCCGCTGCCGTTCACCCTCGGGCACGAAAACGCGGGTTGGGTCCACGAGGTCGGCGCCGGCGTCACCCATGTCGTGCCGGGCGACACCGTCATCCTGCACCCGCAGGCCACCTGTGGGCTGTGCCGCGCCTGCCGCGCCGGCCAGGACATGCACTGCGTGAGCTCGAGCTTCCCGGGGCTCACCGTCGACGGCGGCATGGCCGACTTCCTGAAGACCGGCGCCCGCGCGGTCGTCAAGATCGACCCGGCGCTGCAGCCCGCGGACGTGGCCGCCCTGGCCGACGCCGGCCTGACCGCCTACCACGCGGTCAAGAAGGCGGCCCCGCTGCTGTACCCAGGGACGAAGGCGGTGGTGATCGGCGCCGGCGGGCTCGGCCACATCGGCATCCAGTCGCTGAAGGCGCTCACCCCGGCCGAGATCATCGTGGTCGACCGCTCCGAGCCGGCGCTCGAGCTGGCCCAGGGCATGGGCGCCGACCACGTCGTGCAGGCGACCGGCGACCAGGTCGAGCAGGTCAAAGAGCTCACCGACGGTCAGGGCGCCGAGGTCGTCATCGACTTCGTGGGGGAGCGGGGCGCCGAGGCGCACGCCTGGCAGATGACCAGGCGGGCCGGCTCGCACTTCGTGATCGGCTACGGCGGCACTGTGGAGGTGCCGACGATCGACATCATCTCCACCGAGCGCAACGTCATCGGCAACCTGGTCGGCACCTACA
This sequence comes from bacterium, assembly GCA_046727955.1. Lineage (GTDB taxonomy): Bacteria > Actinomycetota > CALGFH01 > CALGFH01 > CALGFH01 > DASVXQ01. The sequence goes on along the minus strand of JBKPDO010000038.1, from coordinate 84,258 downwards.
ACGACCTGGCCGAGCTGATGACCCTGGCGGCCCAGGGCAAGGTCAAGCTGCACACTCAGACCTATCCGCTGGACGCGGTCAACGACTCCATGGACGATCTGGACGGCGGCCGCCTCCAAGGCCGCGGCATCCTCGTGCCGTAACGCCGTGCCGTAACGCAGCCCAGGCTCATCGTTTGACAGGGGAAGGGCGCCATAGACCCTGAGCGGTCAGTCATCATCGCGGCCATCGTCTTCTTTATCAAGGCGGTGGGCTTTGTTGTGGTCGCCGTCTTGGCCGTGGTGCACGCGCTTTCGCTTGGCGCCGTCGTCCTGCCGTTGCTCTTGGTAGCCGGGACGGTCGGGACTGGCATCGGCCTGCTGCGGTGGCAGCGCTGGGCGTGGCCACTTGCGCTGGTCATGCTGGTCCTCGACGCCACGCTGCTGCGCGGGATCCTGGGGTTGCTGATCGACGTCGGGCTGGTGCTCCTGCTGGTACGGCCCCAGGTTCGGGCCAGGTTCGGGATCCGGTGAGCTCTCAGGCGGATGGCCCGGCGGGTGGCCCGGGCGTGGGGTCCGCGGGCGGCCCGGGGGGTGGCCCGGGCGTGGGTGGCCCCGCGGGTGGCCCGGGCGTGGGCCCGGGTGGCCGCAGTCCGCTCCCGGGCCCGGGTGGCCGCGGCCCGCGCCACATCGGGACCAGGAGACTCAGGATCAGCAGGCCCATTGCCAGCTCGACCGCGCCAAAGGCCCGACCCGTGGCGTCGCCGGCGCTCACCACCAGCGCCATGCCGGAGAGGGCCAGCAGCACCACGAAGGCGGTGACAACCCCCAAGGCGATGCGGCCCCGAACTGGGCGGGCAGGCGGCATCGGTCGGCCCTCCTCAGAAGGGCAGTCGGGCCTTCTCATGATCGGCCATTCCCCGGCGGGGGGCCAGGCCCTGTATGAGCGGTCCTGGCCCTGCGCGCCGCCCCCGGCGGCCACCCAATCACCTCAAAACCGGCTACTTGACCGGCGCTCCAGGTTTTCGCGATCAACGTGAACCTGTTCTGGGTGCGGCCGGCTGACGCGGAACTGCTGCTCATAAAGGATCTGTTGCGTCCGGGTGGTGTGCTGCGCCTGATCTATGAGACACCGGGCCAGGAGCAGGCGGGCCGGGTCACGGAGGCAGTGACCGCTGCCCTGGCCAAGCACGGATTCGAGACCACGGTCACGGCCGGAAGCTCACCATCGCTGCTCTGCATCAGCGCGAGACCGAGAATCGCTAACCTCGATTCCTGGTGCGGTAATTGAGTTGAGATGCCCGACCGCCACGCCTGTCCCCACGCCTGTCCCCACGCCTCCCAGACGCGACACCGCCCCGACCGGCCGGAGCTGGACGGGGCGGCGGACCTGCCACGTTGCTACATGGCGCTGGCAGCAGTCCTTGGTGCTGGGTCGAGGCGGTCGGCGAGCCGGCGCAGGGAGAGGGCGGCGCGGCGGCGCCCGCGCCTGGGCTTGACGCGCTCGGGCTCGTCGATGACCGGGGCGTCGGGGAGGGCGGAGCGCGCCAGGGCGCCGGTGTTCCGCACCACCAGCCAGCCGGCGATGGGATCGGACATTTGCCTCAGCTCCTCTTTGCTATACTACTGCGGTAGTAGTTCGCGAGACACTATGACACTACCGCGGTAGTGCAGTCAAGGGAGGCGGTCGCGTGGCCGGCATCGACGAGCTCGTCCAGCGGCTCCAGCCCCTCGGCTTCTCCCAGTACGAGGCCCGTGCCTACTGCGCCCTGCTCCAGCGCTCACCGGCCAACGGGCACGAGGTCGCCAAGACCGCCGCCATCCCGACCTCCAAGGTCTACGAGACCCTCGAGCGGCTGCTCCAGAAGGGGGCGGTGCTCGTGCAGCGCTCCGACCCCACCCTCTGGGCGCCGGTCCCCTACCGGGACCTGACCGCCACGCTGCGCGAGCGCATGCAGTCCAACCTGACCGCGGTCGAGCAGGGCCTCGCCCAGCTCGGCCACGAGCAGGACACCAAGCTGACCTGGAGCCTGTCCGGGGGGGGCCACGTGGTCGACTCCATGCGGCGGGCGATCGACCGCACGCGCGAGCGGCTGGCCGCCGCCATCCCAAGCGGCGAGCTTGCCGAGCTGACGCCGGCGCTGCGCGCCGCCGCCGAGCGCGGCGTCGCCATCGATCTGGTCGCCGGCGACACTGCCGCCCTGGACCTGCCGCAGGGCGAGCGCGTGCGGGTGCGCCGGCGCCCCGACCGCGGGCAGGGCGACGACCGCCTGGCCGTGGTGCTCGGCGACGGCGAGGAGACCGTGCTGGCCGACCTCGGCCTGGCCCGGCCAGAGGGCATGTGGACCCATCACCCCGCCGTGGCCCTGCTCGCCGCCGAGCACCTGCGCGACCTCGCCTGAGGTGGACGCCAAGCCGTCCAGCCACAGGTCGCAACCCCAAAGCCTGGTTCAGGGACGGGGTGCAGGAGGCACAACTCGTCGCCGTCGGGGTCGCGGCGTCCCTGCCATCGGCCTCCTGCTCCTGCGCAGACGTCGTCGGCTCGGCTCGCGCCGAGCGCCACCGCCTGGTCGACCGCGGCGGCGAAACCGCTGGTGCGCAGGTCCAGGTGCAGGCGATGCTTGACGCTCTTGCGCTCGGGGACGCGCAGGAACTCGATCGCCAGGCCCTGCGGCGCGCGCAGCGTGGTGTCGCCGCCGCCGTCGGTGGCTGTGCCGCCTGAACTGGTCGACGTGAACGGGTGGTGAACGGGTTGGGCCAGCCCGACAAACGGTTTCGGTTTGGGATGCCACGGTCGGCTGGCCGAGTCCTTCCTGGTTGGACCCAAGGGTTCACGCAACTCCGCGCGGCGCCAGCACCTGAAGCACCTGATACGGTTCGACCGACGCTGTGAGGCAGAGCAGGCGACCGCGTGCAATCGTGATCGCTGGCGGAAGTCTTCTGGCAGGTCGGCGGGCGGCACCGCAGAGAGGGCGGGTGGGGGCTCCATCTCGACTCCCGCCCCGATCGGCATCTCAACTCAATTACCGCACCGGGAATCGAGGCTAACCGGCCAGGTTCGGCAGGAAACCAGCGAGCTCGCCAAGGACGCGCTCAGGCTGCTCCTCCGGCAGGAAGTGGCCGCAGTCGGGGATCGCGGCTCCCTTGACCTCGTCGGCGTAGTCGCGCCAGACGTCGAGCGCGGGAAGCCGGCCGAACAGGCCGCTGGCGCCCCAAAGCACCGGGACGGGCATGGTCAGCCGGCGGCCGGCGTCCGCGTCCGCGCGAGGCGGTAGAGGCTCGGCATTGCGCCGACCCGGTTGGCCCGCAGGTTGGCCAGGACGTAGGTCCAGAAAGTGGGCTTGAGGAACTGCTCGAGCATGACCCGTGGCAGGCTCGAGTCCCAGCGAGCGTGGTTGACGAACACGTAGTCGGCCTTGTCGATGGGCTCCAGCAGAGTGGAGTTGTTCAGGCCGGTCTCTACCGCGTACCAGTCGGCGAGGTAATCCCACAGCTCGAGCGCGACCTCGCGGTCCTCGGCCACGAAATAGTTGAACAGGAACAGGCCCGGGCGGGTCTTATCGACGTCGCCGATGCGCTTGGGGCAATGGGCGGCCATGACGTGCACGTCGGTCGCGGCCGCGGTCATCGCCTCGACGAGCTGCCTGTAGGGCTCCGAGGCCTGGACCTCCTCGATGACCTCGGGCGACGTGGTCTCGACGAGCACCACCACGTCGTAGCGCGCGGGGTGAACCGCCTGCCTGGCGTAGCCACCGGCAGGCGGGAGGAGGATTCCGCGGTAGACGGTGGCCTTCTCCACGGTCGCGAGCGTCTCCAGTTGCCGGGCGAGCGCCTTGAGCCGCGTGAGCAGCGCCGCCCGCTTCGAGCTCCTGGGCGGCAACGGGATGCGTCCGGGAGGGAGGTCCACCGCGGCGGAGATGTGGATGTAGCCGAGCGGTGGCGGGTCGATCAGCTTGACGCGCTGGTACTTGGGCCGTGGGTTGACGATCTGGAGCTGCATGTCCGGTCCTCCAAGCATCCAATGTATCCGGAGGAAATCCCTCCACTACATGCTAGCGAGAACCAGCTCTCGTGCAACGTGGTCGAGGAAGGCGATCCTGGTGCCTCCGTCGAGTCTGTACAGTGCTGGGATGGACGCGCCGGGACAGCGAGCGCCAGAGACGACGCCGACAGGAGTGCCCGCGCTGGACCTGGGGGCCCGGCTGCGGGCCGAGCGCCTGCGGCAGGGAATGTCACTTCGCGAGATGGCGCGTCGCCTCGGGATGAGCGCCAGCGCGCTGTCGCAAATCGAGACCGGCAAGGCGCAGCCCTCCGTGAGCAAGCTGTTCGACATCGTCAACCTGCTGGGCACGTCGCTGGATGGCCTGCTCGCCGGGGCTCCGGTCCCGCCGCCTGAGGACCGCCCGCGCGTGCGGGAGGGCGGAGGCGAGGGCGCCCGGACGCACGTGACGCTGGCCCGTGGCCCCGAGGCCGAGGGCTTCTTCTCCTTCCAGCGCTCTGGTGAGCACGACGTCCTGGAGCTCGACTCCGGAGTGGAATGGCGCCGGCTGACCGAGGGCTCGCTGCCGGGCGTGGAATTCCTGCACGTGACCTACTCCCCGGGCGGCTGCTCCTCGAGCGAGGGCGCGTTCATGCGGCACGCCGGCCAGGAATTCGGCTATGTCCTCTCGGGGCTGTTGGTGGTCGAGGTTGGCTTCGACTCGTATGAGCTGACCGCGGGCGCCGCGATCAGCTTCCCGGCCACCACCCCGCACCGGCTGAGCAACCCGGGGTCGGAGCCCGCGTACGCGATCTGGCTCGTGCTCGGCCGCCACGCCCAGTCTTGACCACAGCCGCCGCAGTCGCCTCAGTCGCCGAAGGTCGGGGCGGGGACCTCCACGCCAGCGCCTCGACCGGCCGCCGCCGGGGCGTCCGGGGCATCCAGGCCGCCTGGGCCACTTGGGCCACTTGGGCCGCCTGGGCCCTGGGCCGTGCGCAGCGGGATCTCCTTGAGGAACAGCGACACCACGAACGCCAGCACCAGGAACGGCACGCCGACCAGGAAGACGTCGTTCAGGGCGTGGGTGAAGGCGCCGAGCACGATGCCCTTGACCGGCTCGGCGAGGCGCTGGATCGCCTGGACGTCGTTGGCATCGACCGCCGCGCCGCCCCCGCCCGGCCGGATCCCGGCGCGCGGCAGCTCCTCGCTCAGGTAGTGGGCGAGCCGGCTCGAGAGCACCGCCCCGAATACGGCCGCGCCAATGGAGCCGCCCATCTGCCGGAAGAACGTGGTCGAGCTGGTGGCCGTGCCGAGGTCGCGGAAGTCCACCGAGTTCTGGACCGCCACCACGACCGTCTGCAGGGTGAACCCGAGACCGGCCCCGAACAGGTACTCGTACAGCGCGATCTGCCAGAAGGGCGTGTCAACGGCCAGCTTCGACAGCAGGAACAGGGAGACCACCAGCACCACCGCGCCGATGACCGGGTAGATCTTGTAGCGGCCGGTCTTGGTGATCAGCCGGCCCGACGAGATCGAGGTCGTGAAGATGCCGACGATGGCGGGCAGCAGGGCCAGTCCCGAGGCGGTCGGCGAGAAGCCCCTGACAGCCTGCAGATAGACCGGCAGGAAGATGATCGCCCCGAACATCGCGACTCCGGTCAGGAAACCGAAGCCGTTGCTGACGCTGAAGATCTGGTTGCGGAACAGCCGTATCGGGATGATCGGCTCGGCGGTGTGCCGCTCGATCAGGACGAACGCGACCACGAGTAGGAGGAAGCCCGCCAGCAGAGCGAGTGCGCCCGCCTCGGTCCAGCCGTAGTCGTTGCCTCGCCAGTCGAGGTACAGCAGCAGGCTGGACACGGCCGCGACGATGGTGGCCGCGCCGAGGTAGTCGATCCGGTGCTCGCGCCGGACGACCGGCATCCGCAGCACGATCGAGGTGACCACCAGCGCGGCGAAGCCGACCGGCAGGTTGATGTAGAAGATCCACCTCCAGCCGGGGCCGTCGGTGAACCAGCCGCCGAGCAGCGGGCCGGCCACGCTCGAGATGCCGAAGACCGCGCCGAAGTAGCCCTGGTAACGGCCGCGCTCGCGAGGCGGGATGACGTCGCCGATGATGCTGAGCGCGATCGCGAACAGGCCGCCGCCGCCGACGCCCTGCAGGGCGCGGAAGGCAATGAGCTCAGCCATGTTCTGGCTGAGCCCGGCCAGCGCTGAGCCGGCCAGGAAGATCCCGATGGCGATCTGGAAGATCATGCGCCGCCCGTACAGGTCGGAGAGCTTGCCCCACAGCGGTGTCGCCGCCGTGGAGGTCAGCAGGTAGGCGGTGACGACCCACGACAGCCGGTCGAGGCCGCCGAGCTCGCTGACGATACGCGGCAGGGCGGTGCCCACGATGCCCTGGTCGAGGGCGGCGAGCAGCATGCCGGCCATGACCCCGAAGAGGACGACGACGATCTGCCGGTGCGAGAGGTACTGCGGGCCAGGAGCGTCAGGCCCGCCGGCGGCGGTACCGGTACCGGTGCCGGTCGCGGCCGGGGGTGGGTCTCCGGCGGGTGTGGTCATCCGGTCTCCTTCGTCTCCTTTTCCGCGGTCAGCCGATCGACGCTGGAGGCCAGCCGTGTCATGAGCGCGGTGAGCGTCTGGCGGTCCTCGTCGGCCCAGTCGGCGATCGCCCGGTCGATGACCGCCGCCTGCGACTGAATGGCCTCGTCGAGGATCGCGCGGCCCCTTTCGGTCAGCAGAACGCGCGCGGCCCGGCGATCGTCGGGGTCGCCGGTGCGGGTCAGGTAGCCAACCTCCTCGAGGTGGCTGACGTGCCTGCTCACCGTCGAGGAGTCCAGCTCCATGCACTTGGCCAGCTCGGACACGCGCAGTGGGCCGTTGGCGAGGACGCTGTGGAGCACGAACACCGACGCCCGGTCGATGCTGCCGTCGGCGGCGCGGGGCTTGAGCCGCCGAGCGACGGTCACCAGCGCGAGCAGCAGCCGGCGCCCGCTCGTGGTCTCGGAAGGCGCGACGGGGGTGGACACCGGACGACTATGCCATAGATGCGTGTACCATACAACTTCCCGAGCCTACGGCTCCCCGCGGGTCGAGACGCTACTTCTTCCAGACGAGACAAGCCGACGCAACGACCCGGCGTCGCCGTGCCGAGCGCGCGGCCGCCGGATCGTCCGTGGTAGCTTGCAGCTGTCTGGCAGTGGCATGCGCATCCGCCGACCAGGGCATGACCCGGTCCTTCGCTGGAGGCTTCGCGATGAGCGCTGACAACCCGCCCCTCCGGGACGACGACATCTTCACCTCGCAGAGTGGCTCCACGGGGCCGCAGACGGGCGGCACCACCGACGGGACCGACAGCGCCGGCGACGCGGACGGCACCGACCGCGCGGATGGTGTGGACGGTACCGACGTCTCGGACAGCGGCGACGCCGACGGCACCGACTCCCGCGGCGGCGACGCCGACGGCACCGACTCCCGCGGCGACGACGCCGACGGCACCGACGCCGGCGGCACCGACTCCGGCGGCGACGACACGGCCGACGACGCCGACGACGCCGACGGCGCGGATGCCGATGGGACCGATGCCACCGACAGGGGTCTTGGCGGCGATTCCGACGGCACCGACCGGTAACGCGCTGCGTCGCTGCGTCGGCGATCCAGAGCGGTTCATCAGCGAGCACTGGACCCGCGCCCCGCTGCACCGGGCGCGAACCAGTCCGGAGGGTTTCGCCGACCTGTTCAGCATCGCTGACGTCGATCACCTGGTGGCGGCCGCGTCCCTGCGCGTCCCGGCCTTCCGGATGGTTAGGGACGGGGCGTCGCTGCCACCGGAGCGCTACACCAAGTCGGGCACGGTCGGCTCGAAACCGCTTGCCGACCTCGTCGACCCGGGCAAGGTCTACCGGCATTTCGCCGAAGGCGCCACCATCGTGCTGCAGAGCCTGCACCGCTATTGGCTGCCGCTGACCCGCTTCTGCCGCGACCTCGAGCTCACGCTCACGCATCCGGTGCAGGTCAACGCCTACGTCACCCCGCAGTCCTCGCGCGGGCTCGGGCTGCATGCCGATGGCCACGACGTCTTCGTGCTGCAGGTCCATGGCCGTAAGCGGTGGGAGGTCTACGCGCCCGGCCCCGGTAACGACCCCAAGGAACCCGGCGCGCGCCTGCTCGACGTGACCCTCGAGCGCGGCGACTGCCTCTATGTGCCGCTCGGCTTCCCGCACGCGGTCTGGACCGAGCAGTCCGCCTCCGCCCATCTCACCGTCGGCGTCCTCACCTACAAGTGGCACGAGGTGCTGCGCCGCGCGGTGCTGGAGGTGCTCGACGACCGAGCGTTCGGTCAGGCCCTTCCGGCCGGGTTCGCCGACGACCCGGGGGCGATCGCCGCCGCCGCGGCCGAGCAGCTCGGTGAGCTGCAGCGCCGCCTCGGCAAGCTCGACCCCGCCCAGCTCGCGGACGCGGCGACGCAGCGCTTCTGGTCGTCGCGCCCGCCGATCCTCACCGGGCAGCTACAGCAGCTCCTGGCGCTCGAGGCGGTCTCGGACGCGACCGTGGTGTGGCGGCGCGCCGGCTCGGTCTGCCGCCTGCGACGCGACAACGGCGGCCGGCCCGTGCTGGAGCTGGGCGACCGACGCCTCACCTTCCCCGCGTGGGTGGAGCCGGCCCTGCGCGCGCTGCTGCGGCGTGAGCGTTTCGCCGTGGCCGACCTTGCCGGTGAGCTCGACCCAGAGAGCCGGCTCGTCCTGGTCCGCCGGCTGATCCGAGAGGGCCTGCTGGAGCTCGAAGTCGTTGCCTGACAGGCTCTGCAGCGAGGTCTCCCGCGTGCTGGGCGAGCCGCTCATTGCAACCGCCTCGCGCGTGCGCGGCTGGGTGCTGGTCGAGCAGCCGGGCCCGTGGGGCCGCGAGGCGCTCGTCGAGAGCCGCCTCGACCCCGCCCTGGGCCGAGCGCTGCACCAGCGCGCGCACGCGGTCGGGGCGCGCGTGGTGCTCATCCGCCGGCCGGGCCGGACACCGCCCGGCCCACACCGTGCCTTCCTCGCCCATACCAGCAGGCAGGCGGGCTGGATGGAGGAGCTCCGCCTGGACGACCCAAGTGAGCTGTTCGGTCTGGACTGGACACGGCTCAGTGGGGGGGAGCCGCCGAGGTATGGCGTCCCAGCCGGTAGGCCGGTCTATCTCGCCTGCACCAACGGCCGACACGATCAGTGCTGCGCAATCTGGGGCCGGCCGCTGGCCCAGGCGCTCGTCGGCGAGCTGGGCGAGCGCGTCTGGGAGTGCTCGCACATCGGCGGGGACCGCTTCGCGGGCAACCTCGTCTGTCTGCCCCAGGGGGTCTACTACGGCCGGGTCGGCCCGGCGGAGGCGCTGCGGGTGGTTGGGCTGCACGAGCGCGGCCGTCTCGACCTCGAGCACTATCGCGGGCGCTGCTGGTACCCGCCGGTGGTGCAGGCGGCCGAGCACTTCCTCCGCCGCGAGCGGGACCTGACCGGCCTCGACGACCTGGTGGCCGAGTGGCGCGGGGCGGGTTCCGACGGCGCGGTCGCGGTGCGTTTCGCCGCCGAGACCGGCGGCCGCTGGCTGGTCCGCCTGCGGGTCTCCGCCGCCGGCCCTGAGCGCCCGCTCACCTGTCAGGCCACGAGACTGCACCGCCCGCCCGTCTATCGCCTGCTCGATCTCGCTCAGGTCTAGATCGTGGATCTCCCCTGGTCGGCCTCGCGGCCGCCGTGGGGCTCGCGGATCATGTTCGATCGTGTGGCGGATCGCACCAACTACTGATCATCGAAATGACTCACTACGCCTCCGCGACAGGTCTGTCATGCGCGGCCATGTCGTCCAAGTCTCATTCGCCGCGGCGCTGCCGGCGCGACCTTCTCGCGTACTCGCCCGCGAGCATGAGGACGGAGCTGATGACGCCGACCATCGCCACTGGCACGACGAGGTCGACCACCGCGGACCGCGTTCCCAAGGCTGCCTTGGCTCCGACGCCCACGAGCACCAAGACGCTGGCGACCAGCAGGAGCCAGAGACGCCAGGCCCTTCCCGGGCCCGCGGTCGCCTCGGCCCCGCCGGGTACCGAGGCCACCTCGCTGCTGGACCGGCCGAGCAGCTTCATCCGCACAACGGTCAGGGCGGCGAACAGCCACACCAGCGCGCCGACCAGCACGACCGCTGAGGTGCTGAGCCTGAGCCACGCACCCAGCAGGCCGAGGACCACCACCGGCTCGACCACCCATCTGAACAGTGAGGCGACACGTTGCCGCTGCGCCGGCACGGTCATCCGTGAGCGAGCAGCTGCCTGTCGCTCGAACCTCCACCACAGGTCGGAGACGATTCCACGGGCGACACGCCCGGTCACCTCGGCGGACCAGCGAAGCCGGCTGTGGCCGTGGGCCGCCGCGTCCTGCAGGTGCTCCCAGAGGTCTGAGCGTAGCTCGGCTCGTCTGGCCTCGCGGAGCTCGCTGGGGAGCCCTCGCGTGTAGAGCGCGACCCACGCCTCGGCCGCACGAAGCAGGAGCGGCGGCTCGCGGCTCATGTCTCCGCGATCCTGGGGCGGCCGCTGGCGCGCCTGGCGCGGGCCGCTCGAACGCGCGCCAGCGCCTGCTCGCCGACAGGGGTGATCTGGTAGAGGCGTCGGCGCGGGCGACCTTGCTCCGCGGCGACTGTGGGGTCCTCCCAGCGGCTGGCGAGCAGGCCGGAGCGCTCCAGCCGATCGAGCGCCTTGTAGAGGGTGCCGTGCGCGGTCAGGCGACGGCCCGCCTCCCGCCCCCAGAGCTCCTTGGCGATGGCGAAGCCGTGGAACTCCGGTCTGCCAGCTCTGACCAGGTCCACCGCCGCTGCCAGCATCGCCTCTTCGAGCGGCACCAGAGAACCCTGTTTACGACGCATGAGCCAAGAATAGGAAGATATCTTCTGATAGTCAAGGGCTTCGCCTCCATGGCACTTTTGTCATTTATGGGTCGAAGCCTGGGTGAGGCCGCGGACCACGATGTCGACCGCGGCGCGGGCGAAGTGGTCGTCCACAGGCGCGTGCCCCTGGAACAGGCGCTGGTTGAGGGCTCCGTAGATGAGGTCGAGGGCGACGTCCACGTCGGTGTCGGCCGAGATCTCGCCGCGCTCGATGGCCTTCTGGAAGACCTCGCGCCCCTCGCGCCGCAGCGGCTCCAGCAGGTGAGCGCGGTAGGCTTCGCGCAGCTCGGCGTCGAGGGCCGCCTCCGCCGCCAGTGCGACCAGCGTGCGCCCGGTCGCCGGGGAGCTCCCCAGCGCCCGGATCCTCGTCCGCAGCTGCGCCAGCAGGTCGCCGGCCAGCGAGCCGGTATCCGGGACCGGCCCCTCGCGCTCGACCAGCTCTTCCCGGAACGCGTCCAGGGCGAGCGCCTCTTTCGAGTCCCACCATCGGTAGATGGTGGCCTTGCTGACCCCGGCCCGCGCGGCGATCTCGTCCACGCTGACACGGCTGAGGCCCTGCTCCTCGAGCAGGTCGGCGGCCGCGCGCAGGATTGCCCGCATGGCTCGCTGGCTGCGTGGGCGACCCCGTTTCGGGGTGGTGGGAATAGGACGCTCACTCATAGCGGTTCATTCTAGCGTGGGTCGAAACTAAACGGATGGTTTCGATAACACATTGCTCCGAAGGAGAGGAGGTGCGCTGATGAGCACGCGGTACCTGACCAACGCGGCCATCGCGCTGCTCGGTGGGTTCGTCGTGGTCGCGAGCCAGGCCTTCACCCCAGCGGTGACGGCTTGGCTGGCGTTCGCCATTGCCATCGCAGTGGTGCTCATCGTGGCGGTCGCCCAGCTGGACCGCTCTCGCGGCGTGGTGCAGCGGGTGCTCGACGGCTTTCTGGGGGCGCTCGGCATCTGGACCATCGTGGCGAGCCTGGTCTTCACCGGTTCCCTGGTGACGTGGCTGTCCTTCGCCGCGGCGCTCGGGTTCGTCGGCCTGGGCTTCATTGGGCTGACGGTTCGCGAGATCGCATCCTGGCGCGCCGAGCACGGGCTCAAGGCCCTGGTCCCGGCGGGTGCGGACGCGTCGAGGAAGGAGTCGCTGCGCGAGGCGGCGTAACCCGGTCACATGACGTGACCTCCGTTATACGAGGTGACCCGACAAGGTGACCTGATTACGCGACGGGGCCGGCCCCTGATGCCGGCCCCGTCGTCGTGATCCGCGTCCGCCCGCGTGTCAGGCGGCAGGCGCTTCGAGGACCGCCTCGGCCTCGATGATGATCTGGATCCTGGCGCCGACCACCACGCCGCCGCCCTCCATCGGGATGTCGGTGGTGAGACCGAAGTCCTTGCGGCTGATCTCGCCTGTGGCGGAAAACCCGGCCCGGGTGCCGCCGTAGGGGTCCTTGCTGAAGCCATTGGCCTCCACCTGGAGCTGGACCGGGCGGGTCACCCCGTGCAGCGTCAGCTCACCGTCGACCAGGAAGCCGCCGTCCGCCCGGCGGATGCTGGTGGAGTGGTAGGTCATCTGCGGGTAGGTCTCGATATCGAAGTAGTTCGCCGAGCGCAGGTCGTCGTCCCGCTGGGGATGGCCGGTGTCGACCGAGGTCATGTCGATCGTGGCCGTCGCCCGCGAGTCGAGCGGGTTGGGCGCGGTGACGATCTCGCCCTCGAAGCGGCTGAAGTGGCCGCGGACCTTGCTCACCATATAGTGGCGGACGCTGAACGAGATGTTGGTGTGGACCGGGTCGAGGGTCCAGGTGCCCGCTACGTAGCCGGGGATCTCGACCGCTTGGGTCATGACGCTCCTCCGTTCGCGTGGCGACGACAGTTGGCTAATGTACGTGATTGCCCCGTAGGGCGGTTGCTACGCACGGAGCGGCGCGTTCTCCAGCGCCGCGACCGCCATGTCCGAGCCCGACAGCTCGACGCGGGCAGCCTGCTTGCGGCCGAGCAGGTAGAGAAGCAGCTCGCCGGGGCTGCCGCTGATCCTGACCTCGGGAAATCCACGACGCAGCACAGCGTCGCGCCCATTGTTGCCCCCGGCGACCACCCCGAAGCCGCGGAAACGACGTAGTTGCCGCCGCCCCGTGGGCCCGACCATCCTCCACAGCGCCGGATCCAGGTCGGGGTCCGCCAGCCGCGGGTCGAGCCCGTTGGCCCGCCGCGCGTCCTCGTGGTGCACGAAGTTCTCCACGATGTCGGCGGCGGCCACCGGCCGAAGCCGCCACAGGCGGGGCGGGCCCGAGCGCAGCCGGGTCACGAGCCAGTCGTAGCCTCGCGCCTTGGCCGCCTCCATGCGGCGGTGGTTGAAGCTGACGAACGGGCCGGGAAGGACGATGCCGATCGCCGCCAGCGGCTCCCGCTCGCGGACCACAAGGTGAGCGGCCAGGTCGGCGGTCGTCCAGCCCTGGCACAGCGTCGGGGCGTCGGGTCCGAGGCCAGACAGCGTTTCGCAGAGCGCCTGCCGTTCCCGCCGTAGCAACGATGTCGGATCCATGACGCCAACGATCCTACCGCGGGACAACGGATCCGCTGGAGCTCCCCCCTTCCGGTCCTAGCGTGGTGAGCTCCAGGCTGGTGGTGATGTCGACGCAGCCGCCGATGGTGCGGGCGACCGGGCAGCGGTCGGCGTGGAAGCCGAGGTCCCCCACGTGACCTACTGGCTGCTCGCGGATGGCGGAGGTCGCTTCCACTATCCTGGACCGCACGGTGTGCCGGGAAGGCTGGTCGGCGTCCGGACAGCCTGTCTTCGTCCAGGAGGTCTTCGCCGGTGACCAGCGTCGCGTCCTTCGGGCTGGTGGTGCTGGCCGTCGCGGCGGTGGGGCTTGCGGGGGTGCTCTCCAACCGGCTCAGCGAGCGGCTGCGCATCCCCGCCCCGGCGATCTTCCTGCTGTGCGCCGCGGTCGCCTCTGACCTGGCGCCATCGCTCGGCCGGCTGCGGGTCGACACGGTCGAGAAGGTCGTCACCGTCGCGCTGGCCCTGATCCTGTTCAACGGTGGTCTGCACATCGGCTGGCGGCGGTTCCGCACGGCGTCACTGGCGACGGTCTGGATCGGCGTGGTCGGGACGCTGCTCACCGCCGGTGCGGTCGCGGTCTGCGCCAATCTGCTGTTCGGGCTGGAGTGGCGGCTGTCCCTGCTGCTGGGCACCGCGGTGGCCCCGACCGACCCGGCGGTGGTGTTCTCGGTGCTGGGCCGTCGCGAGGTCGCCGGCCGCAGCGGGACCCTGCTGGAGGGGGAGTCCGGCGCCAACGATCCGGTCGGCATCTCGCTGATGATCGCCCTGCTGGCCGTCGGCGGCAGCGGCGGCCGGGCGGTGGCGGCCGTCGCGCTGCAGTTCGTCCTGCAGATGGTGGTCGGTGTGGTGGTCGGCGTGCTCGGTGGCCGGCTGCTGCTCCGGGTGATGCGCCGCCTGCCGCTGCCCAGCGAGGGCCTGTACCCGCTCCGGGTCCTCGGCGGGGCGCTGGCGATCTACGGGGCGGCCAGCGTCCTGCGGGGGTCGGGGTTCCTGGCGGTGTTCGTCGCCGGGATCCTGCTCGGCGACGAGCGCGCCCCGTATAAGGGCGAGATCGAGCGGTTCCAGTCGGCGCTCGCCAGCCTCGCCGAGATCGTCGCATTCGTGCTGCTGGGCCTGACCATCCACCTGAGCGACCTGCCCGACGGCGGCGCCTTGCTGATCGGCCTGGTCTTGGCGGTGCTGCTGGTGCTGGTGGTCCGCCCGGTGCTGGTGGGCCTGCTGCTGTGGCCGGTCGACCTGCGGCGGGGGGAGCGCCTGTTCGTGCTGTGGACCGGCCTGAAGGGCGCGGTGCCGATCCTGCTCGGCGCCTTCGTCCTCGGCGCCGGCGTCGCCGGGGCCGAGCGCCTCTACAACATCGTCTTCGTCGTGACCGCGTTCTCCGTCATCGTCCAGGGCAGCCTGGTCCCGGCGCTGGCGCATCGCCTGCGGGTGCCGCTGCGCACGGTGGAGCCGGAGCCGTGGAGCCTGGGCGTGCGCTTTCAGCGGGAGCCCGAGGCCCTCCACCGCCACCACGTCGCCCCAGGCTCGCGAGCCGACGGCGTCACCATCTCGGAGCTGCCGTGTCACGAGGACGTCTGGGTCAGCCTGGTCATCCGCGATGGCCACCTGGTCCCAGCGCGCGCTGACACCCGGCTGCAGGCCGGCGACGAGGTCGTGATGCTCGCCGACCCGGAGCACGAGGCTGACCTTCGCAGCCTGTTCCAGCCCGTCTGAGGCTCGCCCCAGGACCGGACCTCGTCCCTTTCGGATCGACACTTTGGATTGCCGCCCATCCGTCTTTGCGTCGGGTCCGAAGCACTCGTGACCGACGACGGGAGGACGACCTTGCCGATCCGGATCCGCGGCCTCACCCCGCGGCGCCCCGTGCGCCCCGTGCGCCCCGTGTGCGCCGTGCGCCCGCGGACTGGCCCCGGCGCCTTCGCTATGGTCAGGATGCGGCGCGCGGGTGTGCGGCTGGCCGCGGTGGCTGCGCTGGCGGTGGGGCTGCTGCTGGTCTCAGCGGGGGCCGCGGCCGCGCACCCGCTCGGGAATTTCACCGTCAACCAGTACGCCGGGCTGCGCCTGCTGCCGGACCGTGTCGAGGTCGACTACGTGGTGGACATGGCGGAGATCCCGGCCTTCCAGACTCGGCAGGAGATCGACGCCGATGGTGATCAGTCGGTGTCGTCGGCGGAGGCGAGCGCCTGGCGGTCGGCGAGCTGCCCGCGGCTGGCCGGTGGGCTGGTCCTGCGCTTGGACGGGCGCCGCCTCGACCTGGTCACGGTGGCGAGCCGGATGAGTTTCCCGCCTGGGGCCGGCGGTCTGCCCACCCTCCGCCTCGAATGCGGCCTCGCCACTGCCCGAGGCCAGGCGCCCCCGAGTCGAACCCCCGCGGGTGGGACCCTCGCGGGTGGGACCCTCGCCGGGGAGACCCGCGGGGCCCTCGCCGGGGAGACCCGCGGGACCCTCGCGGGCGGGACCCTCACCCTCACCAACGGCGACTATGCAGGCCGCGTCGGCTGGCGCGAGGTCACGGCTGTCGGTGACGGCACAACGGTGACCTCGCGCGACGTGCCGGCCGCCAGCGCCAGCGCCCGCCTCACCAGCTACCCCAAGGACCTGCTGCGCTCGCCGCTTGACCAACGCGCCGCCACGGTCTCGTTCCGGCCCGGCGGCACCGCGGCGGCGGGCGCGGCCTCGGAGGGTGGGGGACCGGAGGCGGCGCCGCGGCGGGCGGCCGTGCCCATGGCGGTGGACCGGGCCACCCGCGCCTTCACTGAACTAGTCGCCCGCCAGCGCCTCGGTCCCGCCTTCGGTGCCCTGGCGGTTGCGCTGGCGCTGCTGCTCGGCGCGATCCACGCGCTGGCTCCGGGGCACGGCAAGACGATCATGGCCGCCTACCTCCCCGGCCTGCGCAGCTCGCTGTCACAGGCGCTGCTGGTCGCGTCGACGGTCACGCTCACCCACACCGCCGGGGTCCTGGCGCTCGGGATCGCGCTGTCGGCCTCGACCGCGCTCGCGCCCGAGCGCCAGGACCCCTTGCTCGGCCTCGCCAGCGGCCTCCTGCTGGCCTCAATCGGCGTGACCCTCCTTCGCCGGGGTTCTGCACACCGCCCGCCACCACCACGCCCACCGCCACGCCCACTCGGCCGGGCACGCTCACTCGCCCGGGCACGCCTGCGCCGCCCCACCTGGTCACATGCACCT
Source organism: bacterium (assembly GCA_046727955.1). Lineage (GTDB taxonomy): Bacteria > Actinomycetota > CALGFH01 > CALGFH01 > CALGFH01 > DASVXQ01. The sequence goes on along the minus strand of JBKPDO010000038.1, from coordinate 67,652 downwards.
GCCGGGCCACGCTGGCTCGGCCGGCCGCGCCGACCCGCCTCCTGGTCACACGCATCCGCCGGGCGGCGCCCTGGACCACCACCGGCCGCCGGGCTGGCGGAGCCTGGTATCGATGGGGTTCGCCGGCGGGCTCGTGCCCAGCCCGTCGGCCCTGGTCGTGCTGCTCGGCGCGATCGCGCTCGGCCGTGCCTGGTTCGGCGTGCTGCTGGTGCTGGCATACGGCGCTGGCATGGCGCTGACTCTTACCGGCTCTGGCATGCTGCTGGTCCGGGTCCGCGCCGCGGTCGACCGGCGCGCCGCGGTCGACCGGGGCGTCGCGCTCGACCAGGGCGCTGCCTCCCCAGCGTGGGCGCGTGTGGGCCGCGCCTGGGACTCGCCGGGCTCAGCCGGGCCCTGCCGCTGGCGAGCGCTGCCGCCATCATCGCCGTGGGCCTGTTCCTCGCCGCCCAGGGAGCCAGCGGCATCTGAGAGGTAGTCGGCAACGAACGCGTCGCCGGCGCCCACCGGGTCCACCACCGGCACGCCGGATGCTATCCTTCGCTGAAGTGGAGGAAACTCCTCCATATTGAGCGATTGATGGAGGAGGTCACGTGACCGCGAACGCCGCCACGACGAACGCCGCCACGACGAACGCCGCCACGACGAACGCCGCCACGACGAACGCCGCCACGACGAACGCCGCCACGACGAACGCCGCGCCCGCGCGGGCGCGGCGCATGCGCGCCGACGCCCGCCGCAATCGCGAGCGGATCCTGTCCGCGGCCCGCGACGTGTTCATCGAGCGGGGCGCGGACGCGCCGCTGGACGACGTCGCCCGCCGCGCTGGCGTGGGCATCGCCACGCTGTACCGGCGCTTCCCCGACCGTCCGGACCTGCTGCGCCAGCTCGCGCTCGAGCTCCTCCACCGGTCGGGCGAGGAGGGCCGCGCCGCCCTGGCCGAGGAGCCCGACGCCTTCCGGGCGCTGGCGCGCTATATGCACCGCGCGCTCGACCTGCGCATCGCGGCGGCGATGCCGGTCCTGGTTGGCAGGATCACCATGGACGACGAGCTGCTGGCCGCGCGCCGCGCCTCGACCGAGCCGCTCGACCAGATCATCGCCACGGCCCGCGGGAACGGGCTGCTGCGGGCGGACGTGGCGTCCGGCGACATCGGCCTGCTGCTGGTGCGCCTGACCCGCCCGCTGCCCGGACCATTCCCGCTCGCCGTCGCGGCGAGCCTGGCGCACCGTCACCTCGACCTGGTCCTGGACGGGCTGCGGTCCCCCGCCAGGACGCCCCTGACTGGCCCCGCGCTCACGTTTCAGGACCTGGCCGCCATGGGGCCGCCGAGCGGCGTCACGGTCGGCGGACCAGGAGAGTAGCGGGTCAGCCGAGGGTCCGCCGAGGGTCCGCCGGGGGTCCACCGAGGTTCGCTAAGGTCCGCCAAGGGTCCGTCCACGCCGCTGGCTCCAAGTCCTTGGGTAGGCTTGCTGTTTGTCGTGGTGCGTTGTGGGGGACAGGTGATGGGACTGATCGACCTGGCCGACTCTCGGGGATCGTTGCCGTGACGCTCGCCAAGCCGACCGAGGAGGCCCGGGTCTCGACCGTCGAGCTGTTCTTCGACCTCGTCTTCGTCTTCACCATCACGCAGCTCACCAGCCTGCTGGCCGCCGAGCCCACGGTGACCGGCGTGGCGCGCGTCGCGCTCATCTTCGGCAACGTGTGGTGGATGTACGGCGGCTACGCGTGGCTGACCAACGCGGTGCCGCCCCGCGAGCCGTCGCTGCGGCTGCTGATGCTGTTCGGCATGGCCGCCTTCCTGGTCGTCGCCCTTGCCATCCCCGGCGCGTTCGGCGACCGCGGTGTGGCCTTCGGCCTCGGGTATCTGGTCGTCACGCTGGTGCACACCGGGATGTTCCTGCTGTCGAGCCAGGAGAGCGCGGTGCGCGCCATGACCCGGCTGGGGCCGTCCAACGCGATCACCGCACTGCTGTTGCTCGCCGCCGGCTTCACCGGCGGCGCGGTCCAGTGGACGCTGTGGTCGGCGGGGTTCGCGCTGCACTGGATCAGCCCGGCCTTCACGGCGGTGAGCGGATTCAGGATCCGGGCAGCGCACTTCGTCGAGCGCCACGGGCTCATCGTGCTGATCGCGCTCGGTGAGTCCATCGTCGCCGTCGGCATCGGCCTGGCCCACGGCCCCTTGGGCGCCGGCGTCGTGATCACCGCGGCGCTCGGCCTGGCCCTGGCCGCTGCGCTGTGGTGGCTGTACTTCGACAGCGAGGACGAGCGGGCCGAGCGGGCGCTGGGCGACGCGTCCCCCGAACGCGGCCCCTGGCTGGCGCTGTTCGCGTTCGGCTACGCGTTCCTGCCGATCCTGGGCGGGATCATCGTGCTCGCCGCCGGGGTCAAGGGGGCCATCGGCCACTACGGCGAGCCGGTCGCCGCCTCGACCGCGTGGTTTCTCGCCGCCGGCGTGGCCACCTACGTCGCCGGGCTGGCGTTGTTCAGGTGGATCCTTGGCACCGGCCCGACGGCGGCGCGGCTGGCGATCGCCATCCTCGCGCTGCCCAGCTCGATCCTCGGCACGGTGGTCTCAGCGGACGCGCAGCTCGGCGCGCTGGTGGTGATCGTGGTCGGCGGCTTCGTCGTCGAGAGCCGCCGGGCACGGCGCGCCGGCCGCTGATCAGCCGAGGAACTCGCCGAGCTCCGCGAGGATGGCGCGCTTGGGCATGGCGCCGATCAGGCGCGTCTTCTCGACGCCGCCGATGAACAGGGCCATCGTCGGGAAGCTCATGACCCCGTAGCGCGAGGCGGTCCGCTGGTGCTCCTCGATGTTGAGCTTCACGACCGTGAGCGCGTCCCGCTGCTCTTCCGCGATCGCCTCCAGGACCGGCTCGAGCAGCTTGCACGGGGGGCACCACTCGGCCCAGAAGTCCACCAGCACGGGGCGCGGGGACCGCAGCACCTCGGCCTCGAAGGTGGCGTCGGTCACGTGGGCGATGTTCGTGGTGGTGCGCATGGCGGGCTCCTCCTCGGATGTCCGGGATCGGGAGCTGGTCTGGGTCACTGGTTGGCCGTGAAGCGGTCCAGCTCGCCAGCCACGCGCTCGCGGAGCAGTTGCAGCCTGGAGACGTAGGCGTCCAGCTCCACAAGCTTCTGCTGGTACACCTCCAGGGCGCCCGGGCACTGCTGGCGCGCCTGGATGCCGCTGCGCAGGCACTCGACGAACGGCCGGATCTCATCCAGGTCGAAGCCGCTGTCCAGCAGCGAGCGGATCTCCTTGACCAGCGTGAGCTCGGTCTCGCCGTACTCGCGGTAGCCGTTGGGCTGTCGCGCCGCCTGCAGCAGGCCTTGCTGCTCGTAGTAGCGCAGCGACCGGGCACTCGCGCCCGACCGCCGCGCCAGCTCTCCGATCCGCATCAGCTCCCTCCTTCGCCCGCACGATAGAGGGTGCCACCAGTGACAAGGTCAAGCTCGGTCAGGGCGCCGTCGCCGCTTGGGAGGGCAGGGCTTATCGTTAGCGGGATGAAGATGAATCAGCCACCGCGGATCGACCCGCTCCGCCCCGAGGACTGGCCGGTGGTCGCCGCGATCTACGCCGAGGGCATCGCCACTGGCAATGCCACCTTCGAGACCACCCCGCCCACCTGGGAGCGCTGGGACTCGAGCCACCTGGCCGGCCACCGGCTGGTGGCCCGAGCCGCCACCGGCAGTGGCGAGTCCGGCGGCGAGTCCGGCGGCGAGTCCGGCGGCGTCCTTGCCTGGGCGGCGCTCGCGCCCGTGTCCGACCGCTGCGTCTACGCGGGCGTGGCCGAGGACAGCATCTACGTCGCCGGGCGCGCGCAGGGCATGGGGGTCGGCCGGCGCCTGCTGGCCGCGCTGGTAGAGGGCGCCGAGGCGGCAGGGATCTGGACGGTGCAGACCGGCATCTTCCCCGAGAACGGCCCGAGCCTTGCGCTGCACCGCCGTTGCGGCTTCCGCGTGGTAGGGGTGCGCGAGCGCCTCGGGCAGCTCAATGGCCGCTGGCGGGACGTGCTGCTGCTCGAGCGTCGCAGCGCTCGCATCGGCTCCTGAGGCATCGCGGCAGGCCGGCACGGCCCGGCAGGCCGGCACGGCCCGGTCTGGTCCGCTTGGCCCAGAGCCGAGATAGCTGCATTGCCCGGGCCGCTGCTCGAGCGGCGCTGCTGCCCTCCGCATGGTCGTACGACCCTTGCCTAGTTGCAACTAACATGCAAGTATGGCTGCGGTCGACCGCCGGCATCACCGATCTGTGAGGGACGCCAGCAGGCACGAATAGCGGAGGAAGGGAGCAGCGAATGGCCGTCGACGTCCGGTCCGCCCGGTCCGCCCGGCCCGCCCGGTTCGCCCGGTCCACTCAGCCGGCACAGGGGCGCCTGACCCGCGCGCTCACCCTGTTCACCCCGAGCGAGTGGGGAAGGCTCGGCAGCATGTACGGCTTCATCGCGCTGCTGCACGTGCTCGGCTGGGGGCTGTTCGTCGGGGTGGCGTCCAAGTACCCGGCCTTCGCCGGCGCTGGCGTGCTGGCCTACACCTTCGGGCTGCGCCACGCCTTCGACGCCGACCACATCTCCGCGATCGACGACACCACCCGCTTCATGCTGCAGAAGGGCAAGCGACCCCTCGGGGTGGGGTTCTTCTTCTCGCTTGGCCACTCCACCGTCGTGTTCTCGCTGGCGTTGGGCCTGGCGGTTGCGGCCAAGGCGGTGGAGTCGCGCATCCCCGGGTGGCAAAACGTCGGCGGGACCATCGGCGCCAGCGTCTCCGGGGTGTTCCTGTGGGTCATCGGCGTGCTCAACCTGATCGTGCTGCTGGAGATCGTCCGCATCTGGCGGCAGATGAAGCAGGGCACCTACCACCGCGAGCACCTCGAGGAGCTGCTGCTGCAGCGCGGCTTCGTCAACCGCATCCTCGGCGGCCGGGCGCAGAAGCTGATCAACCACTCCTGGCAGATGTACCCGCTCGGGCTGCTGTTCGGCCTGGGCTTCGACACCGCCAGCGAGGTCGGCCTGCTGGCGCTGACCGCCGGGGTCGCCACCGGCAGGGTATCGTTCTGGGCGGTGATCTCGCTGCCGCTGCTGTTCGCGGCGGGGATGAGCATGATGGACACCACCGACGGAGCGCTGATGTCCAAGGCCTACGGGTGGGCGTTCTCCAGTCCGCTGCGGAAGATCTGGTACAACATCACCACCACTGGCCTATCGGTGGCGGTCGCCCTGCTGATCGGCAGCATCGAGATCCTGCAGGTCCTCAGCAACAGGCTCGGCTGGCACGGCGCGTTCTTCGAGTTCCTCGACCAGAAGCTCGACTTCGGCGTGCTCGGCTACGTCATCGTGGCGATGTTCCTGGCCGCCTGGATCGGCTCGGTGCTGCTGTGGAGGGTCCGCCGCGTGGAGGAGCGCTACGGCGACCGCATCGCCGAGGCCTAGCTGCGGGGGGCCCAGGCCCCCGCATACCCCCCAAAGCGGTGAGGGCTCCGCCCTCGAAACTTGACTCGTTTGTTGACCACTAGAGCGCCGGTCAAGTAGGCGGCGCAGCATGCAGCGTCAGACCATACGTACAGCTCCCAGCCCTGCGAGCCGCCCCCGGTGGCCACCCAATCACCTCAATACCGGCTACTTGACCGGGGCTCTAGCCCGCCCTTGGCGGGCTAGAGCCCCGCGGCGAGGCGGCGGAGAACGCGACCGCGCAGGCCGCTCGAGCAGTGGGGCCAGGTGCGCTCGCGCATCACCCAGAGCCACAGCTCCATGCGGTAGTCGATGGCGACCTGGACAAGCTCCTCGCGCCGCATCCCCGCCTGCTCCAGCTCCGTCCCCCAGTCCCGCCAGAGAGGCTCGACGATCCACTCGCCCTGGTCGATCAGGGCCGCACCCTCAGCAGAGGACCGTTCCACCAGCGCCCGCGTCTCGGCCAGCAGCTCGGCCGGCTCCTGCGGCAGCGGCAGCTCCAGCTCCAGCGCAGCGCCTGCCATCGCCCCCTCAGAGCCTGTTTGCGAAGGGCCACTGGGCCCCGGCGAACCTGCCCGATTGCGCGGCTCACCCCCGACCCGGGACCCGGGCGAGGTACCCGATGGGGGGGTTCGGGGGGGAGCCGCCTCGGGCTCCCCCCCGAATGCAAACAGGCTCTCAGCGGTCACGGGTCACCGGCGCCCGGTCCGTCCCGCTGTAGGAGTCGAGATGCTCCTCGTAGTCCACGAACAGCGGCGCCTCGGGGTCGAACTTGCGCGCGAGGTGCTCGAAGGCGACGCGCTTGTCGAGCGCCTCCAGCTTCTCCAGTCCCTCCGGCCGCTCCAGCTCGCGCAGCTCCAGCCGGTCGCGGGCGCGCCGCACGGCCGCCCGCCCCCTGTCGGTCCGGATCAGCAGGCTGGACCAGCCGTCGGAGCTGCCCACGCTGCCCACCGACAAGTCGGCGGCATTGCCGAGGAAATCGGTGCACTCGTCGCAGCCCTTCAGCGCGGCGCCGTGGAACTCGCGGATCGGCTCCTCCAGCAGCGTCTCGCCCTCGTGGCCCTGGACGATCAGCTTGCCGCGGATCACGTCCACCCGGTCGATCCGGTGCAGCGGGATCCCGCGCCTGCGCTCGATCTCGCCCACCATGAGCTTCTCGTAGTTGAAGCTCTTGGTGCACAGCAGCGCAACGGTCAGCACCACCCAGTCGACCCTGGCCGATCCCCAGTACCAGGGCCGGGCCTGCATGGCCCTGATCCCCTCGATCTCGCAGGGAGTGCCGACCACAGCGATGCGCGGGTCGGGCGGCAGCTCCACGCCTTTCAGGTCGAGGTGGCCGAGCGCCATGGTCTGGTTGTAGAAGCTGCCGGCGCACTCGATCACGTCGGCGGGTGTGCGCGCCAGGAACGCCTCGCCCTTCCAAGGCTCGGTAGCGCTCTCGCGGGCCAGCAGCGCCCCGTCCAGCTCGCCCTCCTCGAGCAGCGCGATCAGGATCGCGCTGACCACCCCGCCGTCCTGCGCGCCGCGGATCGACGGCCGCGTGCGGGCGCTGTAGCGCTCACGGACCGCGGCCATCCCACCGCCGGCGGTGCCGGTGAGCTTCCAGGTCGCCTCGTGGCGCAGCCCGCCCCGCGGGCAGAAGTCCCAGCACAGCGAGCAGCCGGTGCACATCTTGACCAGCGTGGGCAGATCGTCGGAGCCGATGCCGATCGAGTCGCTGGGGCAGACGGCCACACAGGCGCCGCACTGGATGCAGCGGTCGGCATCGATGACGGCGTCCTCGAGGTCCCAGAACCAGGTCTTGCCCGGCGCCTCGGCGATGCCGTTCATCTCCTCCCTGATCTTGAACGCGGCCATCAGCCTGCCTCCTGACTGCTGACGTCTCGGATCGTCGCGCGCAAAGCGTCGTTGCCCACCCGCCGGCACCACTCGTGGAACCGCTCGCCGTCGCCACGCTCGGTCCGGTAGCGGGTGAGCAGCCGCGCCAGGGCGGCGGGCGCCTGGTCGAGGGGGTGGGCGCCCTCGACCCAGTCGATGAAGGCCGCGTCCCGCCCCAGGCTGCCGCCGAGCCCGATGTCGGCCGCCTCGACGATGGCCTCGCCTTGGTGGGCGATCTCTCCTCTGAAGCCGATGTCGGCGATCTGCGGCTGGGCGCACGAGGCCGAGCAGCCGGACACGTGCAGCCGGATGATCTCCTCGTCGCCGAGGTCGACGTGCTGGTCCAGCCAGCGGGCCAGCGTGGCGGTCCTTGCCTTGGTCTCCACGATGGCGAAGCGGCAGAACTCGCTGCCGGTGCAGGCGACCGCCCCGCGCTCGAAGGGTCCCGGGCTGGGCGAGCACTCAGCCAGCAGCGGCTCGGCCAGCAGGTCGTCCAGCCGCTCCCGCTGGACTCCCGGAAGGATGAGGTTCTGGTCGGTGGCCAGCCGCAGCTCGCCCGAGCCGTAGGCCGAGGCGAGCCGCGCCGCCTCGACCAGCTGCCCGCCGGACATGCGCCCGACGGTGACGCTCAGCCCGACGTAGTGCAGGTTGGGCTGCTTTTGCCGGTGGACGCCCACGTGGTCGCCGCGGTGGCGGCGCGTGAGCGTCTCGCCGGCAGGGGTGAGCGGGAAGGCGGCCCGCCGCGCCAGCTCCTCCCGGAAGCCCTCTGGTCCCAGCTCCTGCACCAGGTAGCGCATCCGGCAGGTCCAGCGGTTCTCCCGGTCGCCGAGCTCGCCGAAGAGCTGGGCGATCGCGCGGGCGAGCTCGACCGCCTGGTCGGGCACCACGAACACGTCGATGTCAGAGGCCATCCGCGGCCCGTCGGAGAGGCCCCCGCCGACCAGCAGGTTGAACCCAACGGTGCCGTCGGCCAGGCGGGCCGGCCACAGCCCGACGTCGTTGATCTGAGCGTTGGCGCAGTCCTCGCGGCAGCCGGTGACGCTCATCTTGAACTTGCGCGGCAGGTTCGCATACTCGCGGTTGCCGGTGAAGTAGTCGGAGATCGCCAGCGCCACCGGGTAGGCGTCCACCACCTCGTCGTCGTCGAGCCCGGAGACCGGGCAGCACAGCACGTTGCGCGCGGAGTCGCCGCACGCCTGGATGGTGGTGACCCCGACCTCCCCCAGGCGGCGCCAGATCTCGGGCACGTCGCCGATCCGGAGCCAGTGGAGCTGGACGTCCTGCCGGGTGGTGAGATCGAGGAACCCCTGCCCGAACACCGGGTTCGGCGCCGGGCCGCGCGCGAGCTCCTCGGCCAGCTCGCCGATGACACTGGCCTGCTCGGCCCGCAGCCGCCCGCCGGGGATCTTGATGCGCAGCATGAAGGCGTCCCCTCCCTGCCGCTGCGGGTACAGCCCGACCCACTTGAGCCGCTCCGCCTCGCCAGGGACCGCGGCGATCGCGTCCGGCCCCTCGGCCGCATAGCGCTCGAGGACCGCCTGGCGTACGTCCAGCGGGTGTCGCTCGAGCTTCCAGCGCTCGATCTGGTTGAGGGTCTGCTCCCTGCGGAGGAATTGCATTCGGTCATGCCTCCAGTGGAGGTCGGCGTCGCGGCTGGCAGGCCGGTGGCGCGCGCATGCACGGCACGCCCAAAAGCCCGGCGGTCAGATGAGGTGGGGAACGGGAGGCGAGCTAGCGCCCGCGCGGTGACCGCCGGGTCCTCATACAGGCGCAGGAGACGACGCGCTGGTAGTCCAGCGCGCGGTTCCGGGTGAGGTACACGACGGTCATGCGACAACCCTGCCTGCGGCGGGGAGCTGTGTCAAGCACGGCGGGCGTGCGAGCCTTCCTGTCGATTGCTCCCGTCCCGGCGATCAGTGGTGGTGCTCGTACACGCCGAAGACGTTGCCGGCCGGGTCGCGGAGCGCGCCGGTCAGGTTCGAGGACGGGGTCGAGCGCGGCACAATGGCGTCCTCGAGTCGCCACGGACCTGTGAGGTCAGGTTATGCAGCAGCCGCTTATGCAGCAGCCGCTCCCCGAGGTGGCGATCCGGCGTGCCCACGAGCAGGACGTCGATGCGCTGATCGACCTGCTGGCGGCGGTCGCCGCCGAGGGGCGCTGGATCGGTACCGAGGTGCCGCTCGACACCGAGCGCCGCCGGCAGGGACTGGCGCGGGCGATCGACGAGGAACGTGCGCTGCTGCTGGTCGCCGACACCGGGTCGAAGCTGGTGGGTGACCTGTGGATGGAGCTGGCCAGCTACGGCGTGGCGGACCTCGGCATGATGGTCGCCAGTGGCTGGCGGGGCCGTGGGGTGGGGAGCGCCCTGCTCCGGGCCGGGATCGACTGGGCGCGCGAGGCCGGCGCCCACAAGGTCTCGCTCGAGGTGTGGCCCCACAACCAGGCGGCGATCGCCCTCTACGAGAAGTTCGGGTTCGAGCGCGAGGGCCTGCGCCGTCGCCACTACCGACGCCGCAACGGCGAGCTGTGGGACGCCGTCGTCATGGGCCTCCTGCTCTGACCTCAGAAGCGGTGGCCGCGGACCCGGGCGATGTCGAAGCGGGCCGTGCTGGCCACCGCCATCACCACCATGACCCCCGCCTGCACCGGATCGGTCACCACCAGGTCGGCGTGCTCCGGGACCGAGCCGGCCATGTTCAGCGAGACGACCAGGATGTTGTGCGCCCGCACCTCGTCGACCGCCTCGGTGACCTCTCCGCCCATGAGCGACCCCGCAAGCACCACCGCTACCGCGCGCGGGAGCCTGGCCACCGCCCGCACCGCATTCGCGAGGTTCTCCTCGCCCACGATCGGGATCGTGTCCACGCTGATCTTCTCGCCCCGGATGTTGTGCCGGTCGGCCTCGCCGATGGCGCCGAGGGCGACCTGGCCGACCTGCACGCCCGCGCCGACCACGATGACGCGCTTGCCGTAGACCTGGAACATGCTCGGCAGCCGGCGCACCGAGCTGACCACGTCGATGTCCAGGAAGGCCCGCTCCAGGCTCTCCGGATCCTCGACCGCGTCCAGCTCCCAGTAGATCGCGCTGCGGGCGCCCCGCTCGACGATCTCGACCGAGAAGATGTCACCGCCGTGGCGCATGATCGCCGCGGTCATGTCGTGGAGCAGCCCCTTGCGGTCGCCGCCCTCCACCAGCAGGGCCAGCTGGGGGCGGCGCTGGAGCGGAGCCTCCTCCTGGCCGGGTCCGTCCGTCGTGGTCACGCGCGAGAGGCTATCAGAGGGGATGTCGCTCAGAGGGGATCGCTCAGGAGGTGCCGGGCGCCAGCAGGCGCAGGGCGCCCTGCAGGCGGTCGACGCCGCGGACTTGCAGGCCCGACACGTCGGCGTGGCGCGCGTCGCCGATCTCCTGGGACGGCACCAGGAACTCGCTCGCGCCGGCCTCCCGGACGCCGATGGCTTTCTCGGTGACGCCGCCCACCGGGCTGACGTCGCCGTCGACGCCGATCGCCCCGGTCGCCGCGATGGTCCGGCCCTCGGCGTAGTCAGCGGGGGCGAGGAGGTCGGCGATGGTGAGAGCGTAGACCAGCCCGGCGGACGGCCCACCGACCTCCGGCCGGTCCCGGAAGCTGATCCGGAAGGGCAGGCTCACCTTGAGGTTGCGGGTCTGGGCCGCCACCCCGATGCCGGCCCCGGCGGCCAGGTTGGAGAGGTGGGCGCTGCGCAGCGTCACCTCGACCCGTCTTCCGCCGCGCTCGACGGTCAGCGCGAAACGGCTGCCGGTGGGGCGCGAGCGCACTCTGTCCTGGAGCTGCTGGACGGTCGCGATGCGCCGGCCGTCGACGGCAACGATGACGTCGCCTGGGCGCAGCGTCCCAGCCGCCGGTGAGCCGCGGACCACGTCGACCACCTGGGCGCCGCTGCCCTGGATGCGCACCGGCAAGCCAACCGCCATGGCCGCGGCCCCCGCGGCGAGACGCTGGCTCTCCTGGTAGATCGCCCGCTGCTGCACGAAGTAGCGGCCGGGCGAGACGCCGGGCGGCAGCACCTGGGAGGCGGGGACCACCTCCCGGTCGGGCCGAAGGGCGGCGATCAGCGTGCCGAGCGCGCTGTCCTGGCTAAGGCGCACGGTGGCGGCCAGGTAGTGGCCGTGCAGCCTGGTCACCTTGGTGCCGCTGATGGTGACGTCGCCGCTGATGTCGAAGGCGGTGCCGGGGGAGATCACCAGGTACGGCGGGCGGTACAGCAGCGCCGCCGCGACCAGGATGACCAGCCCCACCACCAGCCACATCCGCGGCCTCGGCCGGCGCGCCCTCATCATGACTTCTATGTGACTCCTGTCGACGGCGGGAAACCAGCCTAACCTTGGCGGCGCCGATGGTGGAGGCGAAGCGGTCGCTGCTTGGCCTCAGCGCGCACCTGCTCGCGGTGGCACGTCCTAGCCGGCCCAGTGAATCGGTATCGTACCCACCGGGACGGGCCTGGCACGGCGCTGGCCCATCCTGACAACTGGGCTGAGTCTCAGCCGCACCGATCCTGGAGGTGAGATGGAAGAGCGGATCATCGTGGCGGACCCGGTCGCGGACCCGCAGGGCTACCAGCGGGAGCTGCTGGCGCTGCTGGGTGGGCGGGACCCGGTCGAGGTGCTGGCGGCGACGCCGCGGACCGTGCGAGATCAGGCGAGCGGGCTGGCCGGAGAACTGCTTGGCAGGCGGCCCGAGCAGGGGGAGTGGTCAGCCGCGGAGCTGCTGGGCCACCTGTGGGACGCGGAGATCGCCTACTCGTTCCGGGCGCGCTCCATCCTTGCGCAGGACACACCCCAGCTCATCGGCTACGACCAAGAGGCCTGGGCGACCCTGGCACGACCGGCGTTCCCGGAGCTGCTCGACGGCTTCACTGCGCTTCGCATGGCCAACCTCGTGCTCATCACGCAGACACCCGAGGTCCTGTGGGACCGCATTGGCATCCACGAGGAGCGCGGCGCGACCAGCTTCCGGCTTTTGACCGAGACCACAGCCGGCCATGACCGTGCGCACCTGCGGCAGCTCGAGCAGACCATCACGGCGGTACAGCGCTGAAACCGCTCGTTCGGCGCTCGTTGACCCGTCTCACCTCCCAGCGGGTCGTAGGCGCGGTTGCGGCCCTCCGCCACGATCGCCCCGGACGCATCCGTGAGGACGGCGCCGCATGCAAGCGCGCCTGACACGAGCGAGGCATAGGCGAGCTCCAGGCTTCGACGGCCGGGTGGCTCGATGTGGCGCCAGGCTTGCTCGAAGGTCACCAGACGTCACCCGGCCGCCACTCACAGCTGATGGCTGCCGTGAGATCGAGGCTGGGCGAAGATGGCGTGGGCAAGACAAGGACGTAGCCGTCCTCGCCGGGCGTTCGATGGGTGCCGTCCTCGGTCCGGACGGACGTAGGGCCTTGCCACGTCAGCCAGCCGAGGCGCTCGTAGAAGTGGTGCCTGCCGGTGCCCAGGGCGCCGAGACGGAAGTGCTCCTGGATGTACGACGTGACGTCGCTCATCAACCGTGTGCCGAGTCCTTGGCCCTGCCGGTCCGGATCCGTCGCGACGGCTTCGACATAGCCGGTTCGCACTGACTGGCCGCCGACGTGCAGCTCGCGTTCGACCACGGACGCATGGGCGAGGATCTTGCCGTCCAGCTCGAGCACGAAATGCATGCCACCGATCGAGTGCTGCCAGTCGTCCTCGGTGAACGCTTCGTCACCGGACGAGAACGCAGCCCACACCAGCTCCCGGATCGCACGGATCTCCGATGCCGTGAGCTCGTGGGTCGGGACACGGCGCAACCGGCCACGATCGGCTGCGGCCTCGCCGGTGCTCATGCCGACGAGTCTACGCGGCCGACCGGTCCGCGCAGCCAGCCATCAGCCTGCCAAGGCGACCGACCAGGCATCCCAGCGCTATGGTTGACCTGGAGAGCCGAGTTAGGTCAAAATCTTGACCTATGAGTGAGGCACTGCCATTCTCCGAAGTAAAGGCCCACCTTTCCGAGGTGGCCGACCGGGTCGAGCGGGAGCATGAACGGATCCTGGTCACTCGCAACGGACGACCATCCTTCGTCCTGCTGAGTCCCGATGATCTTGCATCGCTGGAAGAGACTCTGGACATCCTGCAGGACGACGAATTGATGGAATCACTACGCATCTCCCGTCGGCAGGCCGCTGCCGGCGACACGGTTCCGCTGCGCGATCAGGTGTAGGTACGGCCTCGTGTTCGAGGTCGAGATCACGCGGGAAGGGATCCGCCACCTCAACCAGCTTCCAGAGAAGGTGCGTGACGCCGCGCTCCAGGCCATCCGGGGCCCCATCGCCGAGAATCCGCGCCGCGCCGGCAAGCCCCTTGTAGGTGAGCTGTTCGGGCTGTACTCAGCGCGGCGCGGAGACTATCGGGTCATCTACGAGGTGGACGATGACCGTAAGGTCGTCACCGTCCACAGGATCCAGCACCGCCACGTCGTCTACCGTCCACACTGATGGTCATCCGATGCGCACGGCGGGGTGGCCTTATGTGCGGGCGAGATTCGGTGGTGGCGGGTGGAGCTGGGTAGCAAGATCCCGGCGCGGGTGGGCTCAGATCGAGCGGGCGCCATGACCGCGGCCGCCGTCAGCGTCGCGGGCGGCGCGATCGTCGACCAGGTGGAACGGCGGCATGTGCTGCGAGGCCTGGAAGCCGGGCAGCCGCATGGTAAAGGTGGTTCCCTGGCCGAGGGTGCTGGCCACGCTCACCGTGCCGCCGTGCGCCTCCACGATCGCCTTGACGATCGCCAGGCCCAGACCGGTGCCGCGGTTGTCTTGGCCGCCGTTGGCGTTGATCCGCGCACACCGCCTCGATCACTCTGGTGGTGTCCGCTCGCGACTTCTCGCTGGCGATCAGCCCGTCCTCGATCACCATCTCGCGCCGCCAGACCGCCTCGTACACCGTCTCGGTCGGATCGATCGGCGGCTTCGCCGGCAGCGTCTCGCTCTCCCTGGCCGGCCTGCCGGCTGGCACGTCGGCGACCTGGTCGCCCAACCCGGTGGCGGCGCCGGGGACGTCGACGCTCCGGGTGACGACCACCGCATGGACGCCACGTGGAACCTATACGCTCCGCGTCACCGGGACCAGCGGAGCGCTCGTGCACCAGGCCACGGCCAGCCTCACCGTGGGGTACACGACGGGGCGGCCCGCCTACTGGCCCATGAGGACTAATTGAGGCTACCCGACCTCGTGCTGGCCCGCTGGAAGATCAGGCCGCGGCTGATGGGCATGCCTGGCGTGGCCAACGTGGCCAACGTGGCCAACGTGGCCAACGTGGCCATCTGGGGCCAGCGGGAGCGGCAGCGGGTGCACCTCGACCCGGCAGCCGTGGCGAAGATCCGCGCGGCCCCGCCCAAGCTGGACAAGCGTGCCTACACGTCGACGAAGGGCCTGTACAACTCGACGCCGCCCGCGCGGGCGGCGTGAGCGCCGGCCGGCAGCACGGACGGACCGTGGCGGGGTCGGGGGCGTCGCCTTCCCGGTCGCCGTGCTGGCCGCTACGCTGCTGTTCGTGGACGACGCTGTGCATTCCATGACGCGCGGGGCGCTGGCCGTTATGATCGCCACGTCAGCCGTGGCTCTGGGCATCGCGCTGGTCAGCGTCACCCGTGTCCCCCGCCTCGGTTATTGCGAGAGCCATGACCTTCACGACCCGCCGCCAACGGTGCGGTATCACCCTAACGCTCATGCTTACGGTCACACTGCTCGTCCTGGCCACAGGCTGCGGGTCGGAGCAGGACCGGCGTGCCGCCGACCGGCCGCCGCCGTCCACGTCGACGGAATCCGCTCCGCCGGGTGACCGGGCGCCGGACGGCACCAGGGGGCAGGTGGCGGCGCGCACTCCGCTGCCGGGCATGCCGCCGCCGCTCGACCCCGGCGACGTCTACGCCGCGGACCGGCCGGGCATGCTCAGCCCGGTCGTGCGTGGCTTTCGGTCGCTGGTCTATGTGCCGAACTCGGAAAGCGGCACGGTCGACGTGATCGACCCGAAGCGGTTCAAAGTGGTCGCGCATTTCGCCACCGGCCGGCAGCCGCACCACGTGACGCCCTCGTGGGACCTGCGCACGCTCTGGGTCGACAACACCCAGGGCAACAGCCTCACCGCGATCGACCCGCGCACGGGCAGGCCCGGCAGGCGCGTGCCCGTCGCCGACCCGTACAACCTCTATTTCACCCCTGACGGGCGCTTCGCGATCGTGGTGGCCGAGCAGTTGCGCCGGCTCGATTTCCGCGACGCCCACAGCATGCGGCTGCGCGACTCGCTCAAGGTGCCGTGCCTTGGCGTCGACCACATGGATTTCAGCGCCGACGGGCGCTATGCGGTGGCGAGCTGCGAGTTCAGCAGCGAGCTGCTGAAGGTCGATATCGCCGGCCGGCGGTTGCTGGGAACGCTGCGGCTGCGGCCGGGCGCGATGCCGCAGGACGTGAAGCTGTCGCCGGATGGCCGGGTGTTCTACGTGGCCGACATGGCCGCGGGTGGCGTGTGGATGGTGAACGGAGAGCTGATGAAGGTGATCGGCTTCGTCGCGACCGGCAAGGGCACGCACGGTCTGTACGCCAGCCGCGACTCACGGGTCCTGTACGTGTCGAACCGCGGCGAGGGGTCGGTGTCGCTGATCTCGTTCGCGAGCCGCCGGGTGATCGCGACCTGGCGCCTGCCGGGCGGGGGCAGTCCCGACATGGGCGGGGTCTCCGCCGACGGCCGGGTGCTATGGCTGTCTGGCCGCTACAACCGCGAGGTGTACGCGATCGACACCCGTAGCGGGCGGCTGCTTGCCCGCATCCCGGTCGGGGCGGGCCCGCACGGCCTGTGCGTCTACCCCCAGCCCGGTCGCTATTCCCTCGGCCACACCGGCGTCTTCCGCTGACCGCGCTACAGGTCCTCGAGGGTCGCGCGGACCGCGTCGAGGGCAGCTTGGATGTTCTCCACCGAATTGGCGTAGGAGAAGCGGAGGTAGGCTTCGCCGCTGCTACCGAACGCCGTCCCGGCCAGGCAGGCCACGCCCGCCCGATCCAGCAGCAGCCGCTCCACCTCGTCCGCGGACCGTCCCAGGTCGGCGATGCTCGGGAACACGTAGAACGCGCCCTCAGGCCGCAGGCAGTGCAGGCCGGGGATCAGGTTCAGGCCGTCCACGATCACGTCGCGGCGCCGGCGGAACTCGGCGACCATGCGCTCGACCGGCTCCCACGGGCCGGTCAGGGCGGCGATGGCCGCGTATTGGCTGTGAGCGGAGGTGCACGAGACCGAGTTCACCACCAGTCGCGTGACCGGCTCGACCAGCGCCGGCGGGAACACCCCGAACCCCAGCCGCCAGCCGGTCATCGCGAACGTCTTCGACCAGCCGTCCAGCAGCACGGTCCGCTCCCGCATCCCGTCGAAGTCGAGGATGCTCGCGTGCGGCCGGTCGTAGGAGATGGCCCAGTAGACCTCGTCGGCCAGCACCAGCAGGTCGCGCTCGATCGCCAAGCTGGCGATCGCCTCCAGGTCGTCCCGGGTCAGAGCGCTTCCGCAGGGGTTGTGCGGCGAGCACAGGATGAGGAGCTTGGTCCGCTCGGTAACCAGTGAGGCAAGCTCTTGTGGGTCGAGGCGGAAGCCGTTGTGCTCCCGCAATGGGATCGGCACCGGCCGCGCCCCGGCGAACGCGGTGATGGATTCGTACATCGGAAAGCCCGGGTCGGGCAGGATGACCTCGTCGCCCTCCTCGCACAGGGCGAGGATGGTGAAGAACATGATCGGCTTGGCCCCTGGGGTGACGATGACCCGGGCGGGGTCGGTGCGCAGGCGGCCCGTCCGCTCGAGGAAGTCGGCGACCGCCTCACGGAGCGGCATGATGCCCGGCGCCGGGACGTAATGGGTGTGCCCGGCGTCGAGGGCGGCCTTGGCCGCCTCGCGGATGTGCTCAGGGGTGTCGAAGTCGGGCTCGCCGATCTCCAGATGGATGATGGTCCGGCCCTCGGCCTCGAGCGCCCGCGCCCGTGCCAGGACCTCGAACGCGGACTCGGTCCCGAGCCGCTCCATCCGTCCCGCCAGCCTGATCTTCATCGTCGGCTCGGTCATCCCGCAGCCTCCTTTGCTGGACGCCGATCACCACGATGAGCGATCTTCCACCCTTCCGTCGAGCACCGGAATGGAACCGGACCTTGCCGCCCGTAGGACAGTTTGCCGCGCGGCCGGCACCCGAAAGCCTCCATATCGGACGGCGCAGCGACCAACCGCAAGGCAAGGCGCGCCCCGCGCGGCAAGGTGGAGCGTCCGCGCGCGGCGCGCCTGGGCGGATCTGGGGCCGATAGCTACTTCGGAGGGCGAGCGGCGCTGATCGCCGACGCGGCCGCCGGCTTCATCTCGACAGTCGCCGCCGCGTCGGTCTCGGCCTCGGCCGCGGGTGTGTGCCCTGAGCTCTCGGCCGCGGCTTGGACCTCCGTCCTCTCGACCTTGGTCTGCGCGACCTTGGGCTGCTCAGGCCTCGGCTGCGCGGGCTTTGCCTGCGCGGGCTTGGTCTCGGCGCCGGCGGACTGGGCGGACGGGGGATCGCTCACCTCCGCCAGGAATCTTGCGAGGTCAGCATGCACCCGTCCGAGGTGGCCGATCAGGCCGTCACGGTAATCGCGCAGGCGCCTGGTCTGCGCGTCCACGGCCGACCGCTCGTTGCCGGCCTTGGCGAGCATCTGCTCCGCGGCCTGGTGGGCGGCGTCCAGACGGGTCTGAACGTCGTGCTCAGCCGCCTCCATCACGTCAGCGGCGCGTTCCTTCGCCTGCTCGACGATCGTCTTGCCGCGGCTGGTGGCCTCCTCTATCAGCACCTTGGCCGATCGGCCCGCCTCCTCCAGCACTTTGGCGGCCTCCGACCCCAAGTGGTCGAACGAAGGCGGCGGCTGGTTGCGCTGCGCGTCCACCTCTCTCTGCAGGTGCGATGCGGCCTGCTCCGCCTGCTCGGCGCGGGCGCGCTGCTGGTCGAGGCGCGTCGCCAGCTCCTGGATGTAGGCGGCGACCTGCTCACCCTTGCGGCCGCGCAGCGCGACGTCAAGGGTCGGGAGGTGGCTGCCGCCGTCGGACCTTTGGTCCGTGTGTGGCTCGAACACGCTCATGGGCGTCTCCCCGGGAGAATGCGCGTGGGCGGGAATTCTCGCGCCTTGCGATAACGGGGCGCAAATTCGCAAGGGAACGTTGCGGTCGCGTGCCGCCCCTTGCGCAGAGCTCCACACCGCGTGTAGTTTATGCGGTCGCTGCCAACCGGTCGCTGCCAACCCACCCGCTGGCATAGCCACTACGTTCAGAGCTTCCAGGTGACCCGCAGCGCCGGGTCGGGGTCGTAGGCGCAGAAGCCGCCGGTGCGGACGCTGCGGTGCAGGTGCTGGCCAAGTGCGGAAGACGAACACCGGCGCGCGCTTCACGATCTCGCGGAAGGCGTCTTCCAGCAGAGCGAGGTTCCCTCACCAGCCCGACCACGCTGTGGAAGCCCAGGTGCGTGGTGATGGCGGCGGGGTCGCCGGCGCGGCGGCCCATGGCCAGCGCCTCATCGGTGAGTTGCCCGGCCTCGTCGAAGCGGCCGTCGATGATGGCGAGGTTGGCGCGCAGCATCAGGGCCGGCCAGAGCAGGTGCGACTGGCGCAGCTCTCGCGCACCGCGCTCGTAGGTCTCGATCTCGGCGCGCATGGCCGCCGCCTCACCCAGCTCCAGCAGGTCGACGCTGCGCAGGGCGCGGCCCTGCAACGCCGGAATCCGGTCGCCGGCGGCCTCGGCGAGCTGCACGATCTCGGTGGCGGTGGCCAGCAGCTGCCGCACCGACCCTTCGAGCCCCAGGGTCGCTGTGTGCGAGTCGCTGAGCACCGCGGCGAGGGTGGCCGGGTCGCCGACGCGGCGGGCGATGGCGACCGCCTGCTCGCAGAGCGAGGCGCGCCGCTCCACCTCGCGGGTGTACAGCAGTGCTCTGGCGAGCCGGGCGAGGACCCTGGCGCGCAGCCCCTGATCCACCTGGGCAGCGTGCGGTCCTCCGGATCCGTCCGGGTCCCCGCCGAGTCCGCCCAGGCCGCCGAGTCCGCCGAGCGCCTCCTCGAGTAGGCGGATCTGCGGGTCGTCGACGGTGAAGACGATATCCTCGGCGCCGAGGCCGAGGGCGGCGCGGGCGAGCCGCTCGGGCTGCCGAGACGCCTGGCCAGCGCGGCGGCCTCCTCGTAGCCGGCACGGCTGCGGCGACCTCGCCGATGGCCATGCGCGCCCCGGCCAGTCCCAGGTTCAGCTCGCAGCGCCGCGGCCCTATCCATGTGGGGGAAGCCCGCTACCCCCGTCCCACCAGAGCCCGACCCACCGGCATCGCGGCGCCGCGCGGCGCCGCGTCCAGCGCGAGGTGCTCGGCAAGGCGCGTTTTGCCGATCCCGGGCTCGCCGGTGATCAGCACCAGCGAGCCGCGGCCGGCGACGGCCTCATCCAGTGCCGCCCGCAGCTCGGCCAGATGCTTGGCGCGGCCGACGAACGGCTTCACCACCACGCCACCAGGGTCATCGAGCGTGGGCTGCCCCTCCGCCATGCTCTTCCCGCCTGTACGTAGTAAACCGGAAACAACCGCCTGGAAACGCATTCTTAATGCATCGCGGGATCTGCGCAAATGGTAGCCCAGCTGGGCCTTACTTCTGCGCCAGGACGGCGCGGGTGAGCTGGACCCGGGAGGTGACCTGAAGCTTGCCGAAGATCGATCGTAGGTGGGTGGCGACCGTGTTCGGTGACAGGACCAGCTCTGCCGCGGCGGACCGGTTCGCGTGCCCGTCGAGGACCACCTCTCGTCCAGCTCGTCCCGGGCAAGTCAGCGCGGCGTTCCTGCCTCAAGCTCGGCCAAACCAGGCTGCTGGTAGATGCCAAGCACATTGCCGGCGGGATCCCGGAACCACGCGAACACCACAGACGCGTTCGGGTCAATCGGCTGGACGATCTCACCGCCAGCGGCAAGCACGGCCTCAACGGCTGCGACGGCGTCAGCGACCATGACGTAGACCATGAGGCCTGGGGCGGTCGCCGGCGGGCGCTCGAGCACCCAAGCGCCGCTGACCTGGTTCACGGTGTCGTCGAAGGCGATTGAACCGTCATCGCGCCGCCGGATGGTCCAACCGAACGCTCGCCGGTAAAACTCCGCGGACTGCTCCACGTCAACGGCGGGGATCTCGATGTAGCAGATCTTGCCGGTGCGGTACGTCGGCTCTGTCGCGGTGGTCACAGGCACCTTCCTTCGGGGTGGCGTCGTGGAGGTGGTGTGCAAGCAGACGGACGCGGGCTTGGTCGACGATCCTATGCGGCAGCAGCGACAGTTTGGTCGGCCACGTCCTTGCGGTGGACGGTTGAACCATTGGCGGCGCAGCGCTTGCGGCAGGTGCACTCCTGCAGCGGTGAACTCGGGCGCAACGACCTGGTTGATCAACCGCGGCCACGGCCACCACAGCGCCGCCGCCGTCATCGCGCTGATCTACCCGTGCTGCAGCGGACTCATGATCATCACGCCGCCCAGACGGGGGGCGGTTCTGGTGGCTGCACGTGGATCTCGACGTGCTGGCCACCGACCAGCTCGCGGCGGTGGACTACCCCCAAGACGGCGGCCTCACCTGGGTTGAGCTGACCACTCTGGTTGGCACCGCCCTGTCGAGGCGCGACTGCCTCGGCTGGACGCTGTGCATCTACAACCCCGACCTCGATCCGGACCGAACCGAGGCGCGGAAGATCGTCGACTTCGTCGGCCATTTCTGCCGCTGAGGCCGTGCACCTCCGGCGCCCTGGGTGTCCTGCTGATGGGGCTGTTTCACGCCTTGGGCCTCGCGGTTGGAGCGACGCGCCACGACCGGGTGCAACAACAGGTCATCCGGCACGGCACGCCAGACGAGGAGCCCGCCGGCCACAGCCGCCCGACGACGACGCTGGAAGCGCCCTCGAGTGGAACAACTCGACGCTGATCGAGGGGGAGGTTCGAGGTGGGGGCACGTAGGACGCGGAGACGAAGGAGGGCGTGGACTCGCAGCAGCGGCCAGCTCAGGAAGGTGGGCAAGGTCGTCACCCACCACCACCACCACCACCACCACCACTACGGGGAGAGAGCTGCCCGTTCTGCGGGCGGCCGACGGGTTCGGGAGAGCTGATCGAGGCGCCTAGGAGGGTGAGGAGCACCGATGTGGTTCACGCCAAGAGGAATGCAGCTGATGTCCGGGCCGGACCTGTCGCCGTTCCTCCCTCCCGCGGTGGCGGAGGCGCTGAGCGCCTTCATCGCAACCCTCGACCAAGAAAGCCGGAAGAGGAGACCCTGACGGTGACGCGGCTTGGGACCGGCGGGCAACTGGTGCAGAGGGGTCGCATCAACACCAGCAACAACCCGGACCACACTTTCTAGACACGCCCTACTGGCGTTGGAGCCGCAGGGGGAGGGGGCCACCGGCCAGGAGCGCTTGCAACGTCCTGGCTTGCTGCTCGGTCAAGCGGCTCACCAGCACCGTCGCGTTGGCGAGACCTTGTCGGCAGGAACCGAGTCGTCAACGGCGACGCTGTTGAGCGCGGTCCCGTCCAGCAGCATCGCGATCTGGCGCCGGGCACTGCCGTGGATGCCGGCTGCGGCCATGCGGGCTTGCAGGATCCGGGCGGTGCTGTCCAGCTGTGTCGCACTGGGTCGGCCGCCGCCGGGGATCGTGGCCGCGAACGTCGCCGTGGTCGCTGGCGGTGCAGCGGTGCTTCCGGTACGCGCTGTGGACGGGTGGTTGGAGCGGCAGCCGGCGCCAACCATGGCACTGGCCAGCAGCACGACTGCCACGATGGCGCTTGCTCTGCGGCGTGGCGGTGGTTCGGCTGCCGGCGCCAGTGTTGTGCGTTGGGGTCCAGGCCGGGTGTGATGGTCAGCTGGGCGGCTGTCGGATCCACTTGACCAGACGCGGCCTGCAACCGCATCCATCCCGCGTGCCTCCTCAGACCATGCTCCCGGTCCTCCCACGAGCACTGGTGTTTGCCTGGGGACGTGCATGACGTGTCGATGTGGCCAAGACTTCCACGCTTGACCACCTATCGTGATGCCAGGAGCAGGACCTTACCAGGCAACGGACCGGCAAGGTGCGCGGCAAGACGACAGGCGGGACCGGGACCTGGAGCCTCACCGGCGTATCGAGCTACGACCCGCGACGACACCAAACCGAGATCAACACCAGCAACGACCCAGACCACACTTTCTATACCCTAGAGCCGCTCGACGACGGTCGCGTTGGACAGGCCGCCTGCCTCACACATCGTCTGCAGCCCGTACCTGCCGCCGGTCTGCTCGAGCACGGACAGCAGCGTCGTCATCAGCCGCGCTCCGCTGGCGCCAAGGGGATGCCCGAGGGCGGTCGCGCCTCCGTTGACGTTCACCTTGGCCAGGTCCACTCCCGTCTCCGCCTGCCAGGCCAGGACGACGCTGGCGAACGCCTCGTTCACCTCGAATGCGTCGATGTCAGCAAGTTCGAGGCCGGCCCGTCGCAGGACCTTGGTGGTGGCTGGAAGGATGCCCGTCAGCATGAGCAGCGGGTCGTCGCCGACAACGGCGAAGCTGTGCAGGCGCGCCCGCGGCGTCAGGCCGAGCCGCTTGGCAGTGTCGCTGCTGGTGATCAGGACCGCGGCGGCGCCGTCGTTGACGGGGGAGGAGTTTCCCGCGGTGACGTTCCAGCCGATGTCGGGGAACCGCCGCGCCCAGTGCTCGTGGTAGAACGCTGGCTTCAGCGTGGCGAGGACCTCCACGGAGGTGTCCGGACGAACCGACTCGTCACGCACTACCTCGACCATGGTTCCGTCGCCACCGGTGACCTTCAGTGGCGCTACCTCGCGGTCGAAGCGGCCATCGGCCCACGCCGCCGCGGCGCGCTGGTGGCTGGTCGTGGCGAACGCGTCTAGCTGGGTGCGGGTCAGACCCCAGCGGGTGGCGATCAGCTCGGCGCTGACGCCCTGCGGAACGAGGCCCTCGGGGTAGCGGGCGGCGACGCCTGGCCCCAGGAAGTCGCGGCCGGCCGTCTGGCTGCCGATCGGAATATGGCTCATCGACTCGACGCCGGAAGCGACGACGACGTCGTACGCGCCGGCGATCACCCCCTGCGCCGCGAAGTGGATCGCCTGCTGGCCGCTGCCACACTGCCGGTCCACCGTCACGGCGGGCACCGACTCGGGAAGTCCAGCCGCGAGCGCGGCCCACCGCGCGGTGTTGGTGCTCTGCTCGCCGATCTGCCCGACAGCCCCGGCGACGACGTCATCGATCAGCGCCGGGTCGATGCCCACTCGTTCGACGAGAGCGCGGATGGCGTGCGCGTGCAGGTCCACCGGATGCACTCCGGCCAGGGCGCCGGACGCCTTGCCCCTTCCGATAGGTGTGCGCACTGCGTCGACGATTACTGCGTCTCTCATGGCCAAGCCTCGCCTTCAGGATGTGTCGGTCCGTGTCGGTCCGTGCCTCACCCTAGTTAACTTGCCTGAGAAAAGTAAACGCCGGTATCCTGCCCGCGGCAAGTTGACGTGAGGAGCATCCCGTGCCACTACGTCAGGACTGGTCCAAGCATCCCTGCCCGATCGCGCGCTCGCTGGACGTCGTGGGCGACCCGTGGGTCATGCTGATCCTGCGGGAGGCGCTGTTCGGGGCGCGCCGGTTCGAGCAGTTCCGCGACCGGCTCGACGTCGCGGACAACGTCCTGAGCCGGCGGTTGTCACAGATGGTCGACGCCGGGCTGCTGCGCCGCTCGCCGTACCGCGGCAAGCAGCGGATGCACGGGGAGTATCTGATCACCGACGCCGGGGCGGACGTGCTGCCCGTGCTCGACGCGCTCGCCCGCTGGGGAGAGACCTATACGAAGCCACCGCAGCGTCACCTTGAGATGTCGATCCTGCACCGCGATGGCGGGCACTACAGCTCCACCCCGACCGTGTGCAGCAGTTGCGGCGAGCCGATGACACCCGCCGACCGCGTCTATGAGCGGCGCTGGGTGAGGTAGGGGTTGCTCACACGGCGCGGCGGTAGCGCCAGACGGCCAGGGGAGCGAAGACCAGGACGATGCCAGCGGCCCAGGCGAGGGACTGCCAGACGTAGGAGGCGGTGGGCCCTCCCAGGACCAGCGCCCTTACCGCCGAGGCGGTCACCGAGACCGGCTGGTGCTTGGCGAAGGCCTGCAGCCAGCCGGGCATCGAGCTGACCGGCACGAACACCGAGGACGCGAACACCAGCGGCGCCAGGACCGGGAAGGCCGCCGCCTGCAGGCCGCCATGCGCGGCTCGAGGACGTGGAGACGACGGCCACGCGGTCTCGACAGCAGGGTCGGGCGTGGACGTGCGCGTCCTGGAGCCGTAGGCACGCTGTGGAAAATCGCTTGCGCCGCTCGCACCGGCCCGGCAGAGTGCTCCCGACGTTGTCGTCGACCGGCATACGTGAGCCGGGGAGCAAAGGAGGTGCGTCGTGGCAGTGTCCGCCGTCAGGGATGGTGCTTGCCGGCGCCCTCCCGTGCATCTCCCCGGTCGCTGACGCGGGCGACGCGCTCGCGCGGCGGTGGGGGATGCGATCCCTCACAAGGAGCCACACGTGCGCGAGCGCGACATCGAACGACTGCTTACCGGCGACATCGGCGACGTCGGCGACGTCGATTCCCTCTACGAGCTGTACGACCAGGCCGACGCGCCCGCGGCCGAGCGGGTGCGCCGCAACCGCGACGACCAACCGCAATCCCGCACCAGGGGCCGGCTGACCGAGGAGGCGCGCGCCCGCCTTGCCCAGAAGCGCGAGGCTGCCGCATGCGATGACGGTCCCCCCGAAGGTCACCGTTGGTCCAGCTGGGACGGGGCAGACGAGCGCGGGCCGCAGCCGTACCCGAGCTGGGTGTCACCGAGCTTGCCGCGGTCGACTCCGACCTCGGCGTCCTCAAGACCGGCAAGGAAGCCGACGTGTACCTGGTCGAGCGCGCCCTGCCCGGCGCCGGCCGGGCCTGCCTGATGGCGGCCAAACGCTACCGCGGCGGCGACCACCGCCTGTTCCATCGGGACGCGGGCTATCTGGAAGGACGGCGCGTCAGGGCGTCCCGCGAGATGCGGGCGATGCAGCGCCGCAGCCAGTTCGGCCGCAACCTCATCGCGCAGCAGTGGGCGGTGGCGGAGTTTGCCGCGCTGCGCGAACTGTGGGCGGCCGGGGCTCCCGTGCCGTACCCCGTCCAGCGGATCGGCACGGAGTTGTTGCTGGAGTTCGTCGGGGACGCCGCGGGCACGGCCGCGCCGCGGTTGGTGCAGCTCCACCCGGATCCGCGCGAGCTGGAAGACCTGTGGCGGCAGCTCTTCGACGCCATGGTGACGCTGGCTCGCCGCGGCTACGCCCACGGCGACCTGTCGGCGTACAACCTGCTGGTCGATGGCGGGGAGCTGGTCCTGATCGACCTGCCGCAGCTGGTCGACGTCGTGGCCAACCCGCAGGGCCGCACGTTCCTGCAGCGGGACGTGCGCGCGGTCTGCAGCTGGTTCGTATCGCGAGGGCTGCCCCACGACCTCGCCGACCCCGAGGTCCTGGTCGACCTCCTCCTCGCCGAGGCCGGCCTGTAACGCGGGTTCCTTTGGGCGTCACTCCGTGCCGATGGCGGTGAGCAGGTCGAGGCGGGCGGCGCGGCGGGCGGGGACGGCGGCGGCGAGCAGCCCGGCCGAGCCGGCGAGAGCGAAGTCGACCAGCAGCTGCCCCGCTGGTAGGGCAATCGTGGCGGTGCCGGCCTGTTCGACCGTCATGGCGTGGGCGATGGCCGCCCCGAGCCCGATCCCGAGGGTGATGCCCAGCACCGCGCCGGAGACCGCGACGATCACCGACTCCCAGCGGATCATGGCGGCGAGCTGCCGTGCGGTCATGCCCACCGCGCGCAGCAGCCCCAGCTCCCGGGTGCGCTCCACCACCGCCAGGGCCACAGTGTTGGCGATCCCCAGCGTGGCGATACCAGCCGCGAGCAGGACCAGCGCGGTGAGCAGCCCGAGCGCCCCGCCGAGGTCGCCCAGATCGCTGGCCCGCTCGCGCTGGTAGGCGGCCGGGTCGGCGACGGTCACGCCCGGGTACGGGACGAGCACGCGCTGGACCGCGGCCGTCAGCGCGCCCCGGGTCATGCCCGCGGCGGCGCGCAGCAGCGTGAGGTCGGCCTGACCACGGCCGAGCGGGAAGTAGCGGTCCACCAGGTCGATGGGCAGCACGAGGTCGTTGCCGAACAGGGAGTCGCGGGCGAAGATCCCGGCGACCGGCAGCCGGCGGGTCACGCCGGCCTCGGAGAACCCGACCGGGATCAGGCTGCCGATCCGCCAGCCGTTCTCGTTGGCCAGCCGGGCCGAGATCAGCACGCCGTCGCCGGGCCGGTCCAGCGCTTGGAGGCTGCCGGCGCGCAGGCCGAGGTCGAGGATGCGGGCCGCGGGAGCCGGGTCGATCCCGTCGACGCCGACCCGGCCGCCGCTGATGCGGACGTGGGCGGTCTTGACGGCCAGGGCGGCATCTACCTCGGGGAGCGCCTTCAGCCGGGCCACCGCGGCCAGGGGGAGGGCGCCCTGGAGGTACAGGTCGGCGTGGCTGCCGGCCTGGATGCCGGCCCGGACCGACCGGGACGCCGAGGTGGCGAGCACGCTGGTGCCGGCCGCCAGGACCAGCCCGACCGTGAGCACGCCGACCGTCGCCGCCGACCGTCGCGGGTTGCCGAGGACGTTGTGGCGGGCGAGTCGAGCCGCGACCCCGGCCACGCGCGCCAGCGGCGCGCCGACCACCCGGGCCAGGGCCGGGGCGAGCACCGGCCCGAGGGCCATGGCGCCGGGCAGGGCAGCGAAGGTGCCGAGGCCGCTCAGGGCCGTCGTCCTGTTCGGCACCACCAGCGAGGCCACGATGCCGGCCCCGCCGACCGCCGCAAGGCCCACCCCAACCGCGGTCCGGGCACGTCCGGCCGGCAGCGGCGCCGAAGGGGTGGCCTGGCGGATCGCCTCGAGCGGCGCCACCCGGCTGGCCCGCCGGGCCGGGGCCAGCGCCGCCGCCGCGGTGACCAGCGCACCGACCGCAAGCCCGGCAAGCACTGTTCGCGGCGCGAGCACCAGTCCGGCGGGTGGCAGCGTGTTCCCTAGCCCGCGCAGCAGCACCTCCAGGCCCAGCGCTGCGCCGACCCCGACGGCGACCCCGGCGGTCGCGGCGGCCAGCCCGAGGATGGTCGCCTCCAGCAGCACCGAGCCGAGCACCTGCCGGCGGGTCGCGCCGAGCAGCCGCAGCAGCGCGACCTCGCGCGTGCGCCCGGCGACCAGCACCGAGAAGGTGTTCCAGATGATGGACGAGCCGACCAGCAGGGCGGCGGCCGCGAAGGCCAGCAGAGCCGCGCGGAGCCCGTCGACGTAGCTCTGGACCTCGTCGGCCTGCCTGGCGGCAAGGCTGGCGGCGGTGACGGCCTCCAGGCGCCCGGTGGGCAGCAGGTGGGCGATCCGGTCGCGCAGCGCGTCCGGGCTCACCCCGGGCGCGGCGCGCACCCGGACCTCGTCCACGGTGTCGCCGCGGCCCAGCAGGCGCTGCGCCGCGCTCGTCTGCAGCACCGCCACGGTCGGGGTGTCGAAGGTGTCGAGCTCGGAGGCCGGGCTCTGGGCGCCGGCGAAGCCGGTGATCCCCACGACGCGGAAGCGGTGCTGGGCGCCGTCCGCGCCGAGGATCCCAAGGGTGTCGTCGAGCCGCCAGCCGGCCGCGCCGGCAGTGGCCTGGTCGAGCAGGGCCTCACCGTCACGCTCCGGAGGGCGGCCCTGCCGCAGCGTATAGCCGGCGGCCAGCGCCGGGTCGGCTGGCCAGCTCGTCACCAGGTTCGACGCGCGCCGATGGCGGATCGGCCAGCCATCGCGGCCGATGATCGTCGCCTTCTCGCCGACCACCACCCCCGCCACCGCCCGCGCTCCGGGCACCGCCCTGATGGCGGCGACCAGATCGGGCCCGATGGCCCGCGGCGGGCCGCCGCCGGCGTTGTCGGCGTTGCGCACGACCACGTCCACGCCGGCTTGCGCGCGTGCGGTGAGCTGGCGCACCGAGCGGCTGACGGCGTCGGTGAGCATCAGCGTGCCGGCCACCAGCGCCACGCCGATCATCACCGCGGCGGCGGTGAGTGCCAGCCGCGCCCGGCGTGCGAGCAGCCCCTTCAACGTCGCAGCCAGCACCGCGCCCACCTCCTCGCGCGCAGGCTCCCCCAAGCCCGATCCCACCGCCATCGGGGATCCCCCTGGAAATACCCCCAGCCGCCGGGGCGGAGCTCAGGGTCGGAGGCCAGGGGTCGGAGGCCGGGGGCCGGGGGAGGGTCAGGGTCGGAGCCCGGGGCGGAGCTCAGGGCCGGCCGGCGGGCAAAGGGCCGAGGCGGGGCTCAGGGTCGGAGGCCGGCGCGGCGGAGGGCCTCGCCGAGGGCGGTGTCAGGGGGCGGGCGGCGGCGCTGGGTGGCGCGGGGGGCGGCGCGAGCCTCGGGGGTGTCGTCGAGCCGCAGGGTGAGCGAGATGCGCCTGCGGGGGACGTCGACGCTGAGCACCTTCACGCGCACCACGTCGCCCGGCTTGACCACCTCGCGCGGGTCCTTCACGAAGGTCCGCGACATCGCCGAGACGTGGACGAGGCCGTCCTGGTGCACGCCAACGTCCACGAACGCACCGAAGGCGGCGACGTTGGTGACGACGCCCTCAAGCAGCATGCCGGGCTCGAGGTCCTCCAGCGTGTCCACGCCCTCTGTGAAGGTCGCGGTCCTGAAGGCCGGGCGCGGGTCACGCCCCGGCTTCTCCAGCTCCTTGAGGATGTCGGTCACGGTCGGCAGGCCGAAGGTCCCGTCCACGAACCGCTTCGGCTCGAGCGAGCGCAGCACCCTGCTGTTGCCGATCAGCGTCGCGATGTCGCCGGTGGTCGCCTCGAGGATGCGGCGCACCACTGGATAGGCCTCGGGGTGCACGCTCGAGGCGTCGAGCGGATCGTCGCCGCCGCGGATGCGCAGGAAGCCGGCGCACTGCTCGAACGCCTTCGGGCCGAGCCTGGGGACGTCCTCGAGTGCCCAGCGCGAACGGAAGGGGCCGTTGGCGTCGCGCTGTCCCACGATGTTCTCCGCCAGCACCGTGCCGATGCCCGACACGCGCCCCAGCAGCGGCGCCGAGGCGGTGTTGACGTCGACGCCGACCGCGTTCACGCAGTCCTCCACTACCGCCGAGAGCGAGCGCGACAGCTTGCTCTCCGAGACGTCGTGCTGGTATTGGCCGACGCCGATCGACTTGGGGTCGATCTTGACCAGCTCCGCGAGCGGGTCCTGCAGCCGCCGGGCGACGGAGACCGCGCCGCGCAGCGACACGTCCAGCCCAGGCAGCTCCTGGGAGGCGTAGGCCGAGGCGGAGTACACCGAGGCGCCGGCCTCCGACACCACGACCTTGGTGAGGTCGAGCCGCGGGTGCAGCTTGATCAGGTCGCCCGCGAGCTTGTCGGTCTCGCGCGAGGCAGTGCCGTTGCCGATCGCGACCAGCTCGACGCGGTGCGCTCGCACCAGCCGCGCCAGGACGGCGATCGCCTCGTCCCAGCGCCGCTGCGGCTGGTGCGGATAGATCGTCTCGGCCGCCACCACCTTGCCAGTCGCGTCGACCACCGCGACCTTGACCCCGGTGCGGAAGCCGGGGTCAAGGCCCATGGTCGGGCGCGCCCCGGCCGGGGCGGCGAGCAGCAGGTCCCGCAGGTTGGCGGCGAACACGCGCACCGCCTCGTCCTCCGCCGCCTGCCACAGGCGCGTGCGCAGGTCGATGCTGAGGTGGACGAGGATGCGCGTGCGCCAGGCCCAGCGGACCGTGTCCATCAGCCAGCGGTCGGCCGCGCGGCCACGGTCCGCGATGCCGAAGCGCTGGGCGACGCGCAGCTCGTAGCCGCTCAGCCCGGCCTGAGAGGTCGTTGGCGCCGGCGCTCCCGGTGGCGCGGCGGACCCAGGCGCCGCCCGCCGCGGCGGCGCATCCTCCGGCGAGAGCATGAGGTCGAGGACCTCCTCGCTCTCGCCGCGGAACAGCGCCAGGACCCGGTGCGACGGCAGCTTGGTGAGGGGCTCCGCGAAGTCGAAATAGTCGGCGAACTTGGCGCCGGCCTCCTGCCGGCCGTCGCGGACGCGCGACAGCAGCCGGCCACTCGACCACATCCGCTCGCGCAGCGCGCCGATCAGGTCGGCGTCCTCGGCGAAGCGCTCGACCAGGATCGCGCGTGCGCCGTCCAGCGCGGCGTCGGCGTCGGCCACGCCCTTGTCGGCGTCGACGAAGGGGGCCGCGGTCGCCCGCGGATCGCCGGTCGGATCGGCCAGGAGCTGATCGGCCAGCGGCTCCAGACCCGCCTGGATGGCGATCTGCGCCTTGGTGCGACGCTTGGGCTTGTAGGGCAGGTAGATGTCCTCGAGCCGCGCCTTCGAATCGGCCGCCATGATCTGCGCCTCGAACGCGTCGTCGAGCTTGCCCTGGGCGCGGATCGACTCCAGCACCGACGTGCGGCGCTCCTCCAGCTCGCGCAGGTAGCGCAGGCGGTCCTCGAGCGTGCGCAACTGCTCGTCGTCGAGCGTCCCGGTCGCTTCCTTGCGGTAGCGGGCGATGAACGGCACGGTGGCGCCACCGTCGAGCAGCTCGACGGCCGCGGTGACCTGCCGCTCGCGCACGCCGAGCTCCTCGGCGATCTGCTGATGGATGGTCGTCGTCACGATCTTGCTCCGCCTTCCCGTTGAGGTTGGGATGCACTGTGCGGCCGCTTCGCGCCTGGCATGCCGCGGACCCGCGCTACCTCGCGAGTCCCGCCTCGACGCGCTCCCAGCCAGACTATCGGCTCACCTGAACAGCTCGCGCCAGCGCTGCTCGGTGAAGGCGGCGGGCTCGGTGGAGCGCAGGAAGTCGTGCAGCACCTGCGCGAGGCGGTCCGGGGCCTCCAACTGGGGACGGTGACCGACGTTCTCGAAGACCTCGAGGCGGCTGCCGGGAAGGGCGCGGTGGGCGGCCAGCCCGTGCTCGAGCGGGAAGACCGGGTCCCGCGCACCCCACACGATCAGCACCGGGAGCCCGCCGGCCAGGTAGAGCCGGTCGAGCGCGCTCACTCGCTGCCCGAACGGCCCGATGAGCGTGCGGATGGTATCGGCGACGACCCGGCGACCGTCGCTCTGGCACAGCGTGCGGTAGCCCGCCCAGGCATCCTCGAGCCGGCTCGGCGGCCACGGCTCGCCATTGCGCCGCTGCCACCAGCTGGCCAGCCGGTTGGACGCGCTGAAGGCGACGCGGTTGCACGCGAGCGGGAGCAGGTGGTGGACGCCCGGCAGCGCCAGCGCCCGCATCACCAGTGGCGCGTGGTTGCCCAGGCCGCCGCTGTCGACTAGGACCAGCCGTTCGCAGCGCTGCGGGAACTGGTAGGCGAACTGCATGGCGACACCGCCGCCGAGCGAGTGGCCGACCAGGGTGGCGCGATCGTGGCCGAGCGTGACCAGCAGGTCGCGGACGGCGTTGGCGTAGGCGGGGACGGAGTAGTCGCCCCGCAGCGGGGCGGAGGCGCCGTGGCCGGGCAGGTCGGGCGCGACCACTGTCGCCTGCTCGGCCAGGGCCGGCAGCACCCCGGCCCAGTTGGCGGAGTTGCCCATGATGCCGTGAAGCAGCACCACTACGGGTCCCGCACCGGCGACCCGCACCGCCATCTCGCGCCCGTGGAGGCGGTGGCGCCGTAGCTCGGGCAAGCTCTTGGAGCGGGACGTCTCGGTCATGCCAGCCAGCCTAGGAACTCCCCCAAACCCCTGTCAAAGGCAATGAGCCGGTTCCGCGATTGAGGATGGCGGATTACAGTTGGACCATGGAGTGGTGGTCCATTGAGGTATTTCACGGGGCGTTCTCGGCGGCGCGGTGGAAGGACGCTCACAGCTCGTCGCTGATCGAGTCGGCGATCTCCAACGGCGCCGTCGACTGGGTCTGGAACGAGCACCGCTGGGGCGTGGTATTCGAGGTTGCCTTCGCCGACGAGGAGCAGTGGCAGGCCTTCCGCGTCCTGCCGAGCGTGCGGGCCGCGCTGGACGCGGTCCCGGACCCGGTCAACGGCTTGCTGGTGTACCGCGGGCGCGGCGGAGGCGCGGGCGCGCCGGCACCACGACGGCCACGGCCTTTCGCCGGCGCGGGCGCCGTCGCCCTGCCCGAGCCCGACCCGGACCCGCCGGAGCGGCGGGCCGAGGTGTTGCAGGCGCCGGTCCTGCTCGCCGAAAGGCCACGCGAGCACCAGGTCGCGGCCCTGTAGCCAGCTGATGCGCGCAGCCGCGGCGGCATCTGGCCCGCCCGGGAACACCCCAGCTAGCAACCCAAGCATAGACCACGACCCGTTCGACAGACGCACCCTCGCTGTCTGTCGCACTGGGCCATCCAACGAGCGCCCGCTTTCGCTTCTGGCGGATTGCGTAATATCATACTTGTCCGTCCTATAGGTGAAGCTTCAGTGAAGTGACGTTCTTGCTAGCTCAAGAGGGATATGACAGGCTTGCGTCGCCTCACCTCCCTGCTGCCTTTCGCGGGGCCCCGGTAACTGCCTCTACGTGTGGAGATCCGCCGCTGTGACCCCCCTCCAACCCCGGCCGGCTCCCCTCCCAAGCGGTGTCGGCGTCCGTCAGCGTCCGAGCATCGACCGCGGGGCGGGGACTCGGACCACTGCCACCCACAGCCGCAGGCGGGCTGCGTACCGCTCGGCGCCCAGCATCGCGGGGCTCCTGCCTCAGCCGCCGGACGATCGGGAGAAGTACTCCTATATCGAGCGGCATCTGTGGGTGCTCACCTGCTGCTCTCTCGTCAGCTTCACCTGCCTGACCTTGGCCCAGCTCAGGCTCATGCACTCCGCCCACTGGATGTGGGCATACCTGCCGCTCCTGCTCTTCACGATCTCGTACTATCTAATCTCGCTCTCAGTCAACGCTTTCAGCCGAGATTTCGACCTGCGTGCCCATAGGCGCCTGGTGTCGTCTTGGCGCCCGGCCGTGTACCCAACGGTCGACGTCTTCCTGCCGGTGTGCGGTGAGCCTCTCGAAGTGCTGCACAATACGTGGACTCACGTCGCCGGGATGGCGCAGTACTATCAAGGGGTGGTCACGCCCCGCGTCCTCGACGACGCGGGTAGTCGCGCGGTCGCCGCCATGGCGGCCAACTTCGGTTTTGCGTATGGCAGCCGCCCGAACCGGGGCTGGTTCAAGAAAGCCGGCAACCTCCGCTACGGGTTCCACTTCTCCTCAGGGGAGTACATCGTCATCCTCGACGCCGATTTCGCTCCCGCCCTGATCTGCTCGACGAACTGCTTCCGTACATGGAGAGCGATCGGAGGATTGCAATTGTCCAGTCCCCGCAGTACTTCCGGGTGCTCGACGAGCAGAGCTGGATCGAGCGCGGAGCCGGGGCGGTGCAGGAGCTCTTCTACCGCTCGGTCCAGGTGGCCCGACAACGCAGGGACGGTGCGATCTGCGTAGGTAGCTGCGCCATCTACCGGCGTGCCGCGCTCAGGCAGAACGGTGGCACGACACTGATTGCGCACTCCGAGGACGTGCACACGGGCTTTGACCTGCGCCGCCTCGGCTGGGATCTCCGCTACGTGCCTATCACGCTGTCGACGGGCCTATGCCCGGACACGGTGAGCGCCTTCCAGACCCAGCAGTACCGCTGGTGCTCGGGCACGATGAACCTGCTGAGCAGCAAGAAGTTCTGGAGGACAAAGCTCAGGCTGCGGACCCGCATGTGCTATCTGTCCGGCTTTTTCTACTACATCCACACGGCACTGTTCACCTTTGTGGGCCCGCTCATTCCCATCACGTTGCTGCTGGCAATGCCGGGGACGCTGCGCCTCGAGAACATGACGCTGATCGTCCCCAGCCTGGTCTATACGACACTGATCTTTCCGATGTGGCACAAGTGCCCTTACCGGCTGGAGGCGTGGGCCACCCGGATGATGTACGGCTGGGCCCACACCTTCGCCATCTGGGACAGCCTTCGTCGCAGGCAGATGGCGTGGCGGCCGACCGGTTCCTCGGCGAGAAAGAACAATGACCAAGCCCGACGCTTCTGGACTGGCATCACCGTCTGGGGCGGCGCCACGGCACTTGTGTGGGTAGGGGCAGCCCTCTGGCGGATGGTGACGATGGACCCACCGGATTATGCGCTCGTGCTCTCCTCCGGACTTTTCTATGCCGCGATCGTCGGCCGCATCCTCGTCCAGCCGCGCAAGGAGGAGGTCGCATGAGGACGAGCCGTCTTGGTGCTCTCTGGGCGGCCCGCGCCAAGAGGATACCCCGGCCTATCGTCGGGCTACTGCTTGCAGGGCTGCTCGGCTCGTTCCTCGGGTGCTCTTCGGGACCGATGGATCATCGGTCGAAGGGTGCAACGGACGCCGGTGGTTCAGTGGAGGGGCAGTCAGAAGAGGCGTTTGTCCCCTTCGACGTGCGTCCGCTGCTCAAGCCCCCTCGCAAGTACCTCGGCGCCGCCCTCGGCGGCGCTCCCCAGTCCCTTGGCCCGGTGGGGGACTTTGCGGGGAAGATTGGCAAGCAACCCAACCTGCTCGAGTATTACACCGCGTGGGGCGACCAGTTTGACGCCCAGGGGGTCAGAAATGCGCGAGCCGCAGGCGCCCTGCCCGTAATGGTGTGGGAGCCGTTCAAACCCTCCATCGCGGATATCGCTGACGGCGCGACTGACGATTACACCAGGAAGTTCGCCACCGCCGTGCGGACTCTCAACCTGCCGGTGGCCATCAGCTTCGGACACGAGATGAACGGACACTGGTACCCCTGGGGAACCACAGCGACAACCCCGGTTGACTTCGTGCGCGCATGGCGGCGAATCCACGACATCTTTCTCGACGTCGGGGCAACCAACGTGATCTGGGTGTGGAGCCCCAACGTCATCAACCCAGTGCCCCAGGTCCCGCTCAAGCCGTTCTATCCTGGCGACTCGTACGTGGACTGGATCGGCGTGATCGGCTACTACACGGGCAGGGGAGCCAGCACGTTCCCGACGCTCTTCGGTCCAACGACGGCTGCGGTGCGCAAGTTCGCCCGCAAGCCCATCCTCATCCTCGAGACGGCCTCGGAGCCGGGGCCGCGGAAGCGCAAGGACGTCGCTGATCTCTTCGCGGGCGTTGCTGCGTCGCATGATGTCATCGGCTTTATCTGGTTCGACTACGTCAAGCGCGCCGACTGGCGCATCGACAGCGATCCATCGGCACTCGCCGAGTTCAAGCGAAGAGCCGAGAACGATCTCTTCGGCTTCGACGTGAAGCATCTCTGATGGCCTCTGAGAGAGAAATCCGACCTGGCGGTGGCCGCATCGCCGCTCAGCGAAATGGCGGTGGCGAAACGAATGTCCCTAGACCCCCCGCCGTCGAGATCGGTCCCGGCGGCGAGTATCTTCCCTGGGATCAGGATGGGCGTGCCACCGTTCCTCCGTCTGCCACTGAACCGCCACCCGCGAACCCGTGGTCCTGGGACGAGAATCAGACAAGGACAGGCTTTGAGCGCAACGGTCCGCCCGGCCAGCGCGGGCGAGGCCATCCCACTCCTCCCATGCACCGGGCCGCCCCCGTCGCCACCCCAAGGCAGCGGACGCCGGGCTACAGCGTGCCTTCCGTCCCCCAATCCGGCTGGACAGCCGCGCCGAGCCGCCGCCGCACTCGGGTAAGTCGAGCGGTCCTGCTCGGCATCCTCGTCGTGCAGGCCGTGCTGTCTCTCCGGCTGCAGAACACCGCGTTCGAGGACGAGGCCCTGTATCTCTACGTCGGCCACCTCCAACTGGACCACTTCCACTACGGAAGGCCTGTCCCGCCAGAGTTCACCGCGTACTTTTCTGGCTCGCCGGTCTTTACCCGGTGCTTGCCGCCGCAGTCGAGTCGGCCTTCGGCCTCACCGCGGCGCGTGCCTTGAGCCTCGTCTTCATGCTCGGGGCCACGGCCCTGCTCTACTCACTGTCGCGGTTGCTGTTCAACGAACGGGCAGGCTTGTGCGCGGCTGCCGTCTTCGCCACCACTCAGTCCACCCTGTTTCTGGGCAACTTCGCCACCTACGACGCAGCGACGATCTTCCTGCTCGCACTTGCCGCCTGGATCGTGGTCCGTACCGCTCACAACTTGGCTATCCCGGCGTGCCTTCTCGCTGCACCGGTGATGGCGCTCGCGGTGGCGGTGAAGTACGCCGCTCTCATGTTTCTTCCCACCGTAGCCGTGCTCGCCGCGCTGGCCACCTTCCCGCACCGCAGGTGGGGAGGGTTGGTGCTGCGTGGCATCTTGCTGCCCGCTTTCACCGCAGCCACGCTCGCCGGGGCGCTGGCGCTAGCCGGGGACGATTATCTCCACGCCGTGCGCGTCACCACCACGGCCCGAGCCGTTGGCAACGCAGATCCCCTGGATCTGCTCCTCGACTGCCTGGAGTGTGGTGGGGGCTTGCTCGCTCTCGCGCTGTTGGGCACGGTGTGCTATGTCCGGCGGGAACGCATGGGCGAGGTGCCGCGCATGAGGCGAGATGGGAATCGTGGTCGGCCGTGGCGACTGGCCCTCGGCCTGCTGTTGTGTGGCACCGCCCTGCTCGCGCCGGCGTACCAGGTGTACCTGCACACCGGCGTGTCGCTGCACAAGCACGTCGGTTACGGCTTGCTGTTCACGGCTCCCATGGCCGGCGTCGGCCTGAGTCGGATAATGGGGGCGCATTTCCGGTACCCCCAGCTGGCCATCCTCGCCTGGGTGACGCTGCTGACGCTGGGAATCACCCAATCCCAGTACCTTTACCATGCCTGGGATGACTCCACGCGCATGGTCGCCACGCTCAAGTCGCAGCTCAAACCAGGGGGACGCTACCTGGTCGAGTCCAACCCGGTGCCCAGATACTACCTTCGTGCGGAGACCACACCGGACCAGTGGACCTCCACCTACGCCATCAACTACACGGATCGAAAGGGCAGGCTACTCTTGGGCGAGCCTGGCTACCGGGCGGCGATTCGCGAGGCCTATTTCGATGTCATCGTGCTCAACTGGACAGTGACGAAGGAATTGGACGACAAGCTTCTCCGGCAACTGCGGACGAATGACAAATACCGTCTGCTGGCGAAGCTGCCTTATCGGACCAGTTACGGCGACGGCTACTACCAGGTATGGGTGAAGAGGTAGACGATGACGTGAGGCGCCCTGGCCTGGCAGAGGGACAAGCGACGACGAGCCGTCTGAGTCCCGCGGCCACGAGCCGCGCTGATAAGGTCGGCGGCCAGCAGCTTCACCGTGCGGGCGGGCCGGCGAGCAGGCCGCGCCGATAACCTGATCGCACTCGCCAAGCTGACTCGCTCGAGGAGGGACCATGGATCTTGGCGTCGCGCTGCCCACCTCTGCGCCCTTTGCCTCTCCCGACCCGGTCAGCTTCGAGGGACGCTATTTCCGCATCCCGGCCTCGATCGTCAATCCCAAGCCGCGGCAGGAGGGAGGCATCCCGATCATCATGGGCTCGCTTACGCCGGCGGGGATCGAGCGCGCCGCCCGCTTCGCGGACGGTCTGAACCCGATCGCCTTCACCCTGGATCAGAAGTGGGTGGTGCACCAGGCCGGCGGGTCGCTGGCGAGCATGGCGTCGGCCCGCACCAGAGCGCCGGGGACCTCCTCGCGGACCCGGCCGGCCCGGCCCAAGGTCGCCAGCCGGGTGCCGCCGAGATAGGCGGCGCCGAGCTCGGCCACGTCGAGTGCCAGGTCGGCCTCGTCCCGGGTGCGCTGGCAGCTCGCGCCGTCCGGGCCCCCCTCCAGCAACCAGCGGCCCTGGTTGCCGGGTCGCACGGCGTCGGTCACCTCCAGCACCAGGCGCCCCTCGGCCGCGTACCGGCGCGCCTCCATGGCCGCCGGCAGGTCGATCAGCCGGATCCAGAGATGATCGGCGACCCCGACCGTGCGGAGCCGGCGCGGGTCGGCCAGGCACAAGCGCAGCGGGTCGTCGACCGGCCGGCTGAACAGCCGAACCGTCCCGGCCAGGTCGAGGTCGAGGCAGTAGCCCCACAGAGCCCCGCCGGCCTCGGGGGTGAGCGCGAAGAGCTGGAACACGTTGATCAGGTTGTTGGGAAGCCCGTGCTCCCAGTCGTGCTTGACCCGGTAGCTGAGCCAGCCGTCGACCCGGCCCGGCTCCGACTCGTAGACCACGTCCTGGCGCTGGCTGTCGCCCTGGAATCGCCAGCTGGGGTCGCTGGCGAACATCTCCCACCACCAGTCGATCCGGGACAGCTCACCTGGCTGGGCCTTGCGGACGCGGTCGTAGAACGGGCGAACCACCGCGGCGCGCTCATCCTTGTCGAGCAGGCGCAGCCGGCCGGTCGTGTCCGGGGGCTGCAGCAAGACGGCATTGTCGGTGTTGATCTCCAGCTCAGCCGCCATGGTGGCCGCGCCGTAGCCGAAACGGCCGTAGATGGTCGACTCGGAGGCCATCAGCGCCGACACGGGCTCGGCCCGCCCCTCGACGTCCTCGAAGTGCCTGGCGATGATCGACCGCAGGATCCCCCGGCGCCGGTAGGTCGGCAGGACGGCGATCGCGGTCAGGCCGCCGATCGGGATCGCGGTCAGGCCGGGCAGGGTCAGCTCCATGGAGTCGGCGCCGCCTGTCGCCACGATCCGGTCGCCGTCGAACGCGGCGATGCTGCGGTCGTACTCGAGGCTACGCTGCACGTCGGCGAGCTTTTCCTCGCTGGTGTCCGCGCCGAAGGCGATGTCGAGCACCCGCGAGAACTGCGGGAAGTGGTCGGGCCCTATCGGGCGGATCTCGATGTCCATGTGTCCGTTGTACTCGAACTGGCGCCTCCGCACACGCCCTTTTCTGGACGCCCGTTCTGAGCCACCTTGCCGCTGTGGGTGCAGGTTGCCGCGGGGCCGGCACCTTACCTTGCCGCGTAGGGTGCATCTTGCCGCGCGCCGGGCACCTTTGGCGCCTGACTTTGCCGCGTGGGATGCAGGTTGCCGCGTAGATGGTTGCTTCGGCATCCGCTTTAGGGCTTCTGACCGACGATGTGCGCGGCAACGTGCAGCCCACGCGGCAAGGATGAGGGCCGAAACGCCGCAGATCCGCACGTGACCGCCTCGCAGGGGCATCTCGCGGGAGGCGCCTTGCCGGATGGAGGTGGTGTTAGATCAGCGGATGTCGGACATCAGACGCTGGCCCGGCCGGTGGCGAGAAGTG
The DNA here is from genome assembly GCA_046727955.1 of bacterium. GTDB lineage: Bacteria > Actinomycetota > CALGFH01 > CALGFH01 > CALGFH01 > DASVXQ01. The sequence goes on along the minus strand of JBKPDO010000038.1, from coordinate 28,130 downwards.
GGCGCCGTGACAGGTCGCCGGCTGGTCACGGACCTGACGCCGTTGCGCAGCTCGGGCGGCTTCCGGCGGCTCTTCATCGGGCAGAGCGCCTCCATGGTCGGCGCCCAGGTGACCCTGGTCGCCGTGCCGTTACAGGTCTTCGCGCTGACCAGGTCCAGTCTTGCGGTCGGCTTCATCGGGTTCGCTGCGCTGGTGCCGCTCATCGTCTTCGGGCTGTACGGTGGCGCCATCGCCGACGCCGTCGACCGGCGCCGGCTGATCCTGGTGACCTCGACCGGATCCGCGGCGGTCAGCGTGCTGCTGCTGGTGCAGGCGCTGCTGCACCTCGACCGGCTCTGGCTTCTCTACGCCTGCGTCGCCGTGCAGGCCGCCTTCTCCGCGGTCGACTCGCCGACCCGCCGGGCATTGCTGCCACGACTGGTCGGTCCGGCCCACATCCCCGCCGCCAACACCTTGTTTCACGGCGTATTCACCCTCGGTATCGTCGTCGGTCCGCTGGTCGCGGGCGTGCTGATCAGCACCAGCGGGTACGCCGCGGCCTATGCTGTCGACGTCGGCGCGTTCGCCGTCGCGATCTCCGCGATCTACCAGCTGCCGCCGCTGTCGCCAGAGGGCGGCGGCCGGCGCGCCGGGCTGTCGTCGGTCATGGAGGGCCTGGCGTTCCTGCGTTCGCGGCCGGTGCTCCTCACGGTCTTCCTCGCCGACGTCAACGCGATGGTATTCGGCATGCCGCGCGCCCTCTTCCCGGCCATGGCCGCCGGGCAGTTTCACGGTGGCCCGCAGGTCGCCGGCTACCTCTATGCCGCTCCCGCGGCCGGCGCGCTGCTTGCGTCGCTGCTCAGCGGGTGGCTGCCGGCCGTCCGCCGCCAGGGCCGGGCAGTGCTGGTCGCGGTCGCCGGCTGGGGTGCGGCGATCACCGTGTTCGGTCTAGTGCGGGTGCTGTGGCTGGCGCTTGTCCTGCTCGCTCTGGCCGGCGCGGCCGACGCCATCAGTGTGGTGTTCCGCTCGTCCATCCTGCAGCTCGTCACGCCGGATGCGATGCGGGGCCGCCTGTCAGGAGTGAACATGATCGTCGGGGCGGGTGGGCCGCGGCTCGGCGACCTGGAGGCTGGCGCGGTGGCGGCGGCGTTCGGTCCGAACGTGGCGGTCGTGTCCGGCGGGCTCGCCTGCATGGCAGGCGTCCTGCTGCTCGCGCTCGCCGCGCCGGCGTTCGCCCGGTACGACGCTCGTCCCAGTCTTGATGCAACGGGGCCGATGTAACGGGACCAGGACCGTCGCTCCGAGGGCGCCCGCCAATGGCAGCAGCACCAGACCTGGGAGCTGGTAGCGCCAGGAGAACTGGTACAGCGCGGCGGTCAGCAGTACCCCCGCGCCCGTGGTCGTGTAGAGCAGGCACGCGGCGCGCTGCTGGCGGTCCGCGGTCCGGCCCGCGCCGAGCGCGGCTAGAAGCCCAAGGAGCAGCGCGAGCGCGAGGGCCGGACCGGGCGTGTAGCCCACACTCCGCTGGAAGCCCTGGAGGACCTCGGCGAGCGGGCGTTGCACCGCTGGACCGCCGCCGCCGTAGCGCTCGACCGCCACGACCGCGTCGTGCAGGCTGTACCTGGGACCCCAGACCGGGTACTGCAACGGGAACCACCAGCGGTCCACGTGGACGTCGCCTGGGAAGGTGACGCGGGTCGGGGCGAAGCCCTTGGCGAAGTCGCGGCTCACCGCCGCCAGATAGTCGAGGGGCTGGTGCGCGATGGCACGCCGGGCGAAGTCGCGCTCGACCTGCGCGGCGCTCTTGCCCGGCGGCGGCTGCACCTGCCGTCGCGGCGATTCCGGAGCGTTGACCAGATCGTCGGCCTTTGCTCGTTCGCCGACGGGCGCGGCCGGGCAGAGGGCACGTTCATACGCGGGCAGTGGGAGATCGTAGCAGTCTACGAACGCCGCGACCCGGCCGTACATCGCGGCCCCTCCGGTATTGGAGATGCCGAGCTTGCCAGTATGGTGCTGGTAGTCGGCGGCGTAGGCGAGCACCGGCGCCGCAAAGCAGACGGCCACGGTGGCGGCGAGCCTCACGCGGCGCCAGCCGCCGGAGGAGACCAGCACGACGTAGGCGATCGCCGGGAGCACCAGCGGCTCGCCGACAAGGCGGACTAGCACGGCCGCGCCGAGCAGCGCGCCGGCCACGGCCGCGGTGGCGTAGCCAGGCGTCCGCCGCCAGGTCAGCACCGCCACCGCCGCCAGCAGCATGGCCTGAAACAGCGTGTCCGCCATCAGGTTGTGCTCGATCTGCACCTGATAGGCGTCCAGCAGCACCGGCGCCGCGGCCAGGGCGGCGACCCAGCGCCGGGTGCCGCGCCGCAGTAGCAGTGCGTAGATCGCGACGCCCATGCCCAAGCCGATGAGGTGCTGGAGCACGGCGAGGACCGCCAGGTTTCCCAGCGCGAGCACGGGGCGGAGCAGGAACAGGTTGTAGCCGATCGGGTTCTCACCGGTGGGGTCGAGCCGGTGCAGGTTGTCGAGGTAGGTATATGAGTCGATGTACAGCAGCAGCGGCCGGTAGGCGATCTGCACCAGGACCCGGAACGCGACCCCGAGCACCAGAAGCGCAAGCACGAGCCGGTGTCGCCGAGCGGCGCCCGCGGCCCGGCCGGGCAGCGACCGCCAGTGATCAGAGAGGAGGGGGGTGGCGGCGGTCACTGCCTGAAGCTCTGCATGGACATCTTCCCTTGCCGTCCGGGTTCGCCCGGATAGGTTAAACGGTCCCGGTCCTGTGCGACCAAAACGCTTGGCCAGCAGACGGTCCGCCGGCGCGGCCCGCCGCGCTCAGGTCCAGGGATCACAACGCGGTGCCGAACGAGCTGGGCACTCCTCTCAGACCTCTGCCAGCAGCGGAAACCGCTCGATGTCCCGCCGCGCAGTGGCACTGTCTCAGTGGCAGTCGCGACCCAGAGCGGGAGGCAGCATGTCCAACCTCGTCCCCGTCGACATCCAGGCACGCGAGATCCTGCGCCTGGGAGCGCTGGTCGGCGATATCCTGTCCAGCCGCCAGGTCCTCCCGGCGCTTGGCGCGGTCGACGGTGGGTGAGAGCATGCGATCGGGCACCCCGCGCCTCCCGGCGCTGACCGACGCCGAGTGCTCCTTCATCGACCACTACCTCGCGCTCGTGGACCTGCTGGGGCGGATCAACCCGGCCCGCAGCACCGGCCACACCTACGCCTGCCTGCGCGCCGCGCAATCGCTGGCTGGCGAGGCGAGGGCCCTGCTTGACGCGATCGAGCTGATGTGGGAGCGAGGCGAGCGCGAGATCCACGTGAGCACCCTGACGCAGGCCCTTCGCGCGCTTGACGGTGAGCGCCGAGCCGGTCGTATCACCATTCCACCGTAAGCTGACGACTCCTGCAGCTGTGACAGGGCAGCTGTACAGGGGGCGCGACCTGGGTTCAGGCTGTTACCCGGGCGGGGTGGCCGTCTCCGAGGTGGGCGCTGGCGAAGGCGAGGGCATAGGCGATCTCGGTGCGGGCGCCCCGCCAGGTGTGGGTCGCGCCCGAGACCTCGGTGAAGACTCCGCGCTGGTGGCGGGCCTGCAGCATGCGGGCGAGCCGGGCCGCCTCGCGCGCCTCCGGGTCCCGGCTGCCGGCCAGTAGGTCGACCTTCATCGAGTGGTGGAAGGTCATCGTCGGGATGTAGTAGCCGGGGGAATTGGCCAGCCAGAGGGCATGGCTGCCACCGAGCAGGGCTCTGGTCACCCCTCCCGGGTTGCCGTAGGGCATCAGCGACAGGATCACCGAGTACTCGTTCTGGTGTCGCAGGCCCAGGTTGAGGGCGCCATAGCCGCCGCTCGACACGCCGCCGATCGCCCGACCGGCCCGCGTCGCGACCGTCCGGAACCTCGCGTCGACGGCGTGGACGACCGGACCGACGAGATAGCTCTCGACCTGCGGGCCGCCGACCTGGTTGAGCATCTCCGAGTCGTGCAGCCAGCCGCCGCTCGCGTCCGGGGCGACCAGGATCATCGGCTGGACCAGGTGCCGGGCCAGCATCGCGTCCATGGTCTTCTGGACCTCGGCTGCCCGGAACCAGTCGATCGGGCTGCCTGGGAAGCCGTGCAGGAGGTAGACGACGGGGTAGCGGCGGCACGCGTTGGCCCGGTCGTCGTAGCCGGGCGGCAGGTACACGTAGGCGGTGCTCGGCGGCACGTCCAGGCGCCGGGCGCCGATCTTCAGCGTCACCAGCCGGGACTCGCCCCCGGTCCGCTCGCCGTGGAAGGGAAGCGCGCCGAACAGGGAGGGAAGCGTGGGCACGTAGCCAACGTAGGTGTTCAGCCCGCCAAGGCCGCAGAGGGTGGCCAGGGTGATGAGCCAGGCGGTCAGGCTGCCCCGGCGCAGCCAGCGATGGCGCAACGCCCCCGCCGGGCGCCGCCGCCGGCGCCACACCGCAGTGGCGACGCTGGCCAGCAGCAACGTCCCGAATCCGACCGACACCCACGGGCTCTCCAGCGGTCCGGCCCGGCCGACCTGGTGGAGCAGGCTGGACGGGATATGGACCAGGTCGCTCGCCACGCGGTGGAGCTGGTGGTGGTGGCCGGGGCCGCGGTGGCCGCGGACGGGGGCATGGTCGCGGCCAGGGGCATGGTGGGCCGCACTGAGGGGGCGATGGTGGGCCGCACTGAGGGGGCGATGGTGAGGTGGACTGGTGGCGGTGGTCGTGGTGGTGAGGGTCGTGGTGGTGAGGGTCGTGGTGGGGGCGGTCGGGGCGGCGGTCGCGCCGGATGGACGCCTCACGGTGCGCCTGCTTCGGCGGCCCGGGGCCTGCGCAGGCGCCACGGTGCGGCGAGCAGACCCTCGGCGCGCATGGTGGCGAGCGCGACCCGCGGCAGCTCCTCTAGTGCCTCGATGGCCAGGTAGCGGGGCTGCCAGTCGGGGTTGAACTTGCGGTTGAAGCGGTACAGCGTCTCGATCTGGAACGGCCCGGACAGGCGCCGCAGCAGCCAGCGCGCGACGCGCAGCCGGCCGGGCACGCCCGGCCCTGATCCGGCCGCCAGCACCGCCCGCAGGAACGAGAAATTCAGCGACAGCCGCTGGACGCCCAGCTCGGGCAGGTGGCGTGTGGCCTCGACCACCAGGAAGTCGTTCAGCCAGGAGGGCGCCGCCCGGTCCCGGCGCATCACGTCCAGGCTGGCCCCGTCGGCGCCCCACGGCACGAGGTGCAGGAAGCCCCGCACCCGTCCGTCGGCGTCCCTGGCCGCGACCACCAGCATGTCCGGGTCACGCTGGTCGAACAGGCGGCCGAGGCTCATCGAGAAGCCCCGCTCGGCCGAGTCGCCCCGCCAGCGCCGGGACAGCTCGTCGAGGGCGGTCACCTCGGCTGGGCTGAGATCGCCCGAGCGGCGCACCAGCGCGGTGTAGCCGGCTCGCTGGCCCCGCTTCCAGCTCTGGCGGGCGATCCTGACCGCCCGTCCCTCCAGGCAGAACCGCCGCAGGTCGAGCACCGCCTCGTCGCCGAGGTAGATCGTGGTCAGGCCGGCCTCCCGCCAGACCGCGGCCGCCGCCCCGCAGCCGAGCACCGCCGCGATCCGGCCCTGCGTGGCCGCGGCGTCGAGGAACGCGGCGATCGCGGCCGGCCACTGTTCGGGCGGTCCGAGCGGGTCGCCGGCCGCCAGCGCGACCGACCCGACCGCACCGTAGGTGACCAGTGCGTCGCCGGCACGGACGGTGACGCGGTCGTCGCGCAGCGCGAAGTAGGCAAGCGAGTCGTCCGACGCGGCCACGGCGGCTGCCAGGCCGGGGTCGGCGGCGCGGCGGGTCACGGCCGGGGCGACCGCACGGGCGCAGACGGCCAGGGCGCCGACGGCGAACACCGCGGCCACCGACTCGGGAAAAAGGCGGCCGAAGCGGCCCACCAGCGGCACGCCGGCCCCCAGCCCGAGCGCCATCCGCCCGACCGCGGTGATCATTCCGAGGGTGCCGAGGTCGGCGGGGATGTCGTGGTCGTTGGCGATCATGCCGAGGGTTCCGTAGGCGAAGGTGGCGACGACCACCGTCACCGCCCGGCCGAGCACGGCACGGGGCTCGCCTCGCACGGGCCGGGCCACGAAGCAGGCTGCCTGGCCGCTGAGCAGCCCCGCAAGGAACGCCTCCACCAGCGCCTCCTCGACGTCGAGGCCCTTGATGACGTGGAGGACGGCGCTGCCGGCGAGCAGGCAGACCGCGGCCAGCCAGGCCGCCCGGTAGCGGCGTCGCAGTCCCCCGGCGAGCAGCAGCAGGCCGATGCCGGCGCCGGCCACCGCCACCGTCGCGCCGCGCTCCACTGTCCCGGGGACGAGGTCGTGGAGCAGCCGCAGGCGGTCCCGCTCCGCCGGGAGCAGGGCCGACACCAGGTTGACAAGCCCGGCCAGGACCGCAAGGGCGGCCGCCAGCCTGGGCACCCGATCGCGCCGCCAGGCAGCGGCGACACGGGTGGGCGCGCGCGCCGCGGCGCCAGGCGCGCTCGGCGCCTGGGCATCGGCGGCACGCAGGCCGACCAGCATGGCTCGCATCGCTCGCTCCGGGGCGGTCAGGCGGACGAGGTGGGCGGGAGGCTCCAGCTCGGTTGCGGCGGTATGACGACGATCCGCAGCGCTAGGTCCTGATGGTCCTCGAACTGCTCGACGACGACCGCCGCCACCATGGCCCCGGGGACCACGTCGGCTCGGGTGGTCGGCAGCCGGCGGGTTCCAAAGGCGGTGTCGGCGGTGACCTGCAGCATAGACCACCGGCCGTCGGCGCCCACCAGGGTCAGCCGCGACTCCTCCACCTGGACCACGGTCCTTCGGATGAACGCCAGCGTGCGGCCGTCGCCGAACGGCACGGCGACCCGCTCGAGCCGGTCGGCCTGCTCGCCGCCCGCCGGCGGGCGGCCGCCGTGGCCGTTGCGGTTCCTCCTGGATCTGACCATCCGCGGGTTGCTCCTCGCTGCCGTCGCCGGCGCCCAAGGGTGCTGTCGCCCGACGATAGCCAGCCGTTGGCGGGCACGTCGTCTACCCGAGTCCGGATCTTCCGGGTACGTCACAGGGTGGGCGCCGGCGCCCCGGCCTCTACCCCTGGGTGGAGCCGCCGCTCAGTCCGGCGGGGCGAGCCCGTGGCGGTAGGCGTAGGCGACCGCCTGACCTCGGTCACGCACGCAGGCCTTGGCGAAAATCCGGTTGACGTGGGTCTTCACGGTGCCCTCGCTGACCACCAGGTCGGCGGCGATCTCCTGGTTGGTGCGGCCCGCGGCCATCAGCCGCAGCACCTCGGCCTCCCTGGGGGTGAGCCCGTCGGGCAGCTCCTCACCCGCTGCCGCCGGGATCGCCCCGGGGGCGGTGGCCAGCGCGTCGAGCAGGCGACGCTGGACCGAGGGGTCGAGCAGCGCCTCGCCGCGCCGGACCGCGGCGATCGCCCGGCGGATCTCGGCCGCGCTGGCGTTCTTGGTCAGGTAGCCGCGCGCCCCGGCCTGCAGCGCGGCGAACACCGAGGCGTCGTCGGCGTAGGTGGTCAGGACGATCACCTCGGTCTCCGGGGCCAGCTCGCGAATCCGCCTGGTCGCCTCGGCACCGTCGCAGCGGGGCATGCGCAGGTCCATCAGCACCACGTCGGGCCGGTGCTCGGCGACCAGCCGGACCGCCTCCTCGCCGTCGGTTGCCGCGCCCACCACCTCGACGTCGGGCAGGAGGCTGAGCAGCGTCGACAGCCCCTCGCGGACGATCGTCTGGTCGTCGGCGATCAGCACCCGGGCCGGTGGCTCGCTCATGCCGGCAGCCACAGCCGCACCTGGAACCCGTCTGCCGTCCTGCAGGCGACCAGCTCGCCGCCGAGCAGCTCCGCCCGCTCGCGCATGCCGGTGAGGCCGTAACCGCCCCTGACCTGGCCGTCCGCCCCGGTCGGGTCCGCCCCGGTCGGGTCCGCCCCGGTCGGGTCCGTTCCGGTCGGGTCCGTTCCGGTCGGGTCCGCTGCAGCCGGGTCCGCTGCAGCCGGGTCCGCCCCGGGCGGAGGTCGCCCGTCCGCGTCCCGGTTCACCACCGTGAGCGCGAGCCCGTCCGGTTGCCAGCCGAGCGCCACCGCCACGTCGGCGGGCGTCCTGGCGTGCTTGCGGACGTTGGTCAGGGCCTCTTGCGCGGTGCGGTAGACGGCCAGGCCGGCCTCGTGGCCGAGCGGCCACGGCTCACCGGCGACCTCGAGCCGAGCCGGCACGCCGGTGGCCTGGCGGAAGTCCTCGACCAGGCGCGGGAGCAGCTCCAGGCCGGGCAGGCGGTCGCCGCGGAGGGCGCCGATCGCCTCCTGAGCCTCGTCGAGCCCGTCGCGCGCCAGCCGCTGCGCCCGCTCCACCTGCCGCAGGGCCCGGTCCGAGGCGCCCTCCTGCTGCAGCAGCAGGGCCATGGCCTCGAGCTGCAGGCTGAGCGCGGACAGCACGTGGGCCAGGATGTCGTGCATCTCCCTGGCGAGCCGGGCCCGCTCGCCCAGAGCGGCCGCCTTGGCCTCCGCCCGCCTGGTCGCCTGCAGCTCCACCACGATCCGCTCGGCGCGGCGGTGCGCTTCGCGGAGCGTCCGCACGTAGGTCGCCACGCCGAACAGCACCGCCGCCGCCGCCGTGTAGCTCACTCCGGCCGGGATGGTGTGGGTCGCCCCGACGCCCTCGGAGAGGGTGATCGCGACCGTGGCCGCCGCCATCACCGTCAGCGCCCAGCCGACCGGGAGCCTGACCGCCGCCCCGGCCATCGCCAGCAGCGCCGCCAGGAAGGCAGGGCTGTTGGGGCGGAGGTGGTTGAGGATGGCGGCGCACGTCCCGACCACCAGCAGGGCGGCGACCTGAAGGCGGCGGTCGAGGCCGACCGGCAGCAGGAAGGCGAGCCACGCCACGCTCAGCACGGCCAGGGCGGAGGCCGCCATGAGCCTATCGTCGCCGACCACCGAGCCGCTCCGCGCCACCCAGGCCACGACCAGGACGAGGGCGGCCAGCCCGAGCGTCCGCGCCGCCCAGGCCGCCACTTTCGGATCGGCTCCCCGGCCGAGCAATCCAGAGCCTGCGCTGCTCATGCGCGACACCTGTCCATGCGCGATACGTCCCCCCCTCACCTGGCCAATCATGCCCCCGGGCGCGCCGGTCGGCCACGAACCCGGCCTCCCGTGATTAGCATGGATCCAAGGCAACAGCTCTGCTCTGAAGGAAAGGCCGGCATGGCTCGGACCCGGCTGCCGGTGGTTCGCCGGCGGCTGTGGCTGCTCCGCGTCGTCACCATCCTGCTGCTGGCCCTGCTGCTAGCTCGTCTGTGGGATCTGCAGGTGCTCGGGGGCGGCCACTACAGCGCCCTGGCCAAGGACGACTTCGTCCGCGACGTGGTGCTCCCGGCTCCGCGCGGGCTCATCCTCGACCGGACCGGCAAGGTGGTGGTCGACAACCAGGTCTCCTGGTCGGTGCTGGTCGACCCCGCCCAGCTGGGTCGTGGGAAGAACGCCACCCTCGACCGCCTGGCGCGGCTGCTCGGGCTGCGGCGCTCGCGCATCGACAAGAGCCTGCGCATCTTCACCGGCTCCCCGTTCGCCATCCCGGTGGCCGAGAACGTCGATCCCCACGTGCTGTTCGAGCTGGCAGAGCACCCCGAGCAGTTCCCCGGGGTGACGACCGCGCCCGTCGGGGTGCGCACCTACCCCTACGGCACCGCCGCGGCGCAGGTGCTCGGCTACGTCGGCCCAGTCACGGCCGCCGAGCTGAAGGCGCCCGCCTACCGCGGCGTGCTTCGTGGCGACGACGTCGGCCAGGCAGGTATCGAGCAGGCGTACGACCAGGTCCTGCGCGGCCGCGACGGGCTGGAGCGCCTCGAAGTCGATTCACACGGTCGGGTTGTGCGGGTGCTCAGCGTCACCCCGCCGACCGCCGGCGAGAACCTGCGGCTCACCATCGACATCGGCCTGCAACAGCGGCTGGATGCCGACCTGGCTCGGCAGGTCGCCAGCCTGCAGCGCTCCGTCGATCCCCGCACCGGCGCCCTGTACCCGGCGCCCAGCGGGGCGGCGGTCGTGCTGGACCCCCGCGACGGCTCGGTGCTCGCGATGTCGTCCTACCCGACCTACGACCCGTCGGTGTGGGTCGGCGGCGTCAGCCAGGCGAACTACCGGCGCCTGACCGATCCCTCGGCGCACCAGCCCCTGCTCAACCGGGCGATCGCGGGGCTGTACGCGCCCGGGTCGACCTTCAAGCTGGTCACCGCGACCGCGGCGCTCGACGACCAGCTCATCGACTCGAGCACCATCATCGACGACACCGGCACGTTCACCATCCCTGGCTGTGCCGGGCAGTGCTCGTTCCACAACGACTCCAAGGAGGCGCTCGGACCGCTCAACGTGGTGCGTGCCATCGCCGCCTCCGACGACGTCTTCTTCTACCAGCTGGGCTACGATTTCTGGTCTCAGCGCGGCCGCTACGGTCCTCAGCCGATCCAGCGGCTGGCCCAGCGGTACGGACTCGGCCAGGCGAGCGGGATCGCCTTGCCCGGCGCGGCCGCCGGCCGGGTCGACAGCCCGTCCGTCCGCCAGGCGCTGCACCGCCAGGCCCCCAGGGCGTTTCCGAACAGCGGCTGGTACCCGGGCGACAACGTGGAGCTCGCGTTTGGCCAGGGCGGCACGATCGTCACGCCGCTGCAGCTCGCGAACGCCTACGCGACCTTCGCCAATGGCGGCACGCGTTACCGGCCCCGCCTCGCCAGCGGCGCGACCGACCAGGCGGGCAAGCTGGTGACTCGGTTCGCGCCGGCCGTCGCGGCCCACGTGCCGCTGCCGGCGGGCGTGCACGACCCGATCCTGCAGGGCCTGGTGGGCGCCGTGCAGCAGCCGGGCGGGACGGCCACGGCGACGTTCCAGGGCTTCCCGTTCGGCACGCTCTCGGTCGCGGGCAAGACGGGCACGGCCAGCGCCACCCATCGCGAGCCGGCCGCCTGGTTCGCGTGCTTCGCCCCCACCAGCGACGCCCGCTACGCCATCGCCGTGTCGATCGACCAGGCGGGCTACGGGGCCGCGGCCGCCGCCCCCGTCGCCAGACAGGCCCTGCAGTACCTGGCCTCCCACCCCCCCGGCCCTGGCGAGTAGCCGCCAGCCGGGCCGCGACGATCGAGCAGGCCAAGCCGGTCAGGGTCGGCGTGCCTGCCCGAGCGCGAGTCCAGGGCTCGCGAGTCCAGGGCTTGGGCCGGAGGTCCCGCGCAGCTGCGCGGGACCTCCGCGCTTGCATGGTATGCAGCCTTCACGCTACGGCCGCGGCGGTCGTTGCGCCAGTCCGGCGACCCGCTCGGGAGTGAGCGGCAGGGCGCCGACGCCGTCGCGCAGGCCGAGCGCGTGGCGAACCAGGACGGCGCCGCTGTCGCGGTCGATTTCGACGACCGCGGTGTGCATCCCGTAGGGTCGGTCGAGCTGGCCGTCGCCATCGCGAGGCGCGATCCTGGTGCGGTGGCACGGATCAAGCAGATGGCGAACGACGCCGCCCTGCGCGAGCGGCTCCTCCAGGAGCGAGGGCAGAACGCCACGTGGGCGGCTCGGTCGCGGGCCCTGGCCGGCAGGAGGGAGCGCTACGGTGGCGGCTGAGGCCGGGATGGCCGGGGCATGGCGCCGGCACCTGGCGCCGGGAGTCGACCTGCAACGGGCGCTCGCCGGGCTGACGAGGGGATCGCTGCCGGAGGCGCTGGGCGCGGCCGCGGCCAGCGCGCCTGAGCGACTGGCTCTGGAGATCGACGGCGAGGCGGTCACCCACGGCGAGCTGGACCGGCGCGCCGCCCTCGTCGGCGGCTGGCTGCAAGCCCGCGGCATCCGCCCCGGCGAGCGGGTGCTGCTCTCGTCGGCGAGCTCCGTGCGCCTGGTGGCCTGCTACCTCGGCGCGCTGCGAACGGGCGCGGTCGCGGTGCTCGCCAGCCCCGCCCTGACCGCGCTAGAGCTACGTCACCTGGTGCGGGACGCCGCCGTCCGGGCCGCCTTCGTGTCCGAGGCGCCGCGTCGCGCCCTCGGCGAGGTCGCCGCCGACACCCCTTCGCTGGAGACGGTCGTGCCCATCGGCGGCGACGGCGGCGGCCGCGGCGGCCGCGGCGGCCACGGCGGCCATGGCGGCGACGGCGGCGACGGCTTTCTGGACGCGCTCGCGCACAGCGAGCCGCTCGGTGCGCGGCCGCTTGACCCCGACGCGCCGGCGCTGCTCGCCTACACCTCTGGTACGACCGGCACCCCGAAGGGCGTGCCGCTCACCCACGCCAACCTGCTCGCCTCCATCAGGGCGGTGATGCTCGCCTGGCGATGGAGCGCGGGCGACGTGCTGGTGCACGCGCTGCCGCTGGCGCACCAGCACGGCCTCGGCGGGCTGCACGCCGCGCTGCTCGCCGGCGCTCGCGCGGCGCTGCTGTCCCGCTTCGAGCCGCGCCGGCTCGCCGCCCTCGCGGCCGCCACCCGGGCGACCGTGCTGTTCGCGGTCCCGACCATGTACGAGCGTCTGCTGACCGTGCCCGAAGCGGAGCTGGCGCCGCTGCGCCGGCTGCGACTGGCGGTCAGCGGTTCCGCGCCGCTCTCGGCGGAGCTGGCGACCAGGGCCGGCAGGGCGCTGGGCCAGCTGCCACTGGAGCGCTACGGCACCACCGAGAGCGGCCTGGACGTGTCGAACCTCTATTGGGCCCGGCGGCCCGGCGCGGTCGGCTTCGCGCTGCCCGGCGTGGAGCTGCGGATCGCCGACCGGCACGGCGCGGCGCTGGAGGACGGGCGGGACGGCGAGGTCCTGGTCCGCGGGCCGCAGGTATTCAGCGGCTATCTGGGCCTGCCGGAGGCGACCGCGGAGGCGTTCCACGGCGGCGGCTGGTTCCGCACCGGCGACGTCGGCCGCATCGACCCGGACAGCGGCCACCTCGTCCTGAGCGGGCGTATCAAGGAGGTCATCATCACCGGTGGCCTCAACGTCTACCCGCGCGAGGTCGAGCAGGCCCTCGAGCAGCATCCGACGGTCGCCGAGGCTGCCGTGGCGGGGCTGCCCTCCGAGCGCTGGGGCGAGCAGGTCACCGCCTGGGTCGTCCCGGTCCCCGGCGCGACCATCGAGGTGGCGGACCTGCTCGCGCACGCCCGCGGGCGGCTCGCGCCCTACAAGTGCCCGAAGCAGGTGCGGGTGGTCGCCGGCCTGCCGCGGAACAGCATGGGCAAGCTCATGCGTCGGCGGCTCGCGGGCTTGCTCTGATATACCAATTTGCGAACGGCAAACCGGGAGGATCGCACCATGGAGATGGCTGAGGCGCTGCGGGCGCGGCTGGCCGCGGCGGGCCTGGAGCCGCCCGCCGACCCACAGGAGCGGCGGCGGATGGAAGGTGATCTGGCCGTCCATCTGGCACGGGTGGCGACGCTGGCGAGGGCGGCCGAGCTGCTGCCGGACGACCCGCCCCGCACCGACCCGACCCTAGCGGCGAGGCCGGCGAGGCCGGCGTGACCGGCGAGGCCGGCGAGGCCGGCGAGGCCGGCGAGGCCGGTGTGACCGGCGAGGCCGGTGTGACCGAGGAGGCCGGTGTGACCGAGGAGGCCGGTGTAACCGGCGAGGCCGGTGTGATGGATGTGCCCGGCGCCACCTCGATGTCCAGCGCCGAGCTGGTCGAAGCGGCGCTAGGGCGCATCGAGGCGCTCGATGGGCGGATCGGCGCGTTCGTCGCGGTGCTCGCGGAGCAGGCGAGGGCCGAGGCGGCGGCCAGGGACGCCGAGCGCGCGGCGGGTCGGGTGCGAGGGCCGCTGCACGGCATGCCGGTGGCGGTCAAGGACCTGGTCAACGTGGCCGGCGTGGTGACCGCGGCGGGCTCTCCGAAGCTGGTGGCCAACCGGGCGGAGCGAGATGCGCCGCTGGTGGCTCGGCTGCGGGCGGCCGGGGCGGTGGTGATCGGCAAGACCCGCACACATGAGTTTGCCTACGGCGTGCTCACCCCGGGCACGGTCAACCCCTGGAACGAGACTCGCATTGCCGGAGGGTCCAGCGGTGGCTCGGCCGCAGCGGTGGCCTCCGGGATGGTCCGGTTCGCAGTCGGGAGCGATACGGCCGGCTCGATCCGTATTCCTGCCGCATGTTGTGGCGTCGTGGGCTTCAAGCCGACGTACGGGGCAGTCCCTGCGAGCGGGGTGTTTCCGTTGTCTTGGTCATGTGACACCCTCGGCTCGATCGCCACCGACGTGACCGAGGCCACCCAGCTCTTCGAGGTCCTGTCCGGCCTGCCTGCCCCAGGGCCTGAGGCGTCCGTTCTGGATCGGCCGCTGCGGCTTGGGCGCTTGGTCGGCGATGACCTGGCGTTGGTGGACCCGGCCGTGCGCGGAGAGTTGGACCGACTCTGCGGGTGGCTTGAGGAGCGCGGCGCCGAGATCGACGAGGTGACGTTGCCGCTAGCGGCGGCGCGGGCGGCGGTAGCGGCGATCGTGCTGCCAGAGCTGGCTGCCGCGCATGACCGTCTCATCGCCGAGACCGGTGAGCAGGGCTACGGCCGGCGTGTGCTTGCCGGGATCCGGCTCGGGCAGAGCGCCCTGGCCACCGAATACCTAGCGGGCCTGCGCTACCGGGGCCGCTTCGTCGCGCAGGTCGAGAGGCTGCTCGAGGGCCGTGACGCGCTGCTGCTGCCGACCATTCCGGTGGTGGTGCCTGAGATCGGCGCCCGGGTGATCAGGCTTGGCGACGGCAGGGACGCAGGCATCCAGGAATCCCTGACCGCGCTGCCCAGCGCCTTCAACTGCTCCGGGTCGCCGGTGGTGTCGCTGCCGGTCGGCCTGGTCGACGGGCTGCCGGTGGGAGCCTCGCTGGTGGGTCGGGTCAGTGGCGATCACGAACTGCTTCAGGTGGCGGCGGTAGTCGAAGGAGCCACTCGCTTCACTGGCCGACCGGTAGTCCATGCGTAGCCGGCCGCCCGACACACCCCGCCCGGACGGCGTCTTGAACGTTCGGCCTCGGATTGCCATTGCCACCAACGGGCGGCAGGAGTCGTCCGGAGGATGTCCGGATCGTTCAAGACCACCGGCCGTGCGTTTGGCAAGCTGCGCATGAGCACGTTTCCCGGTCCAGCGTTCCGCTTACGTTCTGAAGGAGCCACCCAGATGCAGCCCCGCATCCACGTCATCACCCTCGCAGTCGACGACCTCGGTCGAGCCGTCGAGTTCTATCGCGACGGGCTCGGTCTGCAGACGCCCGGGGTTATCGGGACCGAGTTCGCTGGCGACGACACCAATCCCGCCGGAGCAGTGGCGATGTTCCAGCTGCAGGGCGGCCTCATCCTTGCCCTGTGGCCGCGCACGGAGTTGGCCAAGGACGCAACGATCCAACCCGGCCCTCCCAACAGCGGCGAGTTCAGCCTCGGCCACGCGGTCGCCGACAAGGCCGAGGTGAACGCGCTGCTCGCCCAGGCCGAAGCGGCCGGGGCCTCGCTGACGGAGGCACCGCACGACCGTCCCTGGGGCATCTACTCCGGCTACTTCCGCGACCCCGACGGCCACCTGTGGGAGATCATGTGGAACCCCGCGCTCGACCTCGAGGGCAGGTGAGCCAAAGGCCGGGAGCCGCTCGTTCTCCACTCAGTAGCTGCACAGGGCGGGCTGCCGGCGGATTCTTGTTTGCAAGGTGCCAGCCGGGATATCTGATTGCGGATTCTTCCCCGGGGCCAGGGGGGAGGGGGTCAGGGGGAAAGGGGACGGGCCTCGGCATAGTGCGGGCTTGTCTAGCTGGTGAAGTGGGCTGAGTGGGCTGGGCTGGAGGCAGAGCCAAGTCCCGGCCCTGTTCAACCTGTCGATCCAGGGCAGTACTCTTCGAGAGGAGGCTGCACGTCATGACGGATGCCAATGACGAAGTACCGAAAATCCTCGACATCCCCATCGGCCTCGAAGCCACCGGGATGCGGCGGGAGTTCGACAGCCTCGGCGACGTCGAAGTTCCCGCCAATCGGTATTGGGGCGCCCAGACCCAGCGCAGCCTCCAGCACTTCAACATCGGCAACGACCGGATGCCAAAACAGGTGTACCACGCCTACGGCTTCGTGAAGAAAGCGGCGGCACTGGTAAACACCCAGGCCGATCGCCTGCCTGATATGTCTGGCAGACCGGCTCGGGGACCCAGTCCAACATGAACGTGAACGAGGTCATCTCCAACCGGTGCATCCAGTTGGTGGGCGGGACGCTCGGCTCGCAGGAGCCGATCCACCCCAACGACCACGTGAACATGGGGCAGTCCAAAGCCTGACATGAGCTCCGTGGAGGAGAGAGCCGGGAGGCAGGCCGACCGCCCCCAAGTGCGTGGCAAGGCGGCGCTGATCGAGTCCGTAGGCGGCCAGCGGGGCCACGCCGACTGGACCAACCCCGACCATCGGCTGCGGCGGCTGCTGGCCGAGTTCCTGGGCGTGGCCGGGCTCACCTTCATCCTCTCAGGGGGCGCGGCCATCCTGGTCCGCTACGGCGGGCACGCGCTGCAGCCCTGGCAGACGGTGCTGGTGCTGTCGGCGGTGTCGGCG
Organism: bacterium; assembly: GCA_046727955.1. Taxonomy (GTDB): domain Bacteria; phylum Actinomycetota; class CALGFH01; order CALGFH01; family CALGFH01; genus DASVXQ01. Next base: position 11,652 of record JBKPDO010000038.1, on the reverse strand, counting down.
CTGTGGCTGGTGGTGGCCGTATTCTTCCTGGGCGATATCTCCGCCCACTTCAACCCGGCGATGACGCTTGCGTTCGCGCTGCGCGGGGACATGGGCTGGGTCATGGCCGGGGTCTACTGGGCCGTGCAGTTCGTGGCCGCCGCCGGCGGGTCCTTGCTGGCCCGCGGCTTCTTCGGGGTGAAGGGGAACCTTGCGGCCACGGTGCCCCCGCGGGGCCGGTCGTGGCAGGCGGCCGGCTTTGAGGCGATCCTCACCTTCGGCCTGGTGCTCACGGTCCTCAACCTGGCCGACGGGCCCAAGCTCAACGGCCCGTTGGTGCCGCTGGCGGTCGGCGCCTACATCATGGCCTGGGGCACCATGGGCGGCCCGTTCGACGGCGCGTCGATGAACCCCGCCCGCAGCTTCGGGTCGGATCTGGCCAGGGGGGACCTGGCCACCTGGTGGGTGTACCTGCTTGGCCCGGTGATCGGCGCCGTGGTCGCCGTGGGCGTGGCGCGGGTGCTGCGCGGGCCGGCCACGGCGCGGGAGGCCAGCGCCGCCATGGGAACCCCCCTGGACCGCAGCGCCTAAAGGTCATGGGGGCCAATGCGGTCGTGTGCGCCGGGTCACGACATGTGGACGCAGCAAGGTCGGGTACCAGCCGCGGCAAGGTCGGGTGCCAGCCGCGGCAAGGTGCGTCCGGCGCGGCAAGGTCGAGATCCGAGCCCCTGCCGAGAGCAGGCGGCCGGGTCCGGGTCCGGCGGGCGGCGGCATTGCAGCTACCGGGAAGCTCAGGAGGGCGGGCAGCGGGGGACGGAGATGGCGGCTGTCCGCGATGACGGGGGGCCGTCCGAGCGGGATCGTTTGGGCAGCGAACAATCAACGCACGGTTGTCACATCACCGGGAAGGAAATGAAGATGAGCCAGCATCTCGTCGGCAGTCCGCGCCGACGGAGCTGGCGCGGCCTGCTGTGGCGGTCGCTGCCGGCTCTGATCGTGCTCGCGGCGGCAATCGTCCTGGCCGCATGCACATCAGGCAACTCAGGCAACTCAGACAGCTCAGGCAACTCCACCGGGTCGGTCGTGGTGTCCACCGCCGCGCTCGACGTCTCACCGTCGGCGCAGGCGCTGCAGCAGCAGTTCGTCAAGGTCGTCAAGCAGGTCGGCCCAGCCGTCGTCCTCATCCAGACCAGCGAGGGGCTCGGCTCGGGCATCATCTTCGACAGCAAGGGCGACATCGTCACCAACAACCACGTCGTGGGCAACGCCAAGAACTTCCAGGTCACCCTGGCCAACGGCAAGCAGTTCGCCGCCCGGCCGCTCGGCACCTTCCCCGCCGACGATCTTGCGGTGCTGCACATCGACGCCACCGGGCTGCGCGCCGCCGCCTTCGCCGACTCCTCTCGCCTGGCGGTCGGCGACGTCGCGCTGGCGATCGGCAACCCGCTGGGGCTGCAGAGCAGCGTCACCGAAGGGATCGTCAGCGCGCTGGGACGGACCGTCAACGAGGACAATGGAGTCGCCCTGCCCAACGTGATCCAGACCAGCGCCGCGATCAACCCGGGCAACTCCGGCGGTGCGCTGGTCAACCTCCAGGGCCAGGTCATCGGCATCCCGACCCTGGCCGCCGTCGATCCTCAGATGGGCGGTAGCGCCGCGCCGGGCATCGGCTTCGCGATACCTAGCAACACCGTGCGCGACATCGCCAACCAGCTCGTCAGCCAGGGAAAGGTGACCCGCTCGCAGCGCGCCTTCCTGGGCGTGGAGGTGGCGGCGATCACCGGCAACGGGGTGCTGGTCACCGGGGTGCAGGGGGGTGGCCCGGCGGCAAAGGCTGGGATCCGCGCTGGTGAGCTGATCGTCTCGGTCAACGGGACCGCCACGACGGACCCGGCGACGCTCGCCGAGGTCCTGGCGGGCCTGCAGCCCGGCCAAGCCGTCACGGTTACGGTCAGCAGCCCCGATGGGTCCCGCCATACGACGCGCGTCACCCTCGGCCAGCTCCCCGGCTGAGCCGCTGGCGACGGCGAGGGGCGCCTGCGGGGGCAGGGCAGGGGCAGGGCAGGGGCAGGGCAGGGGCAGGGCAGGGGCAGGGCAGGGGGCGTCAAGGAGCGCGATGGCGCGTCCGAGGCGCCTCGTGAACGCCAGCTCGCCGGCGCCGCGTTTCCCACGCACCGCTTGACAGCTCGAGGCGGGCCTTGATCTCATTAGGCATGCCTAAATGATCGCCTCCATGCGTCAAGGGAGTCTCAGTCCATGTCCACCGACCAGACGATCATCCTCGGCGCCATCGCCGGGCTGACGATCTTCATCGGCCTGCCCGTCGGCCGCCTGCGCACCTCGAACCAGCGCCTCAAGGCGTTCCTCAACGCCACTTCGGCCGGGATCCTGGTGTTCCTGCTGGTCGACATCCTGTCCCATGCCATCGAGCCGGTCGAGGAAGCGATGACCGCGGCCAAGGCCAGCGAGGGGACCTGGGAGCGGTTCGCCGGGCTCGCGGCGGTGTATGCGCTCGGCTTCGTCGTGGGGCTGCTGGTGTTGTTCTACGCCAGCCGGCTGTGGCGGCGTCCCACCAGCGGGACCGGCGACCGTGCGAGCGTCGGCCCGGGCGCCATGGCCGTGGCCGAGGCGAAGCTGCGGCCGTCCGCCCAGGCGACGGCCGCGCTGCGCGTCGGCATGTCGATCGCCGCCGGCATCGGCCTGCACAACTTCTCAGAGGGCCTGGCCATCGGCCAGGCGGCCCACGGCGGGGAGCTGTCCCTGGCCGCCCTGCTCATCGTCGGCTTCGGGCTGCACAACGCCACCGAGGGGTTCGGGATCGTCGGGCCGCTGGCCGCCGGCGGGGTGCGCGCGTCCTGGAGGTGGCTCGGCCTGGCCGGGCTGATCGGAGGCGGGCCGACCTTCCTCGGCACGATCGTCGGCACCTCCCTGGACTCCCCGCTGGTGTACGTGGGCTGCCTGGCGCTTGCCGCCGGGGCGATCCTGTACGTCATCGGCGAGATCGTGCCGGTTGGGCGGCGGCTGTCCTGGGAGCTGACCCTGTGGGGGCTCGCGGCCGGGTTCCTCATCGGAGTGACCACCGACCTGGTGGTGGCGGCGGCCGGCGGATAAGTCGCGGAGCGTCGTGCTAGAGCGTCGTGCTGGAGCCACCTGTCTCAGGCGAAGCGGATGATGCAGGCGGTTCCGACGAGCAGGCAGTAGATCGCAAACGGGGTCAACGTCCTGGTCTGGAACCAGCGAGTCAGGAAGCGCACCGACAGGTAGGCGGCAACGGCGGCGACCAGGCTGCCGGCCAGGATCTGGCCGCGCACGCCATTGCCGTTGGGACCGAGGAGGTCGGGCAGCTTGTAGACCCCGGCGGCCAGGATGATCGGGGTGGCCAGCAGGAAGGCGAAGCGCGCCGCGTCCTCGTGCGAGAGCCCGCGGCTGAGCCCGGCCACCATGGTAACCCCTGAGCGGCTGATGCCGGCGAAGAACGCGAGGATCTGCGACGAGCCGATCAGCAGCGCCTCACCGAACCCCAGGGTGGTCAGCTCACGAGAGCGCCGCTGCGCGGTGCGGGCCGCCCGGCTCGGGACAACCGCCCGGGTCGGGATCGGGGCGCCCGCCGGGCTCTGAGGACCCGGCGCGAAGGCGTACGCGCGGCGCCGCAGCCGCTCGCCTGCCAGCAGGATCACGCCGTTGCAGGTCAGGAACACCGCCGCGGCGAGCGGCTTGGCGAACAGGGTCCGCAGCTCGTGCTCGAAGGCGACCCCGACCAGACCTGCCGGGATCGTGCCGGCCACCAGCAGCCAGCCGAGCCGCTCGTCGGGGTCCGCGGGGTCGATGCGCCGGCGCCGCAGCGAGCGGGCCAGCCCCGCGATGATCCGGACCCACTCGGCGCGGAAGAACACCAGCAGCGCCAGGGCAGTGGCCACGTGCAGGCCGACCAGGAACGCTAGATAGAACGATTCCTGCGCTGCCTGGCTGGCGACCACCTGGTGCCAGCCGAGCAGTGCGGGCACCAGCACGGAGTGGCCCAGGCTCGAGACCGGGAACAGCTCGGTGACACCCTGCAACAGGCCGATCACGATCGCTTGCACGTAGCTGATCACCGCAGCTCGACTCCTTCCGTCGCGACCCGCGGGACTGTAGCAGGTGTTACGGTGGCGTTTGCATGGGACACATTGCTGACCACATCCTCGCATTGCACGGCTGGGTCGCACTGGCGATCGTGTTCCTGGTCCCAGCGCTTGAGTCCTCAGCGTTCGTCGGCTTCGTCTTCCCCGGTGAGATCGCCGTCCTGCTTGGCGGCGTGCTCGCCTTTGAGCACCGCGTCAGCCTGCCCGCGGCCATCATCGCCGCCGCCTCCGGGGCGATCGTCGGCGACACCATCGGCTACTTCATCGGGCGCCGCTACGGCCGGCGGCTCCTGGACCACTCGATCGGGCGGCTGGTCAGGCGCGAGCACCTGGACCGCGCCGAGCGCTACCTCGCCCGGCGCGGCGGCCCCGCGGTGCTGCTCGGCCGCTTCACCGCCGCGCTGCGGGTGCTCATCCCCGGCCTTGCCGGCATGGCCCGCCTCGACTACCGCACCTTCCTGGTCTACAACGCGGCCGGTGGGGCGCTGTGGGCGACCGGGTTCGTCCTACTCGGCTACGCCGCCGGCAGTGGCTGGCGCCAGGTCGAGCGGGCCGCCGGGCGCGCCAGCCTGATCCTGCTCCTCGTCGCCGTGGTCGTAGCCGCTGTCGTGCTGGGAGCCCGTTGGATCGCCCACCACCCCGACCGCGTTCGCGCGTTCGCCGACCGCCAGCTCGACCGTCCCTGGGTGCGGCGGTTCCGCCGCCGCTACCAGCGCCAGCTCGCCTTCCTCGCCCGCCGGCTGCAGCCAGGCGGCGCGCTGGGCCTGTCCCTGACCACGAACGTCGTCGTGCTCATCGCGGCCGGCTGGGCGTTCGGCGCCCTGCTCCAGGACGTGGTCTCCCACGATGAGCTCGCCCTGGTCGACGCCCCAGTCCAGCGGTTCTTCGTCGCTCACCGCGAGGCCTGGCTCACCCCGCTCATGCGGATCGTCACCAACTTCGGCAATTCCGCCGTGCTCATCGGGATCCTGCTGACCGTCGGGCTGGTCTGGCGCTGGCGAGGTGCCGGGCGTACCTGGCGGCCTCTCGGGCTGCTGGCCGCGGCGTACGTCGGCGCCGCGGTGCTGTCCAACACCGTCGGGGCGCTCAGCCACCGCGCCCGTCCCCCCGCGGCCCAGGCAATCGGCCACTTGACCGGGTACACCTTCCCCTCCGGCCACGCCACCAGCGCCACCGCCGTCTACGGCATGCTCGCGGCCCTGTTCGCCGCCACCACGCCCTTGTGGAGCCGCAAGGTGGCGCTGTGGACCGCCGCCGTGCTGGTGGTCGGGCTGGTCGGTCTGTCACGGCTCTACCTGGGCCTGAACTGGCTCACCGACGTCCTCGCCGGGACCGCGCTCGGTGCGGCCTGGCTGTTCGGCCTGCTCGTGGTCACCCGAACGATCCATGCGTCGCGGCCCGGCGCCACCGCCGGCGGTCCTCTCACCCGTTTTTCACGGCGACCAGCGTAAGTTCCTCCTGCGTCTGGCTGGTCACCGCGAAGTACTCCAGGGCCTTCTGCTCGTCCCTGGTTCCCCGGTACACCAGGGTCGTTCCTGGCTTGAGCAGAAACCACGGGTTGTCGATAATGGGGGAGAAGTCACCACGCTGGTAGCTGACCGTGTAGGCGGGGTTGCCCGATGTCGTCGCGGATGTGGCTGCACTGCTGGCCGAGAGTGGACGCCCGCCGATGGAAGGTCAGGTGGTGACAGGGTGCTGAAGCGCCGAGCCTTCCTGGGCGGCGCGGCGGCCGGCGCCGTCAGCCTCGCCACTGGCGCCACCGCCTTCGGTCTGGACCGGCGCAGCGACCTGAAGGCCGAGCTGGACGCCTCGGCCGCCCCGGACGGCTGGGGGAAGCCGCTCGGCCAGCGCCTGCTGGTCTGGTCGGTGCCGACCGCCTCCGTGGCCGCCCTCACCTTCGACGACGGGCCCGACCCGGAGCTCACCCCACGCATCCTCGAGGTCCTCGCCGCGCACGGAGCCAGCGCCACCTTCAACGTGATGGGCTGGAACGCCGCCCGGCACCCGGAGCTGGTCCGCGCCGTGGTCGCGGCCGGCCACGAGGTCGGCAACCACACCTGGACCCACCTCGGCCTGGCCGAGCAGTCCGTCGGCGAGACCCGCCGCCAGCTCGAGCTGGGCCTCCAGGCGATCGAGGAGATCACCGAGGCGCGGGTGCGCTGGTTCCGGCCGCCGAGGGGAGAGCTGACCGGAGCGGCCGTCCGCGCGGCCGCCGAGCTCGAGCAGGACGTGCTGCTCTGGTCGGTCGATCGAGGTCCAAGCGGTACCTCCACCTCGGCGGCGCTCGCCGACCACCTGGCCCGCGTGGTCCGCCCGGGGGACGTGGTCGGCCTCCACGACGGCATCGGCCGGGGCACCTTCGACCCGGACGGCGCGCTCGCCCGGGGGTTGCGGGCCCGTCGCCGGGTCGAGCTCAGCGCCTTGCCCGCCGCCCTGCAGCGGCTCCAGGCCAGAGGGATCCGCCTGGTCACCGCCTCTGAGCTGGTGGGAGCAGCAGGGCGAGTACCGGCGCCGGGCCTTCAGTCTGGCCGCTGATCGCTCGGCCATACTGGAGTGTTCCGATGATCAGCCACCCGCGAGCCATCGCCCGGAGCACCAGCATTGTCGTGCTGGTCGTGCTCACCCTGTCCGGGTGCGGCGGGCCGGGCGGCGCGGGCCCCAGCCAGCGGACGCAGCCAGCGGCGCCGCGGTCCTCGCCGACCGCCCCCTCCGCCCAGGGCTCCGCCACCACGCGAGGCGGCGGCAGCGGCCAGGCGCCCCGGGTCGTCGTGGTCGTCGAGGAGAACCACGCCTTCGACCAGATCATCGGCTCGCCGCGGGCGCCATTCCTGAACCAGCTCGCCGGCCAGGGCGTGCTGCTCACCAACTACCAGGCCGTGACGCATCCCTCGCTGCCCAACTACCTCGCCATGATCAGCGGGGACACTCACGGCGTCAGCTCCGACTGCACCACCTGCACCGTCACCGGCCCCAACCTCGCCAGCCAGCTCCAGACCGCCGGGATCTCCTGGAAGGCCTACATGCAGGACCTGCCCGCACCCTGCTCGGACGTGGCCCGGTCCGGCGCCTACGCCAAGAAGCACGACCCGTTCATGTACTTCGACGGCATCCGCCGCTCGCCCCAGCAGTGCGACAAGGTGGTCCCGTCCTCCCAGCTCGCCACCGACCTGGCCGCCGGCCGCCTGCCCCGCTTCGCCTTCGTCGTGCCCGACCTCGACCACGACATGCACGACGGTCCGATCAGCGTCGCCGACGCCTGGCTGCGCGACCTCCACGGCCAGCTCGTGGCCTCGCGGAATTGGCAGCCCGACACCCGCCTGGTGGTCACCTTCGACGAGGGCTCGGGCGGCAGCAGCCGGGTCGTCACGATCATCGCCGGCCCGCGGGTGCGGCCCCGCCACGACGACACCGCCTACAGCCACTACTCCCTGCTGCGCTCCATCGAGACGCTGTTCCGGCTGCCCCACCTCGGGCACGCGGCCGACCCCTCGACCGCGACCATCCCAGCACTGGCGGACGGCAACGGCCCGTGAGGCGCTGGCACAGGGGTCACGCTTCCGGGATCATGACGGTCGATGAGGAGCACGGGCACGGTGCTTGAAGGTTTGGGATCGAGGGTGACGCGGCGCTGGCGGCGGCCAGCATGGCCGCTGCCGCCGCTGCTGGCTGACGGCCTGCTCGCGGTCGGGCTCGGAGCGTTGGCGCTGACGAGCACGATCGGCGATTACCGCCGCAGCGGGAAGCACCTGCCGATGCTCGCCGTCGTGCTGCTGCTGGCGCTGGTGCCACCGTTGCTGGTGCGGCGCCGCCTGCCGGGGACGGCGCTCGTCGCGGTGGCGGCGATTCAGGCGGGGCTGTTCGCCCTTCGGGTGCAGCCCAGCGCCAACTTCCTCGTGGAGATGGTCGCGCCGTACAGCGTGGCGCTGTACGGCAGCCGCCGGGTGCGGCTCGCCACCAGCGTCGGCGCCGGGGTGGCGCTGATCGCCGTGGCGCTGCCGACCGGCCTACGGTCCGCGGACCGGACAGGCGTGCTCGCCCTGCTGGTGGGTGGCGTTGGCGCCTGGATCCTCGGGAACACGCTGCGCGAGCCCCGCGCTCGCGTCACCGATCTCGAGGACCGGGCCGCGCGGCTGGAGCTGGAGCGGGAGCTGGAGGCGCGCCGGGCGGTCGCCGAGGAGCGCCTGCGGATCGCGCGCGAGCTGCACGACGTGGTGGCGCACAACCTGAGCGTCGTGGTGGTGCAGGCGCAGGCGGCGCAGCGGGTCCTCGACGGGGACGTCGACCGGGCGCGCGCCGTCGTCGCCTCGATCGAGGGGACCGGCAGGGAGGCGCTCGACGAGATGCGGCAGCTTCTCGGGGTGCTGCGTGCCAGCGCCGAGCTGGACCAGCACGGCGACGATGACGAAGACGGGCCGTTCGGGCCCCAGCCGGGCCTCGAGCGGCTGGACGAGTTGGTGGAGCAGGTGCGCGCCGCCGGCCTGCCCGTCACCCTGCGGGTGGAGGGAGCGCAACGCCGGCTTGCCGCCACCGTGGACCTGTCCGCCTTCCGCATCGTCCAGGAGGCGCTGACCAACGTCCTCAAGCACGCCGGCCCCGCCCATGCCGAAGTGGTCGTACGCTACGGCAGCCACGAGCTGGAATTGACCGTCAGCGACGACGGGCGGGGTGCGGCCGCCACCCTGGAGGGGAGCCGCCGCGGCCTGCCGGGCTCCGGGCACGGGTTGGTGGGCATGCGCGAGCGGGTGGCGATGTTCGACGGCGAGCTGACCGCCGGGCCGCGACCCGGCGGCGGCTACGAGGTGCGCGCCAGCCTCCCGCTGGAGGTGGCCCGCACGTGACGGTGAAGGTGCTGCTCGCCGACGACCAACCGCTGCTGCGCACCGGCTTCCGCATGATCCTCGAGGCCGAGCCGGACATCGACGTGGTGGGGGAGGCCGGCGACGGTGAGACCGCGGTCCGGTTGGCGCGGCGGCTGCAGCCGGACGTGGTGCTGATGGACATCCGCATGCCGGTGATGGACGGCGTGCAGGCCACCCGCGAGCTGGTGCGCGGGGACGGCGCCCGAGTGCTGATCCTCACCACCTTCAACCTGGACGAGTACGTGGTCGAGGCGCTGCGCGCCGGCGCCAGCGGGTTCCTGCTCAAGGACGTGCCCGCCGCCGATCTTGTCAGCGCTATCCGGGTGGTCGCGGCCGGCGACGCGGTGGTGGCGCCGGCGGTGACCCGGCGGCTGCTCGACCGCTTCGCGCACCGACTGCCCGGGGCCGACGAGGCGGCGCGGCCGCCGTCGGTGGCGCTGGAGGCGCTGACCGAACGGGAGCTGGCGGTGCTCAGGCTGGTCGCCCGCGGCCTGTCCAATACCGAGATCGCCGCCGAGCTGGTGGTCACCGAGACCACCGTGAAGACCCACGTGCACCACCTGCTGACCAAGCTCGGCATGCGCGACCGCGTGCAGCTCGTCGTCCTCGCCTACGAGGCGGGGCTGGTGCGGCCGCAGGCGCGCTGACGGCGGCGGGTCCGCGGCCCCTCTCCACGTCTCCATCTGGAGATGGAGGCAGGCGTCGCCTCGACCTTCGGATGCAGAGCAAACCCAGATCGCGCGGCCGACGACGCCGCGCCTGGCGGCCCATAGCGTGCCTCTCGAAGCGGAAACCTTCGAGAGGAGCCACAGATGTCCAAGGCGATGGCGGCAATGGGCCCCGCCGACAATGCCGGGACTACCACCGCAAGCGGCGCCGCCGACGGTGCTCGCGCCGCCCGCGCCGTCGGCGTGACCAAGCGCTACGGCAGCGGCGAGAATGCGGTCACCGCCCTCGACCACGTCTCGGTCGACATCCCCCGCACAACCTTCACCGCCGTTATGGGCCCGTCCGGCTCGGGCAAATCAACCCTGATGCACTGCCTGGCCGGCCTCGACACGGTCAGCGACGGCGAGGTGTGGATCGGCGACACGCTGATCACCGAGCTGTCCGAGAAGCGCCTCACCAAGCTCCGCCGCGATCGGGTCGGGTTCGTCTTCCAGGCGTACAACCTGCTGCCGGCGCTGACCGCGGCCGCCAACGTCACCCTGCCGCTCGACATCGCCGGCCGGGAGGCCGACCGCGCCTGGCTCGACACGGTGGTCGCCACGGTCGGCCTGAGCGAGCGCCTCGGGCACCTGCCGAGCGAGCTGTCCGGCGGCCAGCAGCAGCGCGTGGCCGTTGCGCGCGCCCTGGCGACCAGGCCGGAGCTCGTCTTCGCCGACGAGCCCACCGGCAACCTCGACTCCCGCGCCAGCGCCGAGGTCCTCGACCTGTTGCGCCGCTCGGTGCGCGAGTTCGGCCAGACGGTCGTCATGGTCACCCACGACCCGGTCGCCGCCAGCTACGCCGACCACGTCGTCTTCCTCGCCGACGGCCATATCGTCGGCGACCTGCCCCGCCCGACCCCCGAGCGCGTGCTCGACTTCATGAAGAGCCTGGGAGGCTGATCCCGATGCTCCGCGCCACCCTCAAGAGCCTGCTGGCCCACCGGCTTCGGCTCGCGCTCACCGCCTGCGCGGTCGCGCTCGGCGTCGCCTTCATGGCCGGCACCTTCATCCTGACCGCGACCATCCGCCACGGCGTCGACAGCCTGTTCGCCAACGCCAGCGCCGGCACCGACGTGATCGTCCGCCCGGTCGCCGCGACCACCACCGGCACCGCCGGGCGCCCGCTGGGCCGCGCGTCGGTGCCCGCGAGCCTGGTCGGCCAGGTGCGGTCGGTCGCCGGTGTGGCCGTGGCCGACGGCGTCATCAGGGACCGCGCCGGGATCATCGGCAAGGACGGCAAGGTCGCCGGCGGCCGGGTGGGCGTGGTGACGAGCTGGCCGGCGGATCCCGCCCTCGCCACCGGCTACCCGGTGCGGCAGGGCCGGCCCCCGGCCGGGCCGGGCGAGGTCGCGATCGACGCGGCCAGCGCGCGACGCCAGGGCCTCCACATGGGTGATCAGGTCCGCGTGCTGGTCCACGGCACCGCGCGGCCCTTCACCATCAGCGCCATCGTCGGGTTCGGCCAGGCGGACGGTCCCGGGCCGGTCAGCCTGGCCGCGTTCGACGCCGCCACCGCGCAGCGGCTCCTCGGCAAGTCCGGCACCTTCGACGAGCTCGACCTCAAGGCCGACGCTGGCGTGACCGCCGCGGCCCTGCGCGACCGGGTCGCGGGGATGCTGCCCGGCGGGCTCGAGGCGGTCACCGCCGCCTCGGCCGCCGCCACCCAGGCCGAGGACCTTCGCCACGGCATCGGCTTCCTCACCAACGGCCTGCTGGTCTTCGCGCTGATCTCGCTGTTCGTCGGCGCCTTCATCATCTGGAACACCTTCTCGATCCTGGTGGCGCAGCGAACCCGCGAGCTGGCGCTGCTGCGCGCGCTCGGCGCGAGCCGCCGCCAGGTGCTCCGCTCGGTGCTGTTGGAGGCCGGCGTGGTCGGCACGGTCGCGTCGGCCGCCGGGCTCGGCCTCGGCGTGCTGGCCGCCGCGGGCCTGCGGGCGCTGCTGCGCGGCGCCGGCATCGACCTGCCGGCCAGCGGCCTCGAGC
>JBKPDO010000037.1:0-4972 GCA_046727955.1 bacterium | reverse complement strand
CCATGCGGGCATCGGCGGCGGCTCCTGGGCAAGGGAGGGGCCGCCGATGCTCTCTTGCTACCAGCCCGCCCGCAAGCCGGCTCCACACCACCCGGCCTGTTACCTCACCCCACCGGAAACCAGAACCGCGAAAGTCGAGTGATAATGCGCTGACAATAATCTGACAGCGCTGCGACAACGCCAAGGCCGCTGGTGACAATCTTCTGACAACGCCGCGACAATGCGCCGGGCATCCGCTGTCAGTGTGCGCACCAAGGCGGCCGGCCTGCTGACAATGTTCTGACAGCGGCCGCTGTGTAGTCTCTGACCTGGTCAGCCGCACGATCGCCCCATCATGGACGAGATCGTTCCATCAGGAGGCCGTCCCTTTGCCGCCGCGCCGCCAACCGGTCAAGGAGGCCGTCAAATCCCTGCTAAGGGAAAGTGCCTGTTATTTGACAAGGAGAGCAATGACCTGCTAAATAAGAAGAAATCAGCGCGAGCAAATACTCGCCAGCGCGACAGGCAGAGTCATGGCTTTCAGCGCGTTTGCGGTCCCAATTGCATGCCGTGACCGCAAATTTCGATCGGCCGTTTCTGAAGCTGTCCAGCCGCAATGCTCGAAGGAGGATGCGCCCCGCATGCCTGATCCCCGCCGCAGCGACCGCCGTCCTCGCACCCGCCCCTACGCCTGCCCAGCCAGCGGGGCAAGAAGCGCAGCGACCCGCAAGCGAGCCGCCCCGGCCAGCGAGCGGCCGCTCAGGGTGCAGCTCCCACCGGCGCCGCCGAGGCTGTCGCCCGAAGCCGCACGAGTGCTGCTGCGCATCCTGCTGCACATCGCCCATCAGCCAGGTACCTGCCACGCCACCGATGCCACTGACTCGCCGCCGAGGTGCCACCGACCATGACACCCCGCCGCATCACCCTCGACGACCTGGTCGACCAGCTCCTGTTCGCCTTCTACGGCCGGGTCTCCACCGAAGACCAGCAAGACCCCCAAGCCTCCTACGATTGGCAGGTCTCCCGTGCCCGGCAGCTCATCGAGCCCAAGGGCGGGGTGATCGTGGCCGAGTTCTTCGACATCGGCCACACCCGCGCGCTGCCCTGGCCGCGCCGCCCCAAGGCCAGCGAGCTGCTCGCTCTGCTGCGCGACCCAGGCCGCGGCTTCCAGGCGGTGGTGATCGGCGAGCCGCAGCGCGCCTTCTACGGCAACCAGTTCTCGCTTACTTTCCCGGTCTTCGAGCACTTCGGCGTGCAGCTCTGGGTACCGGAGGTCGGCGGTCCCATCGACCCCGGCTCCGAAGCCCACGACCTGGCCATGACCTTGTTCGGCAGCCAGTCCAAGAGCGAGCGCATGCGCGTCAAGACCCGCGTGCGCGCCGCCATGGGCGCCCAGACCGCCATCCAGGGCCGCTACCTCGGTGGCCGCCCCCCACATGGCTATCGGCTCACCGACGCCGGGGAGCATCCCAACCCCGCCAAGGCCCGCCTGGGCGTGCGCCTGCACAGGCTCGACCCGGACCCGGCCACCGCGCCGGTGGTCAAGCGGATCTTCGCGCTGTTCCTGCAAGGCTACGGCTACCTGGCCATCGCCGAGCTGCTCACCGGCGAAGGCATCCCCTCGCCCTCGGGCTACGACCCCGACCGCAACCCCCACCGCGATGGGCGTGCCTGGAGCAAGTCCGCCGTGCGGGCGATCCTCACCAACCCGCGCTACACCGGCTACCAGGTCTGGAACCGCCAGCGCCGCGACGAGATCCTGCTCGACATCGACGACGTGGCAGCCGGCTACACCAGCCGCATGCGCCGCAACGACCCCGACGGCTGGATCTGGTCCGAGCAGCCCGCCCACCAGCCCCTGATCCCAAAGGAGGCCTTCGACGCCGCCCAGGCCCAGATCCGCTCGCGCGGCTGGCGTGACAAGCCCCACCGGCCCCGCGAGCTGGCCACGCCGCGCATCTACTTATTGCGGCGCCGGCTGCGCTGCGGGCTGTGCCAGCGGCGGATGGAAGCCCACTGGATCCACCAGCAGCCCTACTACCGCTGCACCCTCCCCAGCGAGTACGCCACCGCCAAGCACCCCGACCTGGACCATCCCCGCACCGTGTACCTGCGCGAGGCCGAGCTGCTGCCCCACCTGGACGGCTGGATCACCGCGCTGTTCGACCCCGCCAACCTCGACCACACCCTGGAGGCACTCGTCGGCGCCAGCGAGGATGACAGCGCGATCGTGAAGGAGCTGCGCGAGATCGACCGCGCTCTTGCCGACTGCCAGCGCAGGCTCGCCCGCTACCGCGCCGCGCTGGACGCCGGCAGCGACCCGGCCACCGTCACCGCATGGATCAACCAGACGACCGCCGAGCAGGCCGTCGCCCAGGCCAAGCGCGCCCAGCTCCGCGCCGCCAGGCCCATGACGGTCACCACAGACCAGCTCCGCGCCATTGTCAGGCAGGCTGGCGACATGGTCGGCGCCCTTGACAACGCCAATCCCGCCGACCGCGCGCAGCTCTATGAGCGGCTCGGCATCGAGGGGCTCTACCAGCCACGCGAGCGGCTCGTTGTCGTCTCTGCTGATCTCGTATCCGAATGGTGCGTATCGCACCTCCGACACCACCGCTGAGCAGCACACTTTTCCACTGCAAGTCTCTGCTCCACATCTCCGGGTGCAGTGCGGGGTCCAAAACTACCCTAGCGCCGACCTTCTGAGCTCCAAGAGGCCTGTGGGTGCCGGAATGTCGGTCGCGGGGACTGCATGTTGGCCAGGGGAGCCACCGACCATGACGATCCACGCGTGACCCTATGACTGCTCTATCTGCTGTTCTGCCAGGTGCTACGGCTTGCACTGCTGGCGAGGAGCGTGGCGGCAAGGAACGCCGAGTTGCTGGTGTTGCGCCACGAGGTCGCGGTGTTGCGACGCCGGGTGGCCGGTCCGCCGGCCGCGCCGACGGCAGGCGTCGCTGCCAGCAGCGACCGCACCGTCGCTGCGCCTCAACCCTCGAGAGATCAGGCGTCACGATGCTCAGTGGCCCCATCCGTGAGTATTACGAGGTCGCAGCGTGATGGTCCAGGATTTCCGCGCCTGACACGGCCTCAAGGAGGTCATCCTGCCCGCCCGCTGGGCGACCCGAGCCAGCGCCGCTAGCCATCCCTGCCCGCTTCGGCGCCGCGCAGCCCCGCGAGCGCCACAGAGCGCGGCCGCGCCCATGGCCAGCAAGGCCACCGCCGCGGGGCGGCCCGCGTACGCCTCACCTCATTCGTTCGCGGCAGGCCCGCCGGTCAGCCTCGTATTGCTGGATGGACCTCGACAGACGCTCGTCGCGGATGTTGCCGATCAGGTAGGAGATCGCGGCGTCGGCGCTGTCGAGCGCGGACAGGCAGGAGGCCGCGGGTGCCTGGACCTTGCCGCTGCCCGAGGCTGGGCTCGGGGCGGTCGTCACGCTCGGCGTAGGGTTCCGATGGATGGCGCTCCCGTCGATGCGGTCCGCCGGCTGGCTCCCTCGCCCGATGGCAATGCCGCCGAGCCCGGCCACGACCGCCAGGACCAGCGCACCAGCCACCTCGGCCAGGACGCGCCGTGAGGGGCGGCGGAGCCGGTCGGGCGGCGCCTCGGCCCCCAGAGGGGCCGGCGGGGGCGGCGCGGCATCCTGGTCGTCTGGCTCCGGCTCGGCCGTGGGCTCCGGCGCCACCGGTGCCGGGGCGGTGCCGGTGTCCACCTCCCACGGCGACTCGTCGCTGGAGAGCCGTGGCGTCGGCTGCGGCGTCTTCGCCGCGTCCGACGGCGCTGCCGCGATGGCCAGGGGCTGGGGCCCCAGCTGCACCAGGACCTGCTGTTTATAGGCTCCAGGCAGCGCCATCAGCTCGTCGTGCGTTCCCTGCTGCACGATCCTTCCCTCTTCCATCACCAGGATGAGGTCGGCATCGACGATCGTGCTCAGCCGGTGGGCGATCACGATCCTCGTACAGCCGAGCGCGCTGAGGTTGTGGTGCACCATCCGCTCGGTGACGCCGTCGAGATCGCTCGTGGCCTCGTCGAGCAACAGGATGGTGGGGCGATGGGCCAGGGCTCGGGCGAGGGCGATCCGCTGCTGCTGGCCTCCGGAAAGCGACGCACCTCCATCCACGAGTAGCGTCTCGTATCTCATCGGCATGGCGACGATGTCGTCGTGGATGCAGGCAAGCTTGGCCGCCTCGACCACCGCCTGGTGAGGCATCGCGGGGTTGCTGAGCGCGATGTTCTGTCGAATGGTCGCTCCGAACAGATAGGGCCGCTGCGTGACGATGCCGATCTGCCCGCGCAGCGACCTCAGGTCGAGCTCGGCCAGGTCACGCCCGTCGAACAGGATCCGCCCGGACGTGGGGGGATAGATGCCGAGGAGCAGGTGCGCAAAGGTCGACTTCCCGGAACCGGAGCGTCCAACGATGCCCAACAGCTGACCGGGCTGGACCTCGAGCGAGACATCCTTCACCACCGGGGGCGCCAGCGGCCCCCCGTAGGCGAACGAGACGCTGTCGGCCCGTATCCGGCCGGTCAGGCGAGGAGCGGTTGCGACGGTCTGCCCCTCCTGCTCCCGGGGCGCGTCCAGCACGTCGTTGATGCGCTCCATGTAGCTGCGCAGCAGTTGCATCTTCAAGCCGGTCTGGATCAGGGTGGCCAGCGGCTCCAGAAAGCCAGCCGCCAGGGCAGCGGCGGCGAGCATGGTCCCCAGCGAGATGCTGCCGTTCAGCACCTGGAACCCGCCGTAGACCAGGATGGCCAGCGGCGAGCCCAGCTGCAGCGTGCCCATGACGGCATCGACCGACGCATCCAGCCGGCCCCGGCCCAGCGCCACGTTGACCTGGTCGATGAACAACCGCTCCCAATGCTCGGCCGCCCGCCGCTCGGCACCCGCCGCTTTGAGGGTCTCGATGCCGGCCAACAGCTCGAAGGTGTAGCTCTGCGACTTGGCTTCGACCTGCAGGCTCTCCGACATCAGGTGTTGGTTCCGCCGCCGCG
>JBKPDO010000036.1:0-15335 GCA_046727955.1 bacterium | reverse complement strand
CTTCGAGCGCGACGACCTGGCACGGGCGCTGCGGGCGGCTGGATACCGGGACGGCGCGCCGAGCCTGTTCCTCTGGGAAGGGGTGACCAACTACCTGACGCCCGCCGCCGTGGACCAAACGCTTGGCGCCGTGCGCGGCCTTGCCGCCGCGGCCGCGGGGAGCCTGCTGGTGTTTACCTATGTCGACCGCGCTGTCCTCGAGGGCGAACTCTCCCGGTTCCCGGAGGCCCGCCGCTGGGTCAAGGGGGTCCGGCGCAGGGGCGAGCCGTGGACGTTCGGCCTGGATCCGGCCGAGGTCGCGGAGTTCCTGTCCCGCCGCGGCTTTGGGCTCATCGGCGACGTGTCCACCGCCGAGGCCGGCGAGCGGTACTTTAGGCCGCTGGGGCGTCGGGAGCGGGGATCGGCGCTGTATCACGTGGTCACGGCCTCGGTCCTGGCAAAGGCATGAGCTGGCGCTTCCACACGGTCTGCGCGCATGGAGGGCGTCGGATGCCGCAGTGCCGGGGATGGCCAGGTCGGCCACGATCGGCCCCGGTATCCGCAGCAGGCCGGCGAGCAGCTGGATGGGTCACGGCCCGGGCGGCTGGCGGTGCGCAGCCACTGGCCAGGACGTGCCAGGGTCGGCCCGGGTCCAGGTGCGGTTGCCGCCCCAGACCTTGCGGCGCACGACCGCGGGCCGGATGGCCTGCACGTCGAGCACGTGCAGGAAGGTGAATAGGAGCGAGCTGGCTACCTGGCCGACCGGATCCTCGGGCGTACGGCTGGGCGGTTCTGGCCGTGGTGTTCTTGGCCCCGGCCCTGGAGGCCTCCGCGTTCGTCGGGTCGTGATCCCTGGGGAGATCGCCGTGCTGCTGGGCGGCGTGCTCAAGGCCCTGCGACACCGCCGATCGGGCCGTGACCCGCTGGCCGGTCGCCCGGCGCAAGCAGGGCGGGTATGCTGCCCGCATGAGCGACTCGGCCAGCCCGATCTCCCCGCCGCCCAAGCCGCCCGAGCGGCAGGCCGAGATCCGCGAGCAGCTCCGCAGCGCTCCGCCCGAGCTGCGCGGCTACGTTGCCGGCGTGGTGGCCCTGCTGCGCGCCGACCCCAGCATTGGCACCGCCGCGTTCCCCGTGGTCAGCGGGCCTGCCTACCGGACGGTTGTGTTCCCCGAGGGGCGCGCCTTCCTGGATTACCAGGTGGTCGAGGAACGGCGATTGGTCGTCCCGCCCGCCCGGGCGGCCCAAGGCGCGGTTGCTGGCACGCTTGCTCCACCTACCTGCCCACCATCGTCCACATCGGCCGGTCGTGGCTTGGGACCTACGCCTGCTGGATCGCCTCGCGCAGTTGTGTGAGCAGCTTGCGCGCCTGCTCGTAGTGCTCCTCGGCCTGCCGTCTGGGCGTCTCGATGTCCGCCGCGTAGCCGAGCAGGTCGTGCACGTACCAGGTCGTGCTGGTCAGGGTCCGCGACGTCGCGACCGTCAGGGCTTCGGCAAGCTCCCGGACCCGCTGACTGGGATGCCCGGTGGACAGGACCAGCAGGGCGCCGCTGGTGCGGTCCCACCGCTCCCACAGTTGGGTGAAGGTCGGCTCGAACGTCTCCTGCTTGGCGTTGAGGCCGAGCTGCCGCCAGTTGCTGTCGACGAGGAGCAGGTGGATTGGACCGATCGCCGCCGCGGCGCGCTCCCGCGTGCGGTCCCGCTCCCGGCGTCGCTCGTGGCGGCCCTGGAGCCACGCGCCGATGCAGCCGCCCGCGATCGCTGCTGCGGCACCGATGCCGGTCTGGACGATCGGCCCCCAGTCCGTCGGCACGCTGTCCCCACAATGTGGTCGCGCTGCTCAGAGGGCCAGACTCTACAGGGCGCTGTTTGCATCTGCTGTGAGCGAGGTTGGAGCAGGCACACTGTCGCCATGAGACCTCGCCGCTCCCGCTCAGCTCTGATCACACGATCCGCCTTCGCTGGCTTCTGCTTCCCACCAGACGTCATCGTCCTGGCAGTGCGCTGGTACCTGCGCTTCGGCCTGTCCGACCGCGACGTCGAAGAGCTCCTCACTGAGCGGGCGTGGAGGTCGACCACGTCACGGTCTACCGTGGGTGCAGCGGTTCACGCCGCTGCTGGCCGACGCCGCCAGGCCGTGCCGGCATCGTGTCGAAGACCGCTGGCAGGTGGACGAGACCGTGACTGCGTCAAGGTCGCTGGCCGGTGGCGGTATGTCTACCGCGCCGTCGACCAGTCCGGCCAGGTCGTCGGCGTGTTCGTCGTCCCGCGGCGCGACAGCAAGGCAGCCCGACGGTTCTTCGAGCAAGCGATCGGCACGACCAAGGTCACCCGGTCGAGGGCGTCACCGACCACGCGCCGCTGTACCCGGGCGTGCTTGAGGAGCTGGCGCCAGCGGCCGGGCATCGAACCGACCAGTACGCCAACAACCGTGTCGAGGCGGACACGGCCGCCGGTTGACGGCGCGGCTAGGGCCGATGCCGGGGCGCAAGCAGGACCGTAGCGGCAGGATCGTGATCGCCGGGCATGCGTTCGTGCAGAACGTTCGGCGCGGCGACGACGAGTTGGCGGTCGAGGAGCCTGGGTGCGGGCGGGTGGCGGTCGCGTTCGACGAGCTGGCCTTGGCGATCTGATCCCGGGAAGGGCGAAGCTTTAGCTTTAGCATGCCGCGAGCTGGCGGAACGCAACAGCGCCATACCGGCAGACCTGCGGCCGCGCAGGACCAACGTGGTGCAGTCGCGGCGGGTCGCGGCGGGTCGCGGCGGGCCGGGCGGTCACATGCGGGAGGGGGTCGATCCGCAGCAGCTCGCTGCCGGCGGCAGCTCACCTCCCGCCAGGCTGGGCGCACGCTCCGCTCACGCGCCCGGGCGGTGGCTTTGGAGCAGGCCGGCGACGTAGCGGACCAGCCGCCAGTCGTCGAGCAGGCTGCTCGGGGCGACCAGCGAGCGCTGCTGGGTCACGTGGCTGAAGACGCCGACCAGGGTGAGCCGGGCGCCGCCGGGATCGTGGGCACGGGCGGCGGCGACCAGCAGCGCCGACTCCGTCCACGGGGCGGCCGGGTCGTCGGTGGAGTGCAGCGCCAGCAGCGGCGCGCGGAGCCCCTGGAGGTGGAAGGCGGGGGAGAACGCCTGCCGCACCCGCTGGATCGACGCGGGCAGGCCGGCGGCCAGGCGGGCGACCTGGGCTGGGTCACGGTTGGTCAGCAGCGCGACCACGGCCCGCGCCGCTGGGGGCAGCTTCGCCGGGACCGGGACAGTGGAGTTGGCGTCGGCGAGCGCGGCTTGCACGGCGCTGGCCTGCGCCGGGGCCAGCAGCGACAACAGGCTCGTGCGCACTAGCGCCTGGGCCTCGGGGATGGTGTGCCAGGGGACGGTGCGGCCCTGGTAGATGGTGGCGCCGGTGACGACCGCGCCGGCCAGGTCGGCGAGGTCGTAGAAGGCCCCGAAGGTGGCCACGAACGCGACCTTGGCGGCAAGCGGCGGGGTGGCGGCGGCGACGACGGCGAGCGCCCCGCCCCAGGAGATCCCGAGCAGCCCGACGCGTTGGGGGTCCACTCGGGGCAGGGCGGCGAGGGTGTCGAACGCCGCGGTGATCCGCTGCAGGTCGGCGGTGTCGAGCGTGCTGGTCCGCAGCGCCAGGTCGGGCACCAGGACCGCCCGGCTCGCCCCTGCCAGGGCGCGGGCGAGCTGCACGGCCTGGGGGTCTTGCCGGCCGAGCGGGGCGGCGCCGACGACGATGACGATGCCGGGCAGCCGGCTGCCGTGGGTGGGCAGCCACAGCGAGGCGGCTGTCGTGGTGGCCGCCTGGCCCTGGCCGGGTTGGAGCTGGATGGTGCGCGCCGCCGGGCGGTTGGCGGCCGTGGCGGGCAGGTGGAACGGCGCATTCGGCACCGCGTCCAGCAGCAGCCGCGCGGCGACGTAGTCGCGGTACTCGGCCGGCAGGTCGATCGTAGCGGCGACCAGCGCCGCCGCTGCCAGGCAGAGCGCAACCCGCCGCACCCGGAGCCAGTGCCAGCGTCGTCGCCTCTCGCCATGAGCCATGCCCGATCGTAGGCCTGGTAGGTTGGCTGCATCCGGCTTGTGGCACATCACATCACCGATGCGCGATGCGCGTTTCGGAGGTCTTGACTGTGTGGGTGCCAGAAAGTCGGCTATGGGCTTCGAGCTGCGGTTTCGCCATGGAAGGCTCTGACCCAGTCGATCGGTGGAGAGCGCCACGACTGCGCTGTCTGATCTTCCGCCAAGCGGTGGGATGTCTGGTGATGCTGGTGCTGCGCTCGGCGCGAAGAACGCGGAACTGTTCGTGCTGCGGCACGAGGTCGCAGTGCGCCGCGGACGGTAGCCCGACTCCGGGACAGACCGCGCCGCCATTGTCAGATCGTTGTCACGATCCTGTCAGCGGCCTCTCCAGGAGGTGCGACGGCCATGGGGCATCTCGACAGCGTGGTCCAGCGGCATCACGACCAGAGGGTCATCGGCGATCGCTGTTGGTCAAAGCACCGCCGTGGTGCTCAGCCATGGGTCGCCAAAGGTTGGTGTCGCGAGCGCCGACCCGCACCCCACGGCAGATCTGCTGAGCCTCCGGTCAGGCTCGTAGTCCGAGCCGGGCCAGCTGCTTGTCCAGCCAGCCATGGCCGACGCCGAGTTCGGCGCGCAGCCGCCGCACCGACCAGCCACGGGCGACATACCGATCCTGGAGGTAGGCCTCCAGTGTGGCGAAGCCAAGCCCGGCCAGGCGTGCCCGCCGGCGCTCGGACGCGCGTTGGGTTCAGAAACTCGAACGGGCACCGGCGCCCGACCGTGGCCATCTGAACGGGCGCTTGCTCAACGCAAAGGGTACTGTGGGCCGCAGGAGCACAAACAAGAAGGACCAGCCCATGTCCACGCGACCCGTGTCCGTGACGAACCAGTCATCTGGGTCAAGGGAGCGGTACCTGCGGGGTGCCGAGGTCGCCGAGCTGCTGCAGGTCTCATCCAAGACCGTGGCCCGCTGGGCCAAGGACGGCAAGCTGCCGTACCTGCGGACCCTTGGTGGTCATCGCCGCTACCCGGAGTCCAGCATCCGCGCGCTGGTGGACCAGCTCACCATGACCATCGTCCCACCGTCGGCATAGGCGCCGACTGCCGGCGGCCTGGGCGGCGGATCGCACTATCCGATTCCGGGCCCTCGTGGTGCGGCGCAGTGCCGGAGCTGGCCGCCGAGCGCGAGGATCTCCAGAGGCACTATTGCATCTGGCGATCAGCGCGTAGGGTTCAGAAACCCAGAACGTCATGCCACGGCCTGGTAGTACTCATGCACCAAACCTCCGAGACGATCCCGACGCCGAACCCTATCGATGACCGCGGCAGCGGACGGCGCGGATCCGGGGTCGATGCCCATCGGCGGGCGAAGTGCAAGGCTTCGGTGCGGCCGTTGGTCGTTGTAGTGCCGCACGTACTCGCCGAGCACTCGCTCAAGGTGACGCCGACCCCAAATCAACATCCAATCCAGACACTCCTCCGTACCGTCCGCACCCACCGCTCGGCGAACGCGTTGGCATTCGGCGCCCTTATCGGCGTCGTGATGATCTTGGTGCCGTCGGAGGCGAACACGTCGTCGAAGGCGCGGGTGAACTTGCTGTCACGGTCATGAATCAGAAACCGCGGCACGATGGCGCCCTCTTTACGATCCGTCGACAGCTCCCGCGCCCGCTGGACCACCCAAGGTCCGTTCGGATGATCGGTGACCCCGACCAGGCGAACCCGGCGCGTCCCAAGTTCGATGCTGAACAGGACGTACAGCGTCGTGAGGCGCACGGTCTCAACGGTGAAGAAGTCGGTAGCCAGGATCGCCGAGGCCTGCGCCCGCAGAAATGCTCGCCAGGTGACCGACGCCCGTCGGGGCGCGGGCCCAAGCCCGTCGCCCAGCAGCACCGTGCGGATGATGGTCGCCGACACCGACACCCCGAGCTTCTTCAGTTCACCCTGGATGCGCCGGTAACCCCAGCGAGGATTCTCCCGGGCCAGCCGCAGGATCAGCACCACTACGTGCTCGGCGAGTGGCGGACGGCCGCCTCGACGGTAGGGTTGGGTCCACTTGCGCGTGACCAGGCGCCGGTGCCACCGCAGGATGGTGCCTGGCGTCACGAGGAAGGCTGCCCAGCGCGAGCGAGCAAGCGCTCGGCTCGGCGCCCAGGGCATCGCCGACGCGGTCGCCGCCGGGTTCGACGGCGTCGAGCACGGCCTCACCCGCTGCGACGGCGCCTGGGCGCTGGCCACCACCTGAGGCGCAGCCCACGTGCGGAGCGTTTCGGATAATCCGCCCCGCGGGTCGTATGCTTCCGCGATCACGACGAGGAGGCGGCGGCGTGGCGACGGACTGGGGACCCTTGGTGCAGACCGGCGTTGGTGGCCTGCTCGCACTCGCCGGTAGTGTCCTCGGCGTGTCAGTCCAGGGCCGCCAACAGCGGCGCATGGAGCGGGACCGCAGGCGCGAGCGGACCGCCGAGCTCCTCGCCGAGGTCCAGGCGCTCCTCACCGACGCGACCCCGGATCCGCTCGGCTTGTTCGCCACCGAGGACAAATCCAAGCAGATCTTCACCGCGCTCGAGGACCGCTGGCAGCGGACCCGCATCCCGCTCCTGACCCTGGCTGCCAGCGATCCGTCCAAGCGGGTGTGTGACTTCGCCCGTGACCTCGAGGCAGCCACGGCCAACACCCTCATCTGGGATAGGCGGCTCGCCAGCGACGTGCTCGGTGAGCGGGACCTCAGCGACGCGCGGGACGCTGCCAGCAAGCACTACGCGGACGCCCGCAAGCTCCTCGGCGAGCTGCTTGAGGCGATCCGGCGGGGGTAGGCGCCTCCAGCCGGCGTACGAGACGGCGCCCCCTGCCGGACCGGTGCGAGGGCCTTCAGCATGGGCGGCCACGTGGCCTCGCCGCGGATGAGCCGCAGCGGCGGCCGGGCCGGCTCGGTGGCCCGTGGCGCTCCCGCTGGCGGGCTCTAAGGGCGTCGGGCACCTCTCCAGTGCTCGGGTGTTGCTGTGCGCCCTCCCGGGCCGCCCTCGTGCTCTGCGCCCGCGCCGCAGCAGCCGCCTGCCCCGCCGGCTCGTCACGGCGTAGCCTCGGGCTCGGTGCTGCGATTTTTCGGGAGCTCGTTCGACCGCTGCCACTTCCAGCGGCTCGGGTCGCGCCGGAGCGACACCTCGGTCTCTCGAGCAAGGGCACGCGCGTACTCCGCAGCGGTCCGCCGGTCGCGACCGCCGCGGCCGGGCCCGTGGATCGGCGACTCCTCGGCCTTGCCGGCCGGAGTCGGGTGCTTGGCGCGGTGGCTGGTCGTGGGACGCCTCCCCCGGTCGTGGTCGGCTTCCAAGGGCAACGGTACGCGCGTGCACGCGGTCGCCGGGCCGGCCTCCAGGACGTCGAGGGCGCGCTGCCCTGCCCGCCGTCGCGCCCTGCTGGAGGTCACAGGACGCCTCCCAGGTCGAGCAGCGGCAGCGTGGCCAGCCACCACCAGAGGCGCCCCAGAAGCCTTCGAGGACTACTGCTCGTGGCGTCTCTGTCCGCGGGGCACCCTCGCCGGAATCTCGGCTTCCGCAGGGACAACCCATTTACCGTGCTCGTTTGAGCAGGTGAGCCGAATCCGCACGATGCCGGCGCGCAGGCTGGGAGTCCTGTCGAAGCGGAGGAGTTTGCTTGCCCCCAACCGCCAGCGGCGCCTCCAGTTCGAACTCGTTACCCTCCCTGACCACAGCCACTCCGCCGCTGTTCGTTGCCACGTGGAGGGCCTCGACCGGACCTCCCTCCTCACGAGGGAGAAGGGCGAGCCGCACCTGATAGCTCTCCCGGCTGTTGTTGAGGAGCCAGAGAGCTTCGCTGTTGCCGACTTGTCGGTCATAGAGCAGCGGGAGATGTGGGGTGCGTTCTTCGTGGCGCCGGTCGCGGTCCGGCTCCAACCCCTCGGCGGCGCTACGAGCAGAGCTCTCCGAGCTTTGCGCCGAGCGGTGGGCGCTCCAGCCACTCCAGGCAGCAATGAGAATCGCGACGATCGAGAGGACCAATGCCGCCTTGGCCACGCTTCTCCTCCCTCGGCTGCCTGCGGGCGGAGCATATCTGGTCGGCGCGTGCCCTTCTCGTCGAACAGGGCGGGCTGGGGCGGGCGGCCGATGCTTGATGTGGGTTCTCGGCTCGTCATGGCAGCCTCGCGGGCAGGATGCCAAGCCCAAGGCCGGCGATGAGCACGCGCCCCCGTGCGGGGTCGAGGAAGTCCAGTGCCCCGGCGATCTCGGCGGGCGCGTCGGACATGATCAGGCCGCCCTGGTCGTGGTGCAGCTCGGTGTACCAGCCCGAGGCGTGCGGCATGCCCTCGGCAAGGGCGACCACGGCGGTGGGGCTCGAGTCGGTGACCTCGACCATCCGGACGGGACCAGGGGCCGGCGCGGCCCGGCAGCGGCACCGACGCGCGGTAGGCTTCCCAGTCGACCCCCGCCCACGGGCGGTGCGCGTAGCTGGCGCGCTCGTGGCGGCCGATGGTGAGGAGCTGGGTGGCGAGGTCGCGGTGGGCGTTTGAGTCCTACGGCGCCATGGTCGACGCGGCCCGCGCCGGCGGCCGGGCGATCCCCGAGCTGTGGCCGCTTGGCACGGAGGCCTTGGCCCTGGCGATGGAGGTCAGCGTGCTGGAGGCCAAGCGGCTCGGCCACCTGGCCGTGCTGCGCCTGTCGTGGGTGCTGTTGGTCGCCTCCGTCGCCCTGTCCACCGTGCTGCGGGTCGCCGTCACCCCGCCGATCCTGGTCGGCGACGTGACCGCCGGCGCGACCCCGGTGTGGCTGCTCGGCTCGTTCGCCGTCTTCAGCCTGCTGTACCGCACTCAGCTCCCCAGCGACACCGCCCAGGCGCCAGGTACCGGCTTGCCGCACCGGGCGGCCGGCGCGAGCAGGAAAGCAAGCGCGTGCGCGCCCGGCGCGCCTATGACGCCCTGGTCGCAGCCGGCCAGCCGGTCACCGGCGCCCGGCTCGCCGAGGCCGCCGAGGTCAGCCCCAGCTACGGCCGGGCCCTGCTCGCCGAGTTCCGGGCCGACCCCACCCTCCTCGACCCCGGCCACGCCAACGGGCAGCGGCCGGGTGAGGAGGTGGGGGAGCGGTGAGCGCCGCGACGATCTGGCGGACCTGCCCGAGCTGCGGCGGCACGTTCGAGCAGCCCGACGACCCCGGCCGCAGGCGCGTGTACTGCTCGCGCGCCTGCCAGCAGGCCGCCTACCGCGCCCGCCAGCGCCAGGACACCGGCCACAGCAGCGGCCAGCAGCGCACCGGCCGCCAAGACCAGCGCCAGGACCGGCGCGAGGATTGGCGCTCCGACCGCCACGAGCAGCGCCACAGGGGCGCCGGTTCCGACCGGCCTGGCGCCGGCCAGCGCCAGCAGGGACGCCAGGACTGGCGCCACGAGCAGCGCCGGCAGCACCGGCCGCCGCCCGGCGGCGCCAACGGCCACCGGCCCGGCGCCACCACCGACGACCTGGCCCGCATCCGGCGCATCATCGCGGCGCTGCTCCCAAGGCCGCCGCGACCACCTTCCCCCACGAGGCCGCCGCCTGCCGCGCCAAGGCCGAGGCCCTGCGCGCAAAGTACGGCCGCTAGCACAGATGAACCGACCGTCACGCCCCGGCCCGACCAGCCTCGGGCCGGGCGCGTGCTGCTCGGATCGTCACAGCCGCCGCCAGTGCCGAGCGCAACGGATCGTCACGGCTCCACCTACCGTGACGGGCGGATCATCACGTTCCCCCTCGCCCTGGGTAGAACGGATCGTCACGGCCTCGCCGAGCGTGACGGGCGGATCATCACGTTCGGCCTCGCTGCGAGCAGAACAGATCGTCACGGGCTCAGCTTGCAGTGACGACCGGAACATCACGCGTCGCCTCGGCACGAGGCAGCAGGTACGCCACCGCTACGATTGCTCGATGAGTGCACGCGGAGGAGATCCCGGACGGTGGCGCCCGACCGGACGGCCCTCGCCTCGGGGCTGAGCGGCCTGGCTTTGGCCGCGATCTCCGCCCTGGTGCGGGCACTGGTCGCCGGCAGCCTGGCCGGTGGCGCGACCTGGGCGGCCGTGGTGTTCGCCCTGGTCAGCCTCGCCGGCCTCGGCTTTGGCGTACTGGCCATCTGGTCGGCCGCCAAGGCGTGGCTGCGAGACGACGCCCTCAGCGTGCCCGCCCGCTGGGGTGCTGCCCTCGGCTTGGCCGCGATACTCTTCGTGGCCGCCACCGGCTCCTGCGGCCCCCACAGCTGTCCTGGCTGACCGCCCGCCCTGTGCCGATCGTCACGCTCCTTAGCGGGAGCGCGAACGGATCGTCACGGCCAAGGCGGCCGGGTGCGGCAATGGAGCGTCACACGCGCTGGTCAGCCGACGCGGCAGCGCCCTCGCCCGGCGGGGGCCGCTGCGCGTCGGGCGGAACGCCCGACCGGTGTCTCCGGACCACCCGGCCCGGCCCGGGGTCAAGGTGGAGACACCCTCTGTCAACCACCCCGTCTAGTCGGCGGCTGCCGCGCCCTGGAGTTCATCGGCGATGTCGCCTTGGCGGGGCCGTCAACTACCCCCACGCATCAGGCGGCTGCCGCGATGCTTCCCAGCGCCCGGTTCCGGTTGGCGACGTGGACCGCTTCGTCGTAGCGGACGCCCTTGCGGAGGCAGTGCCACAGCAGTTCGAGCCAGCGGTTGCCGAGCGCTCTGAGCGCTGCCTGGTGCCCTTGCCCCTGGCTCGCTGGCTGTCATAGAACTCGCGCGCCCACCCGGAGCGCCGAAGGCTGCTAAACGGAAGTTACGTGAGTGATGAGGGCTGAAAACGAACGTCTACCTGCTGAAACAGTGCTCAGACGAGTCCAGGGTGTAGTCAGAAAGAGTTGCTTCCGCACTCGGCTCTGGGGTGGGATGGGGTTCCCAATGCCGCCGAACGCCCACAGAAAGTGACGCAAACCGGACTGATGTAGTCAGAACGCGACCCTCCTCATCAGCTCAAAATCCCTGCTCAGCGGGCAAGTCGCACATCCGCGAGCCACGTAACTTCCGGCTAAAGGCCCATAGCTGCACCGCGTCGGCCAGGTGGCGGTTGCAGGCGAGCCGGTGCGCAACCACGAGTTCGCTCTTGCCGGAGCGGCGCGTCACGGGCGCCTTGCCCGCATAGCATTGCAGCGAGTTCGGCGTCGAGAACTGCTCGATGTGGTCGCCGAGCTCACCGGCGACCCTGGCGGCGAGACGGTCACCCAGGCCTGGAAAGCTGAGGTAGATCTCGCCGCCAGGGAATCCCTGCCCCGGCTCGTGTTCCACGGGCTTGTTGGCCTTGCCGCGCCGAGGTGCACCCAGCAGCAGCTCACCCATGCGCCGCTGCCACGCCCGGCGCTGCCCGCCGATGAGCAGCAGCTGCGCGGCGTCGAGCCGGATGCTGTCGCTCTTGGCCCGGACCAGGTAGTCGGGCGCGACGAAGTGGTCGTGGGCGCAAGCAGCCTGGACGCGGTCGGCGAAGCGCTCCGCGAAACGGCTGTGGTTGGCGCGGGCAAAGGCCACCAGCTCCGCGTGAGCGGCGCTGGCGAGGGCCTCCGCGGTGGGCCAGCGCTGCAGCATCCCCGGGGAAGGTCGGCGCTGCCATGTCATCGCCGGCGACGGCCAGCGCGGCCGGGAAGACGACGATGAGATCGGCGCGCAGGCGGTTGAGCAGCCGCCGCTCGTCCCGGTTCGCCCGCTCGTCGTCGCGGGCGATGGCGCGCAGCTCACCGGCGGTCTCGCCGTGCGGGATCAGCGGGTTGAGGGGCGCAAAGCGGTCCAGGGCGATGTGGCAGGCGATGCGAGCGTCTTCCGCGTCGTCCTTCTTTCTGGCCGGCCCCTCCGCCGCGCGATCACATCGGGGTTGACCGGCACCACGACGTAGCCGGCCTCGACCAAGCGCTCGACCAGCAACCCATGGCGCGTCTCGATGACGACCCTGACCTCTGCCGGGTCCGGCTCCAGTCGCGCGACCTTGGCAACCAGCGCGGCGACCGCCGCCGGACTGTGCTGCACCCGAGCGATCTCAATGACGCCTTGGTCTGGCCAGCCAAGGGCGACCACGTGGAACTCCTCGGCCCAGTCGATGCCAACTCCGAGCACAATCGCCTCCCATCTGGGGAAGTGGTCGTGGGGAAGTCGGCCGATCCGACGGAGGCACAGCGCCGTGCTGATGGACCAGTCCTCGCGGGACGACACCCTCTTGGGCGTCAGGCCTCCAGGGCCATCCCCGGGAACGCCGTCTCCACAAAGTCCTCGAGGGACAAGCGCCCGAAGCGTTCCCCGGGGAGACCCACAGCTGAGGGTAAACCCATCAGCGCCCGCAGCGCAGCGAGGACGAACGACCTTGACAGCCCGCCCGGGACCCGGGCGGCCGACCCTCGCCGGAGTCTGCCAGGCCGAGCGCTACCTCCAGGCCCGGGGTAAGGAGCTGGTCACCGCAAAGCGCGCCGACCTGGAGGCGTTCATCGGCGACCTGCTCGGCCGCCGCGCCGCCGTGACCACCTGGACCTACCACAAGGCGCTCCGCGTGCTGTACGCCTGGCTGGTCGAGGAACAGGAGATCGACGCCAGCCCCATGGCGCGCATGAGGCCGCCGATCGTGCCCGAGCAGCCCGTCCCGGTCGTGCCCGACGACGGCCTACGCCGGTTGCTCAAGGCGTGCGACGGCCGCGACTTCGAGGCCCGCCGCGACACCGCGATCATCCTGCTGCTGCTGGACATCGGCCCGCGCCGTGGCGAGCTGGCTGGCGTCAAGCTCGCTGATGTGGACCTCGACCTGGTGGTCGTCACGGTGCTGGGCAAGGGCCGTCGTCCCCGCTCGCTCCCGTTCGGCCACAGGGCAGGCGTCCCGCTGGACCGCTACCTGCGGCCCGGGCGCGCCACCGCCTTGCGCGCCTTGACTGGCTGTGGCTTGGCCCGAAAGGCCGCCTCACAGACTCGGGGATGGCGCAGATGCTTCGCCGCCGTGGCGCTGAAGCCGGCTTGCCCGGGCTGTACCCGCACCGGCTTCGCCACACGTTCGCCCATCAGTGGCTTGCCGAGGGGATGTTGCTGATCGTACAGGCGCATTGCCCCTGCGCTGAGGACCACGATCAGGCCAATACCCAGTGCCAGGCTGATGATGCGCTTCATCGGGTGAGTTCCCATTCCATGACGGTGCGTACTGAGTGGCCTGTGCCTTGGTGAGTACCGATAGTCAGTCACGCCAGTGCCCTTCTGCATCAATGTAGGTGAGCGCGTGGCGGCTCATCCGCTCTGCACGGACGCGATAGGTACTGTTGGGCCAGGTTGCCTCAAAGGCAAGCTCCGCTCGTACGCTCGCGCGTTCATCATCCTCTGTGAAACAGTGCTGGTATTCATGGACCATGACCACGGCGAGCAAGTAGTGGAAGGGAATACCAATTTGCGGTGCGATCTTGCGAATGCGGTCGATCTCAAGGGACGTATAGCAAAGGCCAGGATTGGTCTGCCCTAGTTCGAGCGGGTTGCCGCAGTCTGTGGCGCACAGCGTAATCGTCCAAGGAAGGTCCGCCTTCTTGCGCAAGACCCGAGGGTCAAGACGTTTGATCAGGGCGAGGGTCTGATCGACATCAACACCCCCCTTCTGCCGAGGGATGAAGTTATGCACCCACGCATGAGGCTCTTTGGTGGTGGGTGGAGAGGGCGGCAAGGTCACAGCGGTTGCCGTCGCGGTGGTAGGTGCGTTCGTGGCCGGTGCGGACGCCTTGTCGCCCTCCGCGTGGCCACTACATCCAGCTACCAGCAGGCCGAGGACCAGGACCAGGGTGCTGGTGAGCAGCTTGCGCATGGAGCGCTCCTTTCCTCCCCCCGGATGCTGGAGGAGACCCCAGGGCAGGGGATAGCAGAGTGTGTCTGCCGACCCTGGGGCCGTCCTGGTCAGTGCGTCCGACGCCACTGGGGTGCGATGAAGCCTCCGAGGACCGTTCCGTCGATGATCAGCCAGGGCTGTGGGCCTGGGAATCATAAGCGCGGTGAGCAACGTGATGACGAGTCCGGCGACGGAAGCTGTCAACCTGTATGAGGCACCAACGTCAGGGGATTACTGGGCAGCCTCCTGTGTCTCGGGCTGGTTGATCCACGCCGTCGTCGGCAGCCTCGGCGGCTCGGGTGGCTTGCGGACGAACCGCTCGGGATGGGCGGCGTAGGCGCCGGTGAGCACCTCGGCCCTGGCCGCACGGACCTGCTCGGCGCGGCCGTGGTGGACATCGGCGTGGACATCGGCGGGGACCAGCAGCCCGATCCCGGAGTGATGGTGGGCGAAGTTGTACCAGCCGAAGAACTGCTGGCAGAAGGCGCGGGCGTCCTGGATCGAGCCGAACCGGTCGGGGAAGGTGGGGCGGTACTTGAGGGTCTTGAACTGGCTCTCGCTGTAGGGGTTGTCGTTGCTGACGTGCGGGCGGGAGTGCGACTTGGTGACGCCCAGATCGGCCAGCAGCTGGGCGACCTGCTTGGAGGCCATCGAGGAACCGCGGTCGGCGTGGATGGCCAGCTGGTCACGGCTGATGTGCTGCTTGGCGATGGTCTGGTCCAGCAGCCGCTCGGCAAGTGCCGCGGACTCTTGTTCGGCGACCATCCAGCCGACCGCGTAGCGGCCCGGAGATGTCGAGGAGCACGTACAGGTAGTAGGAGGTCCACTTGGCCGGGCCGAGCAGCTTGGTGATATCCCAGCTCCATACGCGGTTGGGCGCGTCGGCGACCAGCTCCGGCTTCACCGTGGGCGGGTGGGTCGCCTGGCGGCGCCGCTCGGCCACCTCGCCGGCGGCCCGCAAGACCCGGTACATGGTCGCGATCGAGGCGAGATAGACGCCCTCGTCCAGCAGGGTGGCGTACACCTCGGCGGGGGCCTGGTCCACAAACCGCTCGCTGTGGAGCACGTCAAGGATCTGCTGGCGCTCGGCGGGCTCCAGGGCGCGCGGCGGCGGCCTGGGCGGTCCTGCCGCGGGCCGGGCTGGTGGCGGGCTGGTGCGGTGGTGGCGGTAGTGGCTGGCTCGTGGCCGGCCCACCGCCCGGCACGCGCCCGCGACCCCCACCACCGGCGCCAACTCCACGACGGTCTGCTCGATCACTGCTTGGGCTCGTTGTGGGCGCTCTCGGCCAGCAGCCCCTCCAAGAGCGCGGAGAGATTTCCCTGGGCGGCGATCACCAGCCGGGCCCGGTCCAGCTCGGTCTCCAGCCGCTTTGCCCGCCGGCACAGCCGCTCAACCTCACCGGCCAGCGGGTTGGCCGGCTTGCGGCCCCGCGGCTGGCCAAGCGCCGCCAGCGCGCCCGCGTCGCGGGCGCGGCGCCACTCCACGATGTGGGAGGTGTACAGGCCCTCCCGCCGCAGGA
>JBKPDO010000035.1:0-15543 GCA_046727955.1 bacterium | reverse complement strand
TGCAGGTCGATGGCGTGCTTGAGCAGTGCTGGCTTGCCGCTGAAGGCGGCGTACACGGTTGGTCGGGCGACGCCGGCGTGGGTGGCGATCTGGTCGATGGAGGTGCGGGCGTAGCCGTGGGTGGCGAACAGCTCGGCGGCGGCGATGGCGATGCGGGTGCGGGTGGCGGTGGCTTGTTGCTGGCGCAGGGGGGAGTGGTAGGGGCGTGGTGTGCCCTTGACAGCCTCACTCATTCTGCCATACTCCATGTTTATCCGATAGTTATATCGTATAGTCATTGGAGGCAGAGGATGGATAACGGCAGTCCAGCCTACGCGCTCGGCCCCAACGAGGGCGAGGCGCTGTGGTTCTTCGGCAACCTCGTCACGGTCAAGGCCGGCACCAACGACACCGCTGGCAGCTACACCCTGACCGAGTTTCTCAACCCGCCCGGGTTCGCCTCGCCGGTGCACGTCCACCACGCCGAGGACGAGGCGATCTACGTCCTTGACGGCCGGGCAGAGTTCCACTGCGGCGAGCAGGTCTTCGCGGCCGGCCCTGGGACGTTCGTGCTGCTGCCCAAGGGCGTGCCGCACTGGCTCCGGGTCACCAGCGACGGCCCCGTGCGCAGCCTGGTGCTGACGACCCCGGCGCAGTTTGAGCGGTTCGTGGCTGAGGCCGGCGGGCCCGCACTGGCACGCGAACTGCCCCCACCAGGACCGCCAGACATGGCCCGCGCGGCACGAGCCGGTGAGCGCTTTCGCATCGAGACCCTCGGCCCCCCGCCGGCGGCACCCACGCACTGACCCTGCAGCAAACGCTGCGCTGCAAGGGCGGCCGGTGGCGGGCCTTCAGAAACATTCGCCGCGGGGTCGGTCGGAGCACCATTTGGCCAGGCTGTGAGGGTAGGGGAGCCCATCTCTCTGCACCGAATCCAACGAACGTGGCACTAAAGCGAACTGGTGAGCCTGGCGAGGTCGACCTCGTCCTTGCGGGGTGGGTCTGCGCCGGCTCGCGTGCAGGTCTGCGCCGCGACGGCATTGGCGAAGGTCAGGAGGACCTCCAGCCGCGCCGCGTCCAGCGCCTCGAGGGAGCTTCGGTCGAGGGCATCCTGGAGGTGCAGGTAGGCCAGGGCCGCGGAGGTGAACGCGTCGCCGGCCCCCACCGTGTCCACGACCGCCACCCGCGGGGCGGCGGCGCCAGCTCGCGCGGAAGCGCCGACCGCCATCGAGCCATCGCTCCCCAAGGTGACCACGACCAGAGCGGGCCCGAGCGCGAGCCACCGCGACGCCACCGCCTCGGCAGGCTGGTGCGGGTACAGCCAGGCCAGGTCCGCCCTGCTCACCTTGACCAGGTCCACCAGGCTCACCCAGCCCTCCAGCCGCCGAAGATAGGCATCCCGGTCGGCGACGAGGCTGGGCCGCACGTTCGGGTCGAGCGACAGCAGGCGGCGGCCGGACTCCTGGCGCATGAGCCCCTCCAGAGTGGAGGCCCCCGGCTCCAGCGCCAGCGAAAACGAGCCGAAATGCAGCGCGGCGCCGGCGGGGATCATGGGCAGGTGCTCTGGGAGGAGCATCCGGGAGGCGGTGCCCTCGGTGTAGAAGGAGTATTCCGGCTCCGCCCCGCCGAGGTGGACGAAGGCCAGCGTGGTCGCCTCCGCGGCGTCCACGAGATAGGCCAGCGAGACGCTGCTGGCCTGGAGGTGCTCCCGCAGCAGCCGGCCAAAGGCGTCGGTGGAGAGGCGGCCGAGGAAGGCCACCGGGACGTCCAGCCGGCCGAGACCGATCGCCACGTTGTACGGCGACCCGCCGGGATGCGGCAGATACCCCATGCCCTCTCCGCAGCGAGCCAGCGTCAGGTCGACCAGGGCCTCTCCGGCGACGAGGATCACCCCGCCGCCTCCCTCGCGGCCACCGCCGCCCCCGCCTCGCCGCCGAAGAAGGCGGGCCAGGGCATCTCCAGCCGCCGGTCCCGGCTGACCACAGCATGCAGGTGGCGCATGAGCGGGAAGTCCTCCGGCCCGACGATCCCGCGATCGGTCAGCCTGGGCAGCGCCGCACCGATGACCCGGATCGCCGCCGCGCCCTCGAGGGTGATGTCCCCCATGCGCGCGCGAGCGTCGGAGAAGCGCAGGCCACCGCCCACCAGGCGGCCCACCCGGATGTTGCGGCCGCCCGTGCTGGTCACCAACAGGTCCCCCACTCCCGCCAGCCCATAAGGGGTCTCGGGCCGTCCGCCCAGCAGCCGCACCATCTGGCCGATCTCCACCGTCGCCTGCGCGAACAGCGCCGCCTCGTAGTTGTGGTTGCGGTCGGGGCTGTCGGCCTGGCCGAGCCGCTCCAGGATTCCCTCGGCAAAGCCGACCCCCACCGCGTAGCAGTTCTTCATCGCCGCGCAGACCTCGACGCCCACCAGGTCGGTGGACGTCCAGACGTGGTACCAGCCGGTGCGGAACGTCGCCGCCAGGCGGTCCAGCGCGGACTGCTGGTGGCCGGCGAACACCACGCAGGTGTCGCGCCGCGCCGCCACCTCGCCCGCGATCGACGGCCCGCCGATCGCCGCCCAGGAGACGCTCGCGCGCAACCCGGGCGCCACCTGCTCCGCCAGCACGTCGGGCAGGAGGCGGAGATCGCCGTTGTCGCTCGACTCCATGCCCTTGGCGATGGCGATCACCACCATCTCGGGCCGGAGTACCTCGGCGATCCGCTGGCCCGCCCAGCGCACGCCGGCGGAATTGACCCCGCTCACGATGATCGCGGCGCCGTCGCACCCGGCTTCGATCTCCTCGACCTGGTACGGCCGGACCGGCTCGGGAAGCTTCCGCCCCAGTCCTGGGTGGACGCCGGTGGCCCGCACGCTGTCGATGATCTCGCGGTCGAGATGGGTGCCGACCAGGCGGACGTCGTGGCCGTTGTCGGCCAGGGGGAATGTCAGGGCCGAGCTCATGACGCCCGCTCCCAGCATCGCGACGGTGGTCACGACCGGCGCCTCCCTTCGGTGAATCCGGCGTGCAGTTGCGACAGCCGCTGGAGCCGCGGCTGGATCGCCGGGAACAGCGGCCGGTAGACCTCGGCGAACAGGTCGTCGTAGAGCTCGCGGGCGCGGCCGTCTGGCTGGAAGCTCCCGGCAACGTGGGTCATCGCGGCGGTAGCCTCCTCGACCGAGGGATACCAGCC
Source organism: bacterium (assembly GCA_046727955.1). Classification (GTDB taxonomy): domain Bacteria; phylum Actinomycetota; class CALGFH01; order CALGFH01; family CALGFH01; genus DASVXQ01. The sequence continues at coordinate 12,388 of JBKPDO010000035.1, read as the reverse complement.
GACGCCGACCGCGCAGAGGATCCCGGCGCCGAGATTGGTCGCCTCCGCGCTGTGCGCCCGGGTGACGGTGGCGCCGAGCACGTCGGCCATGATCTGGCACCACAGGTCGCTCTTCGACCCGCCGCCGAGGATCACGTATTCGCGGATGGGCTCGCCCGTGGCGGCCTGGATGCCCTCCATCGCCAGCCGGTGCTCGTAGGCGATGCCCTCTTCGATCGCGCGGAACAGGTGCTCGCGGCGGTGCTCGTGGCGCCAGCCGACCACGATCCCGCTCGCGGTGGTATCCCAGTACGGGCTGGTCACGTGGTTCCAGTACGGCACCAGCAGCAGGCCGCCAGCGCCTGGCCCGATGTCGCGCGCCGCGGCCTCGTAGCGGTCGAAGTCAGCCGCCTCCTCGAGCGAGTCACCGAGCTGGCGCATGAACCACCTCATCGTCGCCAGGCCGCCGCGCAGGACGTTCTCGAACAGGAACGTGCCCGGCGCGGCGCCGTAGAGCGTCCGGCACGACCGGTCGGTGAGGTAGCTGTGGCCGACCGGGCCGCCGGTCACCGCGGTGCCCAGGTTGAGGTATGCCCGGTCCAGCGAGGTCACGCCAGCGCCCAGGCAGGCCGCCTGGCCGTCGCCGAGGCCCGCCACCACCGGGATGCCCGCCGGCAGCCCGGTCGCCCGCGCCGCCTCGGCGGTCACCTCGCCGATGACCTCGCCGGGCTTGACGGTGTCGCAGAACTGCAGGGGATCGAGCCCGATGGCGGCGATGAGGTCCTCCGCCCAGGCCTCGCGCTCGACGTCGGTGAGCCCGAAGGAGTCCGCCGAGGCAAGGCTGGTGGTGAACCTGCCGGTCAGCCGCTGCGCCAGGAAGCCGTGCACGTCCATGAAGCGGTAGGTCCGCGCGACCACCTCCGGCTCGTACTGCACCAGCCACAGCAGCTTCGAAGACGCCTGTGCCAGCGACGGCCCGCGGCCGGTGCGGCGGTGCAACTCGTCGTGCCCGAAGCGCTCACCGAGCTCGTCGAGCTGGGCCTGGGAGCGCACGTCGTCCCACAGGATGGCGTTGCGCAGGGCGTGGTTGCCCTCGTCGACCGGCACGAACGACTCGCGCTGGTGGGTGATGCCGATCCCGGCGACACGGTCGGGGTCGACGGCGCTCACCAGGCCGGCGATGGCCAGCTGGGTGGCCTCCCACCAATCCTCCGCCCGCTGCTCACTGTGCAACGGCCGCAGGCGGAGCTGCTCGAGGGGAGCCCGGGCCTCGGCGGCGGCCTTGCCACTGTGGTCCCATGCCACCGCCTTCACCGCGGTGGTGCTGCAATCGATCCCCAGCGCCAAGTCCCCCATCGTGCTCCTCCCAGGCCGGTCACTGCGCCTGGCCGTCGCTCCGGGGGGTCACCTGGACCTTCAGGCCGGCGCCACTGCGGAAGGCCGCGACCGCGGCCTCGTAGCTGTCCAGCGCCATGCTATGGGTGATCATGGCGGCTGCGTCGATCGCGCCGCCAGCGAGCAGGTCGCGCGCCCGCTCGAAGCTGTGCAGCACCGCCATGGAGCCGATGACGTTGATCTCCTCGTTGTAGATGCGGAAGGGCGAGAAGGTGGCGGTCGCGTCGGCGGGCGTCACCCCGAACACCAGGAACGTCCCGCCCCGCGACACCCGTCGCAGGCCGTCCTCGATCGCGCGGACCACCCCCGTGGCGTCGATCACGACCTCCCAGCCCTGCGGGTGGTCCAGCTCGTCCGCTGACGTGGCGGTGCGGTCTGCCCCCAGCCGCTTGGCGACGGGAAGCCGGCTCTCCTTGAGGTCGACGACGTCGACCGTGACGGCGCCGGCCCGCTGGGCGAGCTGGGCCATGAGCAGCCCCATCGTCCCCGCACCGTAGATCAGGTAGCGGTCGGCCAGCTTGGCGCCCAGCCGGTCGAACCCATGCACCGCGCACGACAGCGGCTCGATCAGCGCGCCCCACCCGCGGGGCAAGTCGGCGGGGAGCAGGACCGCGTTGGCGGCCGGTGCCGCGACCAGCTCCGCGCATGCTCCAGGGACGGTGACGCCGATCGCCTCGTAGTTCTCGCACAGGTTCTCCCGTCCGGCCTTGCAGAAGCGGCAGTGCCCGCAGGGCAGGTTGGGGTCGACGGCGACGAAGTCCCCCACCTCGAGGTAATCGACCCCCCGGCCGACCTCGACGACCTCGCCGCAGAACTCGTGACCCGGGATCAGTGGGTAGCGGGCCAGCGGCGACTCGCCTTCGAGAAGGTGCAGGTCGGTCCCGCAGATGCCGCAGGCCTCGACCTTGACGACGACCTCGCGGGGTCCCGCGGTCGGGTCGTCGACTTGCTGGACGCTGACCGTTCCGGGCCGCTCGATGACCACCGCCCTCACTTCACCGCTCCCATGGTCAGCCCGCGCACGAGCTGTCTCTGGGCGATCCACCCGGCCAGCAGCACGGGCAGGCAGGCCATGGTCGCCGCGGCCGACAGCCGCGCCCAGAAAAGCCCCTCACTGGTGATGAAGCCGACCAGGAACACCGGCACGGTCGCCGCCCGGGAGGAGGTGAGGTTCACCGCGAAGAAGAACTCGTTCCAGGCGAAGATCACGCAGATGAGCGCCGTCGCCGCGATGCCAGGCGTGACGAGCGGCAGCACGACGCGCACCAGCTCCTGGCGCAGGCTCGCCCCGTCGATGCGGGCGGCCTCCATGATCGCCGTGGGAACCTCGAGGAAGAACGAGCGCAGCATCCACACCGCGATCGGCAGGTTCATCGCTGTGTAGAGGATGATCAGCGCGGTCACGGTGTCCAGTAGCTGCGCATCGCGCGCGATGACATAGATCGGCACGATCGCGCCGACCACCGGCAGAAACCGTGTGGAGATGAAGAAGAACAGCACGTCGCGCCACCTCTCGACCGGCTTGATCGCCAGCCCGTAGGCGCAGGGGATGGCGAGCGCCAGCACCAGCAGGGTCGAGAGGATGGTGGCGGTGGCGGAGTTGATCAAGAACGGGGCGAAGTCACGGTCGAAGATCGCCCGGTACTGGTCCAGGGTCGGGGCGAACACCAGCTTGGGGGTGCGGGTGAAGGCGTCGGCCTCCTGCTTGAAGCCGGTCAGGAACATCCACAGCACCGGGAAGAAGAAGCCGATGGCTGCGATCCACGCGAGTGTCGGCACCAGCAGCCCCCCCACGCGGAAGCGGCGGGCGCGGCGGGCCTTGCCCGCGACGCCGCCTGGTGCTCGCTCGGCGACAGTGCTCATCGCGGCGCCAACTCCTCTCCCTTGAACAGGTTCGACAGCACCCGCAGCGCGATGGTCGCGATGATGATCGTGCCGATGGTGGTGACGATCGCCAGCGCCGCCGCCTGGCCGATCTCGAAGCGGCGGAAGGCCTGCAGGTACAGGAAGTAGGGCAGGTTGGTGGTGGCCTGACCCGGGCCGCCCTGGGTGATGATGAAGATCGAGTCGAACGTCTGCACGATGAAGATAGAGCCGAGCAGCACGCACAGCTCAAGGTAGGTCCGCAGGTGGGGTATGGTCAGGCGGCGGAAGATCTGCCAGCTGCCGGCCCCGTCGACCCGGGCGGCCTCGAGGATCTCATTCGACTGGCTCTGCAGCCCCGACAGCAGGATGATCATCATGAACGGCGTCCACTGCCAGACCGCCACCGTGATGATCGTGGGCATCGGGAACTTGCTCGCCCAGTCCAGCGTGCCGACGCCGAAGGGTCTGAGCACGAAGTTCACGATGCCGAATACCGGGTTGAACATCGTCGTCTTCCACAGCAGTGCCCCGGCGACCGGCATGATCAAGAACGGCGAGATGAGCAGGGTTCGCACCACGCCGCGGCTACGGAACTTCCGGTCCAGCAGGGTTGCCAGAATCAGGCCGATGACCAGCGAGAAGATCACGGCCGATGAGGTGAAGGTCACCGTGTTGATGACGGCGGTCCGGAAACCGGTCTGGGTGAAGACCGAACCGTAGTTGGCGAGGCCGACGAAGTGCCGGGTGCCTGGCCGGAGCAGGTTCCAGGACTGCAGGCTGTACCAGATGGTGATCACGAACGGGACCTGGGTGACCACGATCGTGTAGAGCATGGCCGGCAGGATCAGGGAGCGCCGCCCCCAGCGGTTGCGGCGCTCCACTGCTGCCTTTGCCGCACGCTCCCTGAGCGCAACCGCACGGTCCCTGGCGCGGTCCTTGGTGACGGTCACGGCGCCTCCAATCCAGGACGGGTTACGCTTCGCGTCCGGAGCGTCCGCACAGTCGATCTATTTCTGGTAGCCGGCCTCCTTGGCCACCTGGTTGGCCTGCTGCTGCCCCTTTGCCAGGGCCTGGTCGACCGTCTCCCTGCCGGCGATGGCGGCCGAGATCTCCTGCGAGACGGCTGTCCCGAGCGACTGGAACTCAGGGATGCTGACGTACTGGACGCCGGTGTAGGGCCGCGGCTGGGTCCCGGCGTTGCTGACGTCGGCCTGGTCGATCGACTTGAGGGTGAGGTCGGCGAAGGCGGCGGCCGCCTGCTTGTACTGGGGAATCTGGTAGGTGGACAGGCGGCTGCCAGGAGGCACCCGCGCCCAGCCGAGCTGGTTGCCGACCAGCTTGATGTAGTCCTTGGAGGTGGCCCACGACATGAACTTCCAGGCGGCGTCCTTCTTCTTGGAGGTGGACGGCATGGCCAGCGACCACGCCCACAGCCACCCGGACCAACTGGTGTCCTTGACCGGGGCCGGCGCGTAGCCGTTCTTGCCGACCACCTTGCTGCTCTTGGGGTCCTCGAGCAGGCTGGCCGCTACGGTGGCGTCGTACCACATCGCCGCGTGGCCCTGGCTGTAGCTCGTCAGGCACTCGGTGAAGCCGGAGTTCGGCGCGCCGGGCTCACCGGCATCCTTGACGAGGTTGACGTAGAACTGCGTCGCCTGCCTGAACGGCGCCTCGGTGAGCTGCGCGTTCCAGTTCATGTCGTACCAGCGGCCGCCGAAGGTGTTCACCACGGTGTTGAGCGGCGCGAACACCTCGCCCCAGCCGGGCAGGCCGCGCAGGCAGATCCCGGCCTGGTTCTTCTTGGGGTCGTTGAGCTTGCGGGCGAACTGGGCGACCTGGTCCCAGGTGGGCTGCGCCGGCATCTTCAGCCCGGCCTTGTCGAAGAGGTCCTTGCGGTACATGAGGAACGAGGACTCCCCGTAGAACGGGACCGCGTACAGGCCGTTGTTGTAGGACAGCGCCCTGGCGACCGTGGGGATCAGGTCGTTCACGTCGTAGCTGGCGTCCTTCTGGGTGTACGGGGTGAGGTTCTCGATCCAGCCGTTCTTGGCCCACTGCGGTGCCTCGAAGGTCCCGATCGTCACCACGTCGTACTGACCGCCCTTGGTGGCGATGTCCTGGGTCACCCGGTCGCGCAACTCGTTCTCGGGCAGGATCACGAAGTTGACCTTGATGTTTGGGTTGTCCTTCTCGAACACGCTGGCCAGCTTCTGGATGTCCTGCATCTGCGGGTTGGCGACCGTCGCGACGGTGATGCTGGTCTTCCCACCGGAGCCACCGCCCCCACCTCCGCCGCCGCCCGCACCCGAGCAGGCGGCGGCGACCAGAGCTAGAACGAGTAGAAGAGCCCACGTGATCTTGCGCCAGGCGCCTACGGCAACGCGATCTCGCATCGACCCACCTCCAGAGTGGGGAACGGCCGCTCATTTGAGCATAGCGAAGCTCGTATGTGGTATGAGTATTGAAAATGGCCGTGATTGCCGCTGTCAAGGGCTTCGTGAGAGCATGAGCGCATAACCGCTCAGATGTGCGAGGTACTAGGAGATGGTCGATGCCGCTGCCGATGGGGTAGGCCCCGCGGAGCTGATCCGCCTGGTGACGGTCGCCCGCCGCTTCTACGTCGACCGTCGCTCCAAGCTTGAGATCGCCGAGGAGTTCGGGCTCAGCCGGTTCAAGATCGCACGGCTGCTCGACCAGGCGCTCGCCAGCGGCATCGTCCGCATCGAGGTCGGCATGCCGGCACAGATCGACGCCGAGATGTCGGAGCGCGTCCGTAGCGCCTACCACCTACGCCACGCGATCGTCGTCGACACTCCCGAGAACCCCGAGACCGACCTTCGCGCCCACCTGGCACGGGTCGCCGCGGACCTTCTCACCGAGACGGTCGTCGAGGAGGACATCCTCGGGCTGGGCTACGGCCGCACGCTCACCGCCATGACCGAAGCGCTCACCCGGCTCGCCCGCTGCACCGTCGTCCAGCTTTGTGGCGCCCTGCTGGGCGTCAACGTCCAGGAGAACAGCATCGAGCTGGTCCGCCGGGTCGCCAGCGTCTCGAGGGGCCAGGCGTTCCCGATCTACACTCCGCAGGTCCTCCCCGACTTCGCCACCGCCGAGGCACTGCGCCGCCAGCCGCAGGTCGCCGAGGCCCAGCGGCGCTGGAACCAGCTCACCAAGGCGGTTGTCGCCGTCGGCTCGTGGGACCCGCCGCACTCGCAGCTCTACCTGGCCCTCAGCCAGCGCGAACGTGACCTGCTCCGGGCGCGGGGCGCGTGCGCCGAGCTGTGCGCGAACCTGCTCGACGCCGACGGGCAGCCGGTCGCGAGCGACTTCACCGATCGCTGCATCACCATCACGGCCGGGCAGCTTCGCACCGTGGACGAGGTGATCGCGGTCGGCGGCGGGCACGACAAGATCGCCGCGTTCGGGGCGGTGCTCAAGGGCGGCTATGCCACCAGCCTGATCACCGACGTGGTCGTCGCGCGGGCGCTGCTCGAGCAGCCTCCACCCGCCGGATCGCAGCCGCAACGAAGCGAGCGGCAACGCGGATAGGACCGCGCCCCGCTGGAGCGCCGGTCAAGTAGCCGGTTTTGAGGTGATTGGGTGGCCACCGGGGGCGGCGCGCAGGGCAAGGAGCTGCACGTATAGTCCGGCGCTGCATGCTGCGCCGCCTACTTGACCGGCGCTCCAGTCAGATGGCGGGTCAGACGTTGGAGTCGGGGAAGGACGCCTTGCGCCGCTTGATCCACTCGCGAAGCTCCTCGTCGACGGCCTCGTCGATCGGCGGGGGCTGGTACTCGGCGAGCATCCGCTTCCACGCCGCGTTCGCGCGCGCGGCCGCGTCGAGCGAGCCCTCCAGCTCCCACTGCTCGAAGGAGTTGTTGTCGGCCACCGCCGACCGGTAGAAAGCCGACTCGAAGTTCGCGAGCGTGTGCGCCGAGCCCAGGAAGTGCTTTCCCGGGCCGTTCTCCCGGATCGCGTCCAGCGCCTGCCCGTTGGGTGACAGGTCGACGCCGGCGGCGAATGCGTGCCACGCCCCGGCCTGGTCGGCGTCCAGGACGAACTTCTCGTAGCCCATCGCCAGGCCGCCCTCCAGCCACCCGGCGACGTGCAGCACGAAGTGCACGCCGGCCAGCAGCGTCGGCTGCATGGTGTTCGCCGACTCGTAGGCGGCCTGGGCGTCGGGGACCTTCGAGGCGGTGAGGGCGCCGCCGCTGCGGAACGGCACGCCCAGCCGCCGCGCGCAGGCCGCCAGGGTATAGAGCACCAGCGCGGGCTCCGGCGCGCCGAACGTCGGCGCGCCGGACTGCATCGACATCGAGGACGCGAACGAGCCGAACACCACCGGAGCGCCCGGACGCACGAGCTGGATGTAGGCCATGCCCGCGAGCGCCTCGGCGAGCGTCTGAGTCGCGGTGCCCGCCACCGTCGCCGGGCTCATCGCGCCGGCGAGGATGAACGGTGTCATCAGCACGGCCTGGTTGGCCTGCGCGTAGACCTTGGCGGCGCCGAGCATGGTCGCGTCCCACACCAGCGGGGAGTTCGCGTTGATCAGGCTGAGCAGTAAGCAGTCGCGCTCCAGCCGGTCGGCGCCGAACAGGATCCGCGCCATCTCGACCGTGTCCCGCGCGCGCTCCGGGTGCGTGACCGAGCCCATGAACGGCTTGTCGGACCAGCGCACGTGGGCATAGACCATGTCGTAGTGCCGCTTGTTCACCGGCAGGTCCACCGGCTCGCAGACGGTCCCGCCGCTGTGGTGCAGGTACGGCGACGAGTAGGCGAGCTTGACGAAGTTGCGGAAGTCTTCGATCGTGCCGTAGCGCCGACCGCCGTCGAGGTCGCGGACGAACGGTGAGCCGTAGGCCGGCGCGAACACCGTCGCGTCGCCGCCGATCCGCACGTCGTTCGCCGGGTTGCGCGCGTGCTGGACGAACTCCCGCGGCGCGGTCGCGCGCACCAGCGAGCGCGCCATGCCGCGGGGGAAGCGCACCAGCTCCCCCTCGACGTCGGCCCCGGCCGCCTTCAGCGTCTGCAGCGCCTCCGCGTCGCGGAACTCGATGCCGACCTGCTCCAGGATGGTGTCGGCGTTGCGCTCGATGAGCTCGAGGCCCTCGGAGGAGAGGATCTCGAGCGGCGTCATCGTGCGCGTGATGAAAGGGACCCTGTCGGCGACGGCGTGCAGTCGGGCGGCCCGGCGTGCCTCGCGGCCGCCGCTCCGCCGGCCCCTCGGTCCGGTGTCGGTGCTCATGTCGCGCTCCTGTGGTTGCCGCTCACGGTCCCGCGGCGGCGCCGCCGCCGCCCGCCGCGGGCGCTCTGGAGACCCAGCTCGCCCCGCTCAGCCCGCTCCGGCAGCGTCACCAGCCGCGCGAGCCGCGGGTAGAGGTCGCTTGCGTGCGGGATCGCCATCGCGTCGACGAAGTGCTCCTGGAACCTCGCCTCGACGGCGGTCTCGACCTTCTCCACGCGACGCACCAGCGCCTCGATCTCGCCCCGAGCCCCTCTGTTCAGCAGCGCGATCCGCGCGCCGGTGCCGGCGGCGTTCCCGGCGGCCGTGACCGCCCCCGGGTCGCAGTCAGGGACCATGCCGAGCACCAGCGCGTGGACCGGGTCGACGTGGGCGCCGAATGCTCCGGCGAGCCGCACGCGGTCGACCGCGTCCACGCCGAGCCGGTCCATCAGCAGCCGGCAGCCAGCGTGCAGCGCGGCCTTGGCGAGCTGGATCTGGCGGACGTCGTTCTGCGTGATCACCAGCCTGGGGCCGCCTTCCTCGGCCGCGTCGTACAGCACGTAGGAGAAGGTCCGCCCGTCGCGGACGACGCGCGGCGAGCGCGCCGCGGCCGATCCGTCGAGCACTCCGTCGGCGGCGAGGACCCCGGCCAGGTGCAGCTCGGCGACCACCTCGATGATCCCCGACCCGCAGATCCCGGTGACCGTCGTGCCGGCGAACGCGGGCTCGTCCGACCACACCTCGGTGCCGATGACGCGCACCCGGGGCTCGAGGGTCGCGCGGTCGATCCGGACGCGCTCGATGGCGCCCGGCGCCGCCCGCTGCCCGCCGGAGATCTGCGCCCCCTCGAACGCCGGGCCGGTGGGGCTGGAGGCCGCCAGCAGCCGGTCGCGGTTGCCGAGCACGATCTCGGCGTTGGTCCCGACGTCGACGATCAGCGAGACGTCGTCGCGCTCGTGGGGCGCCTCCGCCAGCAGGACGCCCGCACTGTCGGCGCCGACGTGGCCGGCGATGCACGGCAGGACGTAGGCGCGCGCGCCGGGGTGCACGCCGAGCTCCAGGTCGTCGGCCGCCCGCAGCCGCAGCGCCAGGTCGGTGGCGAGCGCGAACGGCGCGCCGCCGAGCTCGGTGGGGTCGAGGCCGAGCGCGAGGTGGTGCATGACCGGGTTGCCGACCAGCGTCACCTCCAGCACGTCGGTCGGCTCGAAGCCCGCCTCGGCGGTCAGCTCGGCGACCAGGCCGTCCAGACAGCCCCGCACCACGCGGGTCAGCGTGCCGGCCGAGCCAGGGTGCAGCATCACGTAGCTGACCCGGCTCATCAGGTCCTCGCCGAAGCGGATCTGGGGGTTCATCGCGCCCGCGCTGGCGAGCACCTCCCCGGTGGCGAGATCGCAGAGATGCCCGGCGACCGTCGTCGAGCCGACGTCGAAGGCGATCCCGAGCGCGACGTCGCGGAAGCCGGGCCATACCGCGGTGATCGTCGAGCCGTCGTGCACGGCCACGGTCACCGCCCACTTCCCGCTCCTGAGCGCTGCCTGCAGCGCCCGCACCACCGCCAGGTCGGCGTCCAGACCGGTCAGCCCCCACTCCCGCGCCAGCGCCTCCAGCAGCCGGGCGAGGTCGCTGCCGCGGGCGCCGAGTGAGGGCTCCTCGACCTCGACGTGATACAGCCGCACGACCGGGTCGAGCTCGATTTGCCGCGCGTCGGCGTCCTTGCGTACCACTTGCCGGTGGAGCTGGCTCTCCGGCGGCACGTCGACGACCACGTCGCCGAGCAGCCGCGAGTGGCAGCCGAGCCGCCTGCCGGGCGCGAGCCCGCGCCTGGTCCGGTACAGCTCCTCGGGTTCGCTGAACGGCGTAAGGTGCTCGGCGCGCGATTCGATGGCGAGCTTGGCGTGCGTGCCCTCGCTGACGACGATCTGGCAGCGCCCGCAGATCCCCCGCCCGCCGCAGACTGAGTCGAGGTCGACGCCGAGCGCCCGCGCGGCCTCGAGGACGCTCGTGCCGGCGGCGAACGAGCCCCGCCTGCCCGAAGGGGTGAAGACGGCGCGCACCTCGGACGGGTGATTCACCGGGCCCTGACTCACCGGGGCACCCCTTGATCCACCGGGGGGCTAACGCTCGGCCCTGCTTCGCGCCCTGGCACCCGCCCCGGGCCTCGCTCTTGAGCCCCCCGGACCCCCCGGGGGTTCCCCGGACCCCTCCGGCCCTTGGGGTTCCCCGGACCCCTCCGGTGGGTCATGGCTCCTGCGCCGCCGCGCGGTGGCGGCCCTCCCGGCCGCCACGGCGGCGGGCGGCGGCCCCGTCGGCCCGCTCCCCAGGAGGCGCGCCGCCCTCGCGGTAGCGACCGATCCACGTCATGCAGTCGCGGTCGTGGCCGAGCAGCACGTCCGCCGCCGCCACCGCCCGCCGCACGTCCTCGCTGAGCACGTTGGTGATCGCCGAGGTCAGCCCCGAGGTCGCCGCCATGGTCAGGAACGCCGCCGAGAGCGCGTGCCGGCTCGGCAGGCCGAAGGCGATGTTGGAGGCGCCGCAGGTGGTGTTGACGCCGAGGTCCTCCCTGAGCCGCCGCACCAGCCGGAACACCTGCCGTCCAGCGGTTGCCATCGCGCCGATCGGCATCACCAGCGGGTCGACCACGACGTCGGCGGGCGCGATGCCGTGGTCGGCGGCACGCTCGACGATCCTGCGCGCCACCTCGAAGCGCACGTCGGGATCCTCGGAGATGCCGGTCTCGTCGTTGCTGATCGCCACGACCGCCGCGCCGTGCCGCGCGACCAGCGGCAGCACCCGCTCGAGCTGCGCCTCCTCGCCGGTCACGGAGTTGACCAGCGCCTTGCCCCGGTAGACGGCCAGGCCTGCCTCGAGCGCCTCCACGATCGAGGAATCGATGCACAGCGGCACCTCGGCGATCGACTGCACCAGTTCGACCACCTGCGCCAGGATCGCGGGCTCGTCGGCCAGGGGGATGCCGGCGTTCACGTCGAGCACATGGGCGCCGGCCTCGACCTGCTGCAGCGCGTCAGAGATCACCGTCGAGAAGTCGCCGGCCATCATCTCCTCGGCCAGCTTCCTGCGGCCGGTCGGGTTGATCCGCTCGCCGATGATCACGAACGGGCGGTCGAAGCCGATCACGACCTCCTTGCTGGCCGAGGACAGGACGGTGTCGCTCACGGCAGCTCCTCCTGCATCCACCGAGGGGCTACGCTCGGCCCTGCTCGGTCGCCCTGGTGCCCCGGCCCGGGCCTCGCTGGAGAGCCCCCCGGACCCCCCGGACCTCCCGCGGCGCGCTCGAGCGCCGGGCGCAGGTCGCCGAGGCCGGTGCGGCGGACCTCCAGCGCCAGGCCGAGGTAGGCGGCGGCCTCGCGCGCCCGGCTGAGCAGCGCCGGGTCACCGGTCTGGGTGAGGAACACCACCCGGAGGTAGTTGCCGAAGTAGTCGGGCAGCAACTCGGGATGCCGATCGAGCCCCAGACCCTTGACGACGAGCCGTTCGAAATGCCGGCACAGGAAATCGGTCAGGTAGAAGGTCCGGGGCTCCGCTTCGTGCATCGCCAGCCAGTCGTCGACGCCGGCGAGGAACGCGTAGCAGTGGTCGCCCGGGAGGCGCTGGACGCCGTGGGCCGCCACCACGCGGTCCAGCGCTCCGCCGGTGCCGCAGTCACCGTAGGCGACGAGCACGCGGTCCCAGTGACCCTCCGCCTCGGCCTCGCGCAGCTTGGCGTCCACCCGCTCGGCGATGCGCCGCGGGGTGTTGTGGAGCTCGCCCGGCAGGCACCTGAGCGTCACGTTCGACCAGCCGTTCAGCCGGATCACGGCGAGCACCTCCCGCGCGATCGCGCCGCAGGCGACCACCAGCAGCCGGGGCGCCGCCGCCACGCCCGGGACCGCCGCCACGCCCGGGACCGCCGCCACGCGCCGGGTC
>JBKPDO010000034.1:0-3498 GCA_046727955.1 bacterium | reverse complement strand
CAGCCGCCAACGCCGCAACGCCAACGCGCCCGCGGCGACCACCAGCGGCACCGCCAGCACCCCCAGGTACTGGAAGACCAGCATCGGCCGGTACAGCCACTCGGGCAGCCCGTTGATGGCATGGAACACGGCCCGCTCGGCCGAGCCGACCCGCCCGTCGGCGGCGACGACCGCGCAGCCGGCAAACACCGCCAGGCTAACCACCAGCACCGTCAGGTCGCGCCGGATCCGCCCCATCGCACCCCACCCGCCTACGCCCACCATCCCGCGTGAGCGCTGGCTGATCGTATGGAACCAGGTGCGACGGGACAACCCCTGCCTCTTCGGGGGCGGGGGCTGGCCGCCGTCAGGGCGCCCGTGGCGCGGCGCCGCGATGGTCACCGCGAGGACCGGTCGCGATCCTCTCGTGAGCGCTCGCGGTGCTGGGCGAAGAGTCGCTCGAAGCCGTCGACGTCCAGGTCGAACCCTTCCTCGCGAGCGATCTCGCTGGTGAATTCGATGGGCAGGCCATCGGTGTCATACAAGTGGAAGGCCACGTCGGCGGGGATGCGGTCGCCGCCCTCGGCGCGCAGCCGCGCGATCTCGCGCCGCAGCTTCGCGGTGCCCCGGCGCAGCGTCCCCTCGAACCGCTCGCACTCGCGGACGATCCCGTTGGAGATCCGGTCGGCGTTGGCTCGCAGCTCCGGGTAGGCCGAGCCGTAGCGCTCGACGACCAGCTCGGCCGTCCGCGCCCAGCGCTGGGGTTCGATCCGCAACGTCTGGCTGGCGCGCACGGCCCGGCGGATGAGGCGCCGCAGCACGTAGCCCCGACCCTGGTTGCTCGGCAGGACACCGTGCTGGTCGCCGAGGATGAACACGGCGCTGCGCAGGTGGTCGGTGAGGATCCGCAGCGCCCTGACCAGCTCCGGGCCGGAGCTGCGCTCGTCGATGGTGGTGGGGCTGAGGCTGCCGATCCGGTCGTAGACGGCGTCGAGCGGCGGGGTCTCGTAGACGCTGCCGGAGCCGTTGAGGACGGTGAGCGTCCGCTCGAGGCCCATGCCGGTGTCGACGTTCGCCTGTGGCAGCGGGAGCAGCTCGCCGCCACGGCGCTCGAAGGTCATGAACACGTTGTTCCAGACCTCCACGAACCGTCCGCACTCGCACGTGGCAGGCAGGCAGTCGCCGGCGCCCCGTTGACAGGGGACGCCGGTGGTGTCGACGAAGATCTCGGTGTCGGGACCGCAGGGGCCCTCGGGCCCGAGCGCCCACCAGTTGTGCTCCTCGGGGAGGTAGACGATCCGCTCGGCGGGGATCCCCAGCAAGCGCCAGATGCCGGCGGATTCCTCATCGGCGGGCGTGGCCTGGTTGCCGGCGAAGACGCTGATCCACAACCGCTCGGGCGGGATCGCGAGCAGGTCGGCGCGGGTGAGGAGCTCGTGACTCCAGGTGATCGACTCCTGCTTGAAGTAGGCGCCCAGCGACCAGTTGCCGAGCATCTCGAAGAAGGTCAGGTGCACGGGGTCGCCGACCTCGGCGATGTCGGTGGTCCGCAGGCACTTCTGGCAGTCGGCGAGCAGCTTGCCGGCGGGGTGGGGCCGGCCGAGCAGGTAGGGGACGAGCGGATGCATGCCCGCGGTCGTGAACAGGACCGAGGGGTCGTCCTCGGGGATGAGGGAGGCGCTCGGAATGATGACGTGGCCGCGCTCGGCGAAGAAAGCCAGGAACATGGACCGCAACCTGTCGGCATCGACCGTGGTCATCGCTGCCTCCGTACGCCCGGCGGGCGGTTCGGCCAACCGGCACGTCGAGCGCCAGGGCCTCCCGAGACAGCAGCGTAGCCCATCATGGGGCCACCCGGACCGGGTCGCGGCGGCCGGCGCGCCGTGACCCCCTGAAGCGAAGGGGTTACGCTCAGGTCGGGTCGCGAACGGAAGGAGCCTGCGCTGACGCTGAACGCGATTCCGTCAAGCGCCGAGGTGGTCGTCATCGGTGGTGGGGTGATCGGCACGAGCTGCGCATTCCACCTGGCGGAGGCTGGTGTAGGGGGCGTCGTCCTCGTCGAGCGCGGCAGCCTCGGCTCGGGCTCGACCTGCAAGGCGGTCGGCGGCGTGCGTTCCTCGTTCACCAACCGCGCCAACATCGAGATCGGGCTTCGCAGCCTGGAGGCGTACTCCCGGTTTCCGGAGCGACCGGGCCAGGACATCGACCTGCGGCGTGTGGGATACCTGTACCTGATCTCGCAGTCCGAGGACGCGGCCGCCTTCGAGCACGGCGTGGCACTGCAGAACGCACTGGGCGTCCAAAGCCGGATGATCGAGCCGTCCGAGGCCAAGGGGCTGTCTCCGCTGATCGACACCGCCGGGCTCCTGGCCGCGGCCTGGTCACCCAGAGACGGCACGGCCTCTCCGGAGTCGGTGGTACTGGGGTATGCCACCGGGGCACGGCGGCACGGCGCGGCGCTGCGCACCGGTGTCACCGTGACCGGCGTCGACGTCGACGCCGGCGACGTGACCGCTGTCCGGACAAATGCGGGCACGATTCGCACCAGCACCGTTGTCTGCGCGGCCGGCGCCTGGTCGGCACAGATCGGGGCGATGGCAGGCGTCGACCTCCCGGTCACCCCGTACCGGCGACAGGTGGTGTTCACCGAGCCGATCCCCGACCTGCCGGACCACCTGCCCATGACGATCGACTTCCCCTCCACCTTCTACTTCCACGGCGAGGGCCGCGGCCTGGTCCTTGGCTTCTCCGACCCGGACGAGCAACCGGGGTTCAACCTCGACTACGAGACCGAGGACTGGCTGCCGAGGCTGTTCGCCCTGGTCGAGCGCCGCGCCCCGTCGATCCTGGACGCTGGCCTGACCACCGGCTGGGCCGGCCTGTACGAGATCACTCCGGACCACAACCAGATCATCGGCGAGGATGCGGGGGTGTCGCGGTTCCTGTACGCCACGGGGTTCTCGGGCCACGGCTTCCTCATGGGACCCGCGGTCGGGGAGATCATCCGCGACCTCTACCTTGGTCGCTCTCCGTTCCTGGACGTCAGCGGGTTCAACGTACGCCGGTTCTCCGACCCCGCCGCGGCTGTGGCTCGAGAGCACAACATCGTCTGACACGGCGTCTGACACGGCCGACCGACCGCGAGATCAGGCGGCTTCGAGGCAGCCTTCACGGGATCACTCGCCGACCAGGTAGGCCAAGGCGGTGCGGAGGGTCCCGGCGGTGGTGCCGCCGTCGAAGCGCTCGGCGATGCGGCCCTGGGTGTCGACCAGCACCGTGACCGGCTGGTACGGCACGCGCCAACGGGCCCACGTCCGCCCGGACGGGTCGTTGGCCAGCGGGTAGGGAACACCGAAGCGGCGTTGGTAGGCGCGGCCCGCGGCCACGGTGTCGTGGTTGGAGACCCCGACGAAGCCGACCCGGCCGGCGAGCTCCCTGGCCACCTGCGACAGGTCGGGCTGCTCGGCCCGGCAGATGGGGCACCACGACTCGAAGAAGCTCACCACCAGCGGCCGGCCG
>JBKPDO010000033.1:0-9817 GCA_046727955.1 bacterium | reverse complement strand
TCGCAGCAAACAGTTCGTGGTGCCGGGAAGGCCCCCGCGTCAATCTCGTTTACGGGCTCTACTGCACCAAGCAAAGCCGAGCTTGGCCGGGCGCACCATTCTCATCCGTCGTGGCGGCCACAAGCCATGGGATCTCGTTTGAAGGAAGTGGACGTCCCGCCACCGCTCGGCCGGCGGCAGACCTGCGATCTGCGACGAGGTCGGGGATCTGGTGCTTGGCATCGGAGGGGAGAACCCGCGGTGGGGTGCATCCGGATCAAAGGCGAGCTCGCCAAGCTTGGGATCGTGGTCTCAGCCACGACCATCAGGATGCTCCTGCGCCGCCATGGCCTCGGGCCGGCGCCTTGGCGTTTGGGGCCGAACTGGAAGCAGTTCCTGCAGAACCAGGCCACGGGCGTTCTCGCCGTGGACTGCTTCACGGTGGAGACGGTGTGGCTGCGCACCTTGGGCGTGCTGGTGGTGATCGAGGGGACCCTCGGCCTCGGGCCTGTTGCATTGAGCGATCGCCCGTGGGGTGCATGATGCGTTCATGTACCTGCTGGGTAACCCAGGCAGCGTTGGGGTTGGCAGTCACCCCGGCCGGGTGGACCCGTCGGTCCGTGGCGGCGCAACCTCGCGCGGATCGCGGTCGCCGAAACCCGAGCACCAAGGCGCAACAGCTCGCCCTTGACGCGCTGCACGAACGCATTCGCGCACCCACGGCTGCAAAGCAGGCGCCGGCCGCCCTGGTCAGGTCCGCTCGGGACGTCTCGGAACGTCGGCGGCGTGGATGGCCCGGTCGAGCCCAGCCGTGGCGGGGCCCCCCCGGTGGTGGCCAGGTGAGCTCGACCGGCGGCCTGCATGGTCGCGTAGGCCGAGCCTGTGCCAAAGCGCAGAACTGCCCAACCCGGCCGGGGTCGAACTACCCCTCTTTCGGGTTCGGGGAGCGGGGCACGAACCCCCGCTGAAGGGCAAAGCGCGTGAGGTCGGCCCGCCGACGGGAGCCGGTCTTGTTACGGATGCGATCCAGGTGGGAGTGGACGGTGCGGATGCTGACCTGGAGCAGCTCCGCAATGTCTTGGTCGGTCTCCCCGCCGGCCACCAGCTCCAGAATCTCCCGTTCCCGTTCGCTGATGTGGATGGGGGCCTGCAGCAGGTAGGCGGCAAGCGTCGCGGAGACGTAGGTACGCCCCTCGGCGACCGCGCCGATCGCCCCGACGATCTCCGCCTCCTCAGCCTGTTTGCTGAGGTAGCCGCGGGCACCCGCCCCGATCGCCTCGACGACGTCGGTCGGTGCCTCGGAGGCGGACACCACCAGGACAGTCTGGCCGCGGGCGCACAGGTGGGCGACCGCTGCCGCGCCAGTGAGCCCGGGCAGGCGCAGGTCGAGCAGGACGACCTGCGCCTGCCCACCACCCTGGGGCTGGGCGTCCAGTTCCTCGACCGATCGGGCCGCGCCGGCCAGCGCAAGGTTCGGGGTGGCCTCGATCACCTGAATAAGCCCCTTACGGAAGACCGGATGGTCTTCGACGATCGCCACCCGGATCATCGCGGCCCCCACAGCGTCACGCGTGTCCCCCGGCCCGGTGCTGACCACAACTCGGCCCGGCCGCCGACCTCACGCATCCGTCTGGTGATCGACTGCTCGATCCCGAAGCCGAAGCCGCCCCGCTCGGCCCCGGGGTCGAACCCGCGACCATGGTCGCGGACGGTAACCTCCACCCCGTCGGGGCGTGACACGGCTCGGACCACGGCCCGGCCGCTGCCGGCGTGCTTGGCCACGTTGGCAAGCGCCTCCCGGGTCGCCCCGACCAGCGCGGCCGCGACGGGCGGGGCAGGGTCGCGGTCGAGCCCGCTGGTCACCAGTTCGGTATGCAGGCCCCGCCGTAGGAACTCGCCGGCCAGCGCGCGCAGCCCGCCCACCAGCCCGCCCCGGCCCTGGCGGGCGGTGTCCTCGCGCAGCACCACGCGCAGCTCGGCCGCCTGCTGCAGCGCAGTGGCCCGCACCTCCCGCAGACGCTGGGTCGGGGCGCCGCCGTCCGCGCCGTCGTCCGCGCCGTCACCGGTGTCGGCGCGCAAGGCGATCGCCTCCAAGGTCTGCAGAACGGTGTCGTGGGTCTCGCGGAGCAGGCGAGCCCGCTCGGCCTCCCGGCCGGCCCGCAACCCCTCCACCACCGCCGCGCGCGCCCCCCGCCGCGACAGCGCCGTCAGCACGACCGACAAGGCGAACGCCAGCGCCAGCCAAGCGATGCGGGAAAGCAGCGTCAGCCAGCCGCCGAGGTCAAAGACCGCGCCGTTGAGCCTGGCCATCAGCACATGGAGGGCGACGCCAGCAGTCAGCATGGCCGCGCCGGTCCTGGCCCCTCGCAGGGCTGTCCACAGCGCGATCACGCCGAAGCCGTACCCCCAGACGATGTCCCGACCGGGCAGGAAGAAGGCGCCGTGCCGCAGCGTGGAGGTCGCCCACAGGTTGAGGCCAACCGCGACCAGAAGGTCGACGGCGAAGAACACCGTGGACCGTAGCAGCCAGCGGAAGCGGCCCAAGGCGACACCGACCAGCAACACGAGGTCACCAGCCAGCACCACCCCCAGAACGACCAGCAGGGAGCGCGGGACGTCCATCCCAAGGTTGCCAAGCGCGCCAGCGACAAGGATCGGGGTGATCGCCACCCGATAGGCCAGCGCCGCCACCGCAAACCAGCTCAGCGTCCGCCGGACCAGGTCATCGGCGCTCGCCACCCCAGTCGACACCGCCAGCCCAGCTGAGGCAACGGGAACCGGCCCCACCGCCGCTCGCCGACCGCCAGGCTCGGTAGGGCGCCGACGCCACCCCACGAGCCGGACCGGCCTGTGCCCGGTGGCGCTTGGCCAGATCCGGTTATGCGCAGACCGCGCCATCGCCGGCGTCGATGCGCTCGGACCGCGTGGGAGAGATCATGCTCGCAGGCGCTTTCTCCATGCTGACAATGATCGGGAGCCTAGACGAAGTATGGCGGTTCGGCTATCCCCGGCCAGCCTGCCGAGCCACACCATGGTTCGCGACGGCTGTGGGATCTCAACAGACCGGGAGCGAAAGAAAGGGGTAGTTCTGCCCTTGGCCGCCTTCCGCTGCCCCGGCATGATCAGTCGATGTCTGAGACCACAGGCGTGCCGATCGGCGTTCGTGTCGTCGCGGCGGCGCCGCTACTACGGGCTGGGCTCGAACGGGCGGCGCTTGCCGCCGGGCTTCGGGTCGCCGACACGGCAGCGGCGGCGACCATCGGACTGCGAAGCCCCAACACCGGGCCGACCCACGCGGTGGTCGACGTCTGCGCCGACGCCGATCACGTGACCATCACCCTGGCCGCCGTGCCCGATCCCGAGACTTGGGCGAGGATCCTCGCGCTGCTCCACGAGCTACTCGACACCAGCTCCTGACGGGACTTGCGGGTGCCAGAAATTCGGACGTACGCCCTGAGCTGCAAGTCCGCCATGCCTGTGGGGCGCGGAAACTCGGATTCGCGTCGTGACCAGGCGCTCCATCGACTTCTGATCAGGAGGAACACGCCAGAAACAGATCAGGGACACCTGGACGATGGCTGCTGCTGTTCCCGATGTGTCTCTGATCTGCCGAGGCGGATCACGGCCGGCTGAGGGCGCGGCTTGGCCCGATGTGGGGGTTCAAGCAGATCCGTAGCGCCAGGGTCGTGGTCGCCGGGCATGGCTTTGTCCAGAACCTCCGCCGCGCCCACTACGAGCTCGCGGTCGAGGAGCCGGTGGCCCGTCGGGTTGCGGTCGCGTTCGGCGACTTGGCCTTGGCTATCTGACCTTGGACGGAGGGGACGGCGTCGGCATGCCGCGTGCCGACCAGACGCAACAGAGCCCTTCAGCCTGCCACCGTCCGCGCAGACGCAACAGCGCCATCGAGCGTCCCACGGCCTGGCTCCGACAAACTCGGCCATTCTCTCGGTATCACATGTGGCTTACACTCCGCTCAAATGTTACGGGTGGTCTCGATCGGAGGAGGAGCACACGATGGACATAGCACGGTTCCCGCGACGTCTGATGTTCCTCGCTACCGCCGCAACGATGGCACTGCTGCTCGCCGTCCCGGCCGCCTCTGCGCAGGGAGCGTGGACGGCGCTGGCGCCAGTCCCGTCGGTGGGCGACGGCGTCGAGGGCATGCAGGTAGGACGGATCGGGAACGTCATCGTCGCCGCCTACGGGTTCGACAACGGGGTCGGCGACACCAACACGACCCGCATCTACAACATCGACGCGAACGCCTGGTCCACTGGCGCCTCAGCGCCACTGCCCGTCCGGTCGGAAGGCACGGCGGTGACCAAGGCAGGCGCCCTCTACGCGATCGGGGGGCGCGGCCCGGGCGGGGTGCTAGCCGACGTCGACCGGTACCGGCCGGCGACCAACAGGTGGGTCTCTCTTCCGAACATGCCGACCTCCCGTGCAGGCCTCGCGGCGGCGGTTGTGGGGCGGGCAATCTATGTGATCGGCGGCCGTAACAGCGGCGGCGGCCCGTGCAGCCAAGGGCCTGGCGGCGAGCTGGCGGCCGTGGAGCGCTTCGACATCCCGACTCGGACGTGGTCGACGGTCGCCCGCCTGCCCAGCGCGCGCTCGGACCTTGGGGCCATTGCCCATGGCGGGAAGATCTACGTGTTCGGGGGATGCCGCGTCAAGCGCGACTTCAGCATCACCTTCCTGCACAACGTCGATGTCTATAACCCGCGAACCAACAGGTGGAGCACTGCCCCGGCCGACCTGCCGACGGCTCGGGCAGCCATGTACGGCGTGGGCCAAAAGGGCGGCCGGATCTACGTGATCGGCGGCTGGGCCGGGGGCGGGCCACTGGACACCAACGAGGTCTACAAGGTGGCCGCCGACGCTTGGGGCAGGGCAGCGCCCATGCTGACGGCACGCGCGGAGATGGGCGTGGCATCCAGGGGCGGGAGGATCTACACGGTGGGCGGCGCGCTTCCGGCCTTTGGAGCCTCCTCCAACGCAAACGAGGTCTTCAAGCCGTAGTCACGTCGCTGGACGGAGGCCCGGGTGAGCGAGCTCCCCGGGCCTCCGTCCCCGCTCTTCCGTGGGGCGCCGCCCGCGTGTGGATCCGAAGATTGTGAGCGATCACGGAAACCACCACTTTGAGGGCCTTGGCGATCAGTTACCGTAACGGTACTCCGTTAGGTGGGTGCGGCTGCTGGCTGCCACCAGCCCATCGACTTGGGCAGTCGGCGCAGGCACAGGGGACACGCGCCGGCCCAACCGGCGAGCAGCAACTACAGCTCACGCAATACCGCAAAGGTGGTCAGGCCGACGCAGCCGCTTTTGGGTCCAGGCGCTGCAAGGTGACGAAGGCGTGGTCGCGTCTTGGTATGTGGTGTAAGAACTGCTCGTTCTCCAAGGCTCCACCGTCGTCATGTCTGGTTCACGGCGATAGGTGAGTGGTCAGCCGCGTCGACTCGGGCAGCCGCCGGCGCCGGCTGCCGTCTAGGCCGGAGGCTCAGGTTCGCAGTCCGAGCCGGGTCAGCTGCTGGTCCAGCCAGCCGTGGCCCACCCCGAGTTCGGCGCCCAGCCGCCGCACCGACCAGCCCCGCCCCACAAACCGGTCCCGCAGGTAGTCATCCACCTCGGCGAACCCAAGCTCGGCCAGGCGGGCCTGGCGCCGCTGGGCCGCCCGCGCCTGCTGCTTGGGTCCGCTGGCCGCGTCGGCGGCGGCGCGCTGCCGCCGGGTCAGCGCCACCCGCCGCACCTGGTGCTGGTCCAGCAGGCGCCGCACGGTGGCGGGCGTGGCGCCAAGCTCGCTCACCACCTCCTCAAGCGTCCACGCGTGGGGTGACCAGCCGATCCACCAGATACGCCCGTGCCTGCCCAAAGCCCAACTCGACCACCCGAGCGGCGAGGCGCTGCTGGGCGGCGCGCTGGCGCTGGCGGGCCAGCCGCTCTCCACGGGGTAGCTGGCGGACCTGGTGGTGGGCGATGGCGCAGCGGATGGCCACCTGGGTGGTGGCGAGGTGGCTGGCGAGCTGGGGGATGCTCCAGCCGTCGTCCAGCAGGGCGTGCAGGCAGCTGCGCAGGTCGGCGAAGCCCAGGCGTCTGGCCTGCTGGTCGAGCTGATGGTGCTGGCCGCCGTCGGCCCTGAAGCCATCCTTGACGGTGAGGTAGGGACGCAAACGTGCTGCTGGTGGTGTTGCCCATGCGCTCGGGGTGCCGGGGGGTAGCCCGAGCGCATGGGGTGCCGGGGGGTAGCCCGAGCGCATGGGGAACAGACGACTGCGCAATGGCTCGCGCAGCCGTGCTCCCTCCCTCTGCCTTGGCTGATGCAGCGCGGAACGTTGCGGCTGCCGCTGCTTGCAGCCGTCGAGGTCGTCTCCGCGGAGGGTGACTTGGATTGTGGCCCAGTTGGCGTGCCGGTCGTACTCGACCTTGAGCTGAAATGCTTGGAATAGCTGGCGAAGGATCGGCTCGGGCAGCTCGGCAAGGCGTCCACTGGTCGCGGGAAGGGCGTCCAGGAGTTCCAGCGCGTCGGCGTCGGCTTGCCGTTCATCCAGAGCAGCCAGCTCGCGGCGTCGCTGTTCGCGTTGGCGTTCGAGGTCGTAGAACTCCTGATGGACTTGGGCGAATAGCTTGCCCACCTCGTCGTGCTCGGAGGCGAGGGTGGCGGCCAGTCGCTGCTGCTGAGTACTCAGATCCTGGATGGATCGCGAGAGCGCGCGGCGTTGACGCTCCAGGTCGCTGGTGGCGCCGTGGGCGATGGCCTGGAGTTGGCTGGCGAGGCGTTGGCGCCGGTCAGGGTGGAAGATCCGCTCGGCGAAGAAGTCGAGGATGCCGTCCAGAAGGTAGTCCTCGCGGACGTAAAGGCTCTTAGGGTGATCGGGGATGCGGCGCAGGACCCCGACAGGATCGGCTTCGACGGCGGGGCAGCGGTAGTAGACCCAGCGGCGCTTGATGGTGCGGCCGCACAGACGCCAGCCGCAGTGCGCGCACCAGATGTGGGAGCGGAGCACGTAGGTGCGCGTGGTGCGGGGATGACGGTTGGGGTCGGCGCCGTCGCGGGAGCCTTCGTGTAGGCGGCGATCTGGGCGGCTTGGGCGTACTGCTCCAAGGTGATGATGGCCGGATGAGTAGGCTCGGGCGACCAGATCCACTGGTCGGGTGGCCGCCGTCTGGTGCCAGTGCTCTTTCCGTGGGCGCGGCGGTTCCAGACCATGTAGCCCGTGTACTTCGGGTTCGTGATCACGTCAGCGACGGCGGAGTCGGTCCAGTGTCCACGCGCGGCGCCCGGGATGGTGGTGTCCGGCGGTGGGTACCGGTCAGGGTCCTGGTTGAGCCGCTTAGCGATGGCGTGGTAGCCGAGCCGCTGGTGGGTGCGCCAGGTGAACACCTGCGCGACCACCGGCGCCCGGATGGGGTCTAGGACAAGGCGGGCCTTGGTCTTTCCTTCCCGACGCTTGGCCGGCACGGGATGCTCGACGCGTTCGGCAAGGTAGCCGTACGGCGGGCGACCAATGTTCCAACCCTGGCGGGTGTGGGTTTCAAGGCCTTCGCGGGATGCCTCCAACATCTCCAGCGCGTACCACAAAAGCGCCTGAACCGCGTCCAGGTCGGGGCTGCTGAGCCTTGGTGGGCGGCCCGATCGGGGCCGATCGGCCAGCGCGTCCAGCCCACCGGCCACCACCCGCCCAAGCGACCGCCGCACGGTGGCCTGGCTGACCTGTAGCTGCTCGGCGATCTGGGGCACGGTCTGGCCCTGGTCGCGGAGCTGCACGCATTGCAGGCGCACCCGCAGGCGCGGCGCCATGGTGGCCTGCCGCAGCCTGGCCCGCAGCTCGGCGTGCTGGCCTGGGGTCAACCGGAAGGGTGCAGCGGGTCTGGCCATGACGCGAGCATGTCCCGCCACCAGCCGCAACGCCACGCCGACACGGCCACGACCAGCTTTTCAGACACCCTCTTGAACAACGGTGCGGTCGGGGTGAACGCCTCCCCGACGGGTGAACCACCTGTACGGAAGGAGGCGTGGCGCAAGCGGCCAACATGCTGATCCGCATCTGGATCGAGAGAACGCAGCCACTGGCCGGGAGCGCGGCGACCAAGGGAAGCGACCCGCTTCACTTCGACGGGTGGCTGGAGCTCCTCATGGTGGTCTCCGAGTTGGTCGCCGCCGCCGGCGGCGAGGATGCGCAGGCGACGGACGGACCTCTGCAAGAAGACGAGACCGCAGGTGACAGAAGGAGGTGCCGATCGTGATCGGTGGGGTGACCCAGGTTGTCATCGAGGTCGAGGACCAGGACCGGGCCAAGGCGTTCTGGACACAGACCCTGGGGTTCGAGCTCGTCCAGGACGCACCTTACGGGCAGGAACGGTGGCTGGAGGTGCGCACGCCGGATAAGGCCGTGGTCGTGGTGCTCGGTCTTCGCCAGGGGCCGCGGCCGACCGCCGCCGATCCGGGCCTGCCGACCTCCAACGTGTCCTTCTACGCCGAGGACCTGCAGCAGACCTATCAGGAGCTGAGCGCCCGCGGCGTGAAGTTCCCGCTGCCGCCCGTCGAGCAGCCCTTCGGCTGGTGGTCGCTGTTCGAGGACCCCGACGGCAACCGGTTCGCCCTGGTCCCCCGCGGCCAGTAGTACTCGGCTCGTTTGTCGGGTCTTCTGGGCCGCGGTGGCTGGGGAGCGCACCGAGGTGAGGTTGGTGTCGACCGGATCGGCTGAAGGTGGCCGCTCGCAGGTGCAGATCGTCTCGCTGAGCTCCGAGCAGCTGCCGGCGGTGGGCGAGGTGTTCGCCGGCAGCCATGCCGACTACCCGCCGTTTCGCCACCTGTTCCCCCACCCCGCCCGGCGAGCGCAGGTGCACTGCGGGTGTTCTTCACCGCTACGGTGCACGACGCGATAGCGTTTGGGGCGGTCGACGCTGCGGTGGCGGACGGTCGGCTGCTTGGGGTGGCCGTGTGGCTGCCGCCCGGCGCGTTCCCCTGAGTGACGTGCGCAAGCTGCGGGCCGCGCCCCCTCGTTTCGGGGTTCGTGCGGCTGGGCGCCAACGGCGAGCGGGTGCAGCCGCGGGAGCGGCATCGTGCCGCCTGCGCAGGGCCAGGGCATCGGCAGCGTGCAGGTGTCTATCTGGTAGACGAGTGGCCGACGGACCAATACGGCACCTGGGTCAACGGCGTAAGCAGCGTGGCCCGCGCGTGAGGTCGCCAATCTGCTGGACGCCGCTATCTCTGCGTTGGGCGTGGTGTCGGTGGCCCGTAGGGTTCAGAAACTCGGCCGGGTGCGCTGAGCAGCGAGGACTCGGCTCGGTGGACAATCAGCCAATGCCCTGTCCTTCATGTATCTCATGACGCGCCGGCTCATCGGCGCGGTGCTCGGCAGCCTCCAAGCGAGCACGCCAAGGATGTCGAGATCGCCGTTCTACGCCATCAAGTGGAGGCTCTGCGCCGCTAGGTGAAGCGACCCGAGTTCCGCCCCGCCGATCGTGCGGTTCTTGCGGTGCTCAGCCGAGCCCTTCCCGCTCACACTGGTCGATCTTCCTTGTGACGCCGAGCACGATCATGCGGTGGCATCGGCGCTTGGTGACCCGCAAGTGGACGCAGCCCTGCTGCCGGGGGCGGCCGTCCACCGCTTGCGGAGCATATGGTTGCACTGATCGTGCCGCTGGCCCCGGAGAACCCTCGCTGGGGCTACCGGCGGATCCAGGGCGAGCTGAAGAAGCTAGTAGCCCGTCAGTCCTGAATTGCAGGGTAGAGGTGCTTGAGCTTGATCCGGGCATCCTCGGTCGTGAAGCGCCAGTTGACCCCACGACCGTCGGCGTTGCGCGCCGCCTGCCAGGCCGCGACCTCCCGCTGCAGGGT
>JBKPDO010000032.1:0-26513 GCA_046727955.1 bacterium | reverse complement strand
CGACTACCGCGATCTGGGCGCTGACTGGTTCACCCGCCACGACAACCCCGACGCCACCAAACGCCGGCTGGTCCGCCAGTTGCAAGCCCTCGGCTATGCCGTCGACCTGACCCCCGCCGCCTGAGCGCCTCATCCATGGTGGACCCCGGCTGCGCCGGGGTTGCTGCCGCCTGCCAACACACCGTTGAGTTTCGTCTCAGAGCGCCTGTGCCATGGGGACCGTGGGGAGGTGGCTTGCCGGGACGAGCTCGCCGGCCGTGGGAATCTAGCCGCTTACCAAGGCAGCAAGGGGAGGCGAGGGAGTAGCGACTCGCGTTATGACGCCCGTGTCCGTGTGCCCGCGGGTGGTGCGGGGGTGGGTTGGGTCGGCGCTACCTCGGCCTCGCCGCCGAGGGCCAGCGCCGCGCCGGCCTTGGAGGACCGCCACAGCGCCCAGGCCAGCAGGGAGACCGTGAGCACCCCGACCACTACCCGTAGCGCCACGTTGTCAGAGAACGACACCACCGTGGGAGCGATCAGCACCGACACCAGGTTCATGACCTTGATCAGCGGGTTCAGGGCCGGCCCCGCGGTGTCCTTGAACGGGTCGCCGACGGTGTCGCCGATCACGGTCGCCTTGTGCGGCTCGGAGTTCTTGCCGCCGTGGTGACCCTCCTCGACGTACTTCTTGGCATTGTCCCAGGCGCCGCCCGAGTTGGAGAACATCACCGCCAGCAGCTGGCCGGTCAGGATCGCGCCGGCCAGGTAGGCGCCGAGCGCCTCCTGCTTGAAGATGAAGCCGGTCGCGATCGGCGTTAGCACCGCCAGCAGCCCTGGCGTGAGCAGCTCGCGCAGCGAGTCGCGGGTGCAGATGTCCACCACGGCGCTGTAGTTCGGCCGCTCGCTGTAGTCCATGATCCCGGGGTGGTCGTGGAATTGCTTGCGCACCTCGAACACCACCCGCCCGGCCGCCCGGCCGACCGCGCGAATCGCCAGGGCCGAGAACATGAACGCCACCGAGCCGCCGATCAGGAGGCCGATCAGCACCTCCGGCCGGTCGACGCGGATGTCGACCAGGTTCGCGGGCACGCCCGCACCGAGCAGGGCGCGGCGGAACGAGCCGAACAGGCTGGTGGCGGCGATCACCGCGGTGGCGATGGCCATGCCCTTAGTAATCGCCTTGGTGGTATTGCCGACCGCGTCCAGCTTGGTCAGCACCACGTTGCCGCGCTCGTCGACCTCGCCGGACATCTCGGCGATGCCCTGGGCGTTGTCGCTTACCGGCCCAAAGCTATCCATCGAGACGATCACGCCGACGACCGAGAGCAGGCCCATGCCGATCAGCGAGATCAGGTAGAGCTGGTAGTCCAGGCCCTGGCTGGCGCCGAGCAGGACCGCGCCGACGATCGCGCCCACGATCGCCAGCAGTGCGTACACGCTCGACTCGAGCCCGATCGCGAAGCCCGCCAGGACGGTGGTGGCCGGGCCGGTCTCGGAGGCGTCGGCGATCTCCTGCACCGGCTTGTACTGCGTGGCGGTGTAATACGAGGTCATGAGCTGGATCACGCTGGCGAGCACGATGCCGAGCCCGACCGCCGCCAGTGGGCGCCAGTCGTCCACGTAGACGAGGGACACCACCGCCACCAGCGCGGCGGAGATCAGCGCGGCGGCGAAGAAGCCGCGGTTGATGATGCGCATGCCGCTCTCGTCCTCTGAGCGCACCCGTACCAGCCAGATCCCGACGATCGAGGCGACGATGCCGATCGCCACGATGAGCAGCGGGAACAGCAGGCCCACCACGGGCCGGTCAGGGAAGGCGGCGATGCCGAGCACGATCGCCGCCACCAGGGTGACCGCCAGCGACTCGAACAGGTCGGCAGCCATCCCGGCGCAGTCGCCGACGTTGTCGCCCACGTTGTCGGCGATCGTGGCCGCGTTGCGCGGGTCGTCCTCTGGGATCGACTGCTCGACCTTTCCTACCAGGTCGGCGCCGACGTCGGCGGCCTTGGTGAAGATACCCCCACCGACTCGCATGAACATCGCCAGCAGCGCAGCGCCGAGCCCGAAGCCGAACAGCACGTTCGGCGCCTGCCCCCGGTAGATCAGCACCACCGCTGTGGCGCCCAGCAACCCGAGCCCGACCACGAACATCCCGGCGACGCCGCCGGTGCGGAAGGCGAGCGGCAGCGCCCGGCGCATGCCACCGGAGTTGGCGGCGGCGGCGACGCGCACGTTCCCGCGGACCGTCAGGTTCATGCCGGTGAAGCCGGCGAGGGCCGAGAAGCCCGCGCCGAACAGGAACGCGACCGAGCGCCCGATCCGCACGGAGGTGGAGTCGGCCTCGAGCACCAGGAGCAGGAGGAACAAGAGCGCCACGAAGATGGCGAGGGTGCGGAACTGGCGTGTCAGGTACGCCCGGCTCCCCTCCTGGATCGCCTGCGCCACCTCGCGCATCCTCTGCCCGCCCTCATCGGCGGCGAGCACCTGCTTGACCAGGACGTATGCCACCAGCAGCGCGAGCAGGGAGACAGCGAGGACGACGACCAGCGTGAGGTTCTCGCCCGCCGTGAAGTTGACGTGGAAGGCGCCCTCCTGAGCGAGCAGCCCGACCTTCATTCGACCTCCTCGTCACCCCTCCGCTGGGGCGGTTGCAAAGCCTTCCAGAAGCGCTCGGGCAACGGAACCCGGCGAGACGTGATCGGGACAAAGGCGAAACGCGGGCACCGGCACAGCCCGCCGTGCCTGCCCGCCAGGATTGGCCGGATGATAGCCACCCCTGTTGGGGAGCGGCAACCCTTCGCGCTGGTAGCGGTAACGACACGCTCTCACGGTGGCCATGGCACAGGCGCTCTTGGGGGCCGCCGGAGGGGTCCGGGGAACCCCGAGGCCGGAGGGGTCCGGGGAACCCCAAGGGGGTGCCCCGGTGGATCAGGCCCCGGTGGGTCGGGTCCCGGTGGGGTGGGGGGAGCGAGCTCCCCCCACATGGATCAAGGGCTGCGCGGCTTCGGGAGCTTGTCAGTGAACCAAGGGCACTCAGCTGCGGGCGGCGTCGGGGCGACGGCGGAGCCAGAAGCTGGTGCGGTGGCCGCCTCCCTCCAGCGTGCCGGCGTCCAGATCGTCGACCAGGGCACCCACCAGGGCCAGGCCGAACTGGCGGTCGTCCAGGTCGTCGAGAGGGTCGAGGGTGTCGCCGGCCGGCCGCCGCTTGCCCTCGTCGGGAGCCCGGTCGCGCACTTCGATGCAGAAGCGATCGCCGTCGGCGGAGATCTCCAGTTCGATCGGCGCGTCCAGCCCGGCCCTGGTCAGGTCGCCGACCGCGACCGCGCAGGTCTCGGACACCGCGACCTTGAGGTCCTCGATGCTCTCCTCGTCGATGCCCGCGTTGCGAGCGACCATGCCGACGACCAGCCGGACCGTGCTCAGCAGGCGCGGCTCTGGAGGGAAGTCGAGGCACACTGTCGCCTCGCCCCGCAGGAACGACGGCTCGAGACGGCCCACCGTGGCTACTGGCCAGCGCGCGGACGGGCGGGAGAGCCGGCCACCGCCTCGGCGACCGACCCGTAGATCGGGAACACCTTGGTGAGCCCGGTGATGCGGAAGATCTTGAGGATCTTCTCCTGTGTGCAGACCAGCTCGAGCGAGCCGTCGTGGTTGCGCACCCGCTTGAGGCCGCCAACCAGCACACCCAGGCCGGTGGAATCGAGGAAGTCGACCTTCTCGAGATCGACGATCAGGCGGTAGGAGCCTTCGTTGACCAGCTCGATCAGCTTCTCCCGCAGCTTTGGGGCGGTGTAGACGTCGATCTCGCCGGCAACTTCGAGGACCGCGTGGTCCCCCTCCTTGCGTACCTTCAGGTCGAGGTCCATGCCGTCTCCAGTCGTCGTCGCCCTCCTGCCACGCCCCGGGGAGGCTAGCGGCGGCCCAGCACCCGAGCAAGGGCGCCCCCGGCTTGCCGCTCCGCGCACCTGCGAGTAGCCTACGCCATCGTCCTTCCTGTACCCAGAGCCGTAGCGGCCGTCCCCCCGGACGGCCGAAGGATCGCAACCGCCAGGAGCAGCGCTCTGTCCACCCGCACCCGAGCCATCGTCATGCTCATCGTGGCCCTGGCCCTGCTGGCGGCCGGCTGCAGCTCCGGCAAGAAGCAGCGTCCCGCCGCGGCCACGACCGCGTCCACCGCCACCACGCAGGCGGCGAGTCCGCTCGCGCTCCAGCTGACCACCACCGCCACGGGACCAGAGCGCAACTTCAACGCCAAGAAGGCCGCGCAGCAGGCGAGCCCGGGCCTGGAGAGGTTCCTGGACCACTACCTCACGGTGGCCTTCCTGCAGCCGAGCCAGGCCCGCTCCGGCTGGCGCGATCTGCTGGCCATGTTCGACGCGCCGGTGCGGTCCCGGGCGGGTAAGCAACTCGACTCGCTGTCGCTCGGTGGCGCGGCCGCACAGGTCAGCGCGGTCCATCCCGGGCCGGCGAAGGCGCGCGCGGTGGTGCTGTTCGACGGTGGTCGCGCGATCGCAGCCACCGTGCAGCTCTCCTTCGACGGCACAGCCGACTCCAGCCAGGGCAGCGGCCCGGTCCGCCTGCGCTCGGTGCTGCAACTGCTTGGCGGCAAGTCCGGCTGGCGGATCGCCGCCTA
The DNA here is from genome assembly GCA_046727955.1 of bacterium. Lineage (GTDB taxonomy): Bacteria > Actinomycetota > CALGFH01 > CALGFH01 > CALGFH01 > DASVXQ01. The sequence continues at coordinate 21,901 of JBKPDO010000032.1, read as the reverse complement.
CCAGAGCAGGACCGGGGGTGGAAGCTGATGGTGCTCGGCATCCGCGGACGCGCGGCCGGGACGCACGATGGGCGCCGGCGGCGAGCACTGGCGGTGGTAGGTGCCCTGACGCTGGTGACCGCGCTGGCCACCGGCGCCGCGCTGGTGGCCTCGCCACACGACGTCGCCAGCGCCCAAAGCACCGTGACGATCCAGCGCGCCCACAGCGGCGAGGGCGCGCCGAGCTTCAAGGGCCGCATCACCTTTCTGGTGATCGGCTCGGACTCTGGAGCGCCCAAGCACGGCCGCGGCGGCAGCGCCGCGGGCGGCCGGTCCGATTCGATCCACCTGATCGTCTTGGACCCCGCCAAGCGTAAGGGCATCTCGATCGGCTTCCCGCGCGACAGCTACGTCCCGATCCCCGGCCACGGGACCGACAAAATCAACGCCTCCATGTCGTCTGGCGGGCCCTCGCTGCTGGTCCGCACGATCGAGCAGCTAACCGGGATAAGGGTGGACTACTACGTGCTCACCTCGTTCGACGGCCTCGTCGACATCGTCGACAAGGTCGGAGGCGTGACGGTCGGGGTCGACCAGAACCTGGTGGACAGCTTCTCTGGCGCGAATTTCCGCAAGGGGACCCAGAGGCTCAACGGCGGTCAGGCGCTCGCCTACTCGCGCGCCCGTCACGGCACGCCCCAGGGCGACCTCACTCGCTCGAAGCATCAGGGGCAGGTCCTCCTCGCCGGCCTCGCCACCTTCCAGAAGCAGGTCGCCAAGGACCCCACCCAGGTCGTGAGGTGGCTCGCGATCCTCAACCAAGAGGTCCAGACCGACATCCCGTTTACGGAGCTGGTGCGCCTGGCGCTGTTTGCCACGGAAGTGCCGCCGGGCCAGATCAACAACGTGGTCGCGCCGGGCACGCCCGGCAGCGCCGGCGCCGCCTCGGTCGTGCGCCTCCAGTCCGGTGCCTTCGCCCTGTTCGGCCGGGTCCGCAACGGTCAGCTCGGGTAGAACGGTCAGCTCGGGTAACTGGAGTTCCATTTATGTCTCCAGTTATGTCTCCAGCGCTGACTACCATGGGCTGGTGGTTGATCCCGCGAGCCTGATCGAGGACCTCACCGGCGACCCCGGCTACCGGGGCCAGCTCGTCCACGTCCAGCGCCTGCCCGCCCGGCCGGCCCGCCTGGTCGAGCTGCCGGAGGACCTGCCCGAGCCGCTGTCCGGCCGCCTGCAGGCACGCGGCATCACCGCACTCTGGAGCCACCAGGCCGAGGCGATCGCGCTGGCGCGCTCACGCACGCACGTCGTGGTCGCCACCGGCACCGCCTCTGGCAAAAGCCTCTGCTACCAGCTGCCGGTCCTGGAGGCCCTGCTCGGCCCGGGTCACCACACCGCTCTGTACCTGTCGCCGACCAAGGCGCTCGCGCACGACCAGCTCCGAGCGGTCCGCTCCTTCGCGCTGACCGGCGTCCGGGCCGCGTCCTACGATGGCGACACGCCCACGGCGGAGCGGCCCATGGTGCGGCGTAACGCCAACCTGGTGCTCACCAACCCCGACATGCTCCACCAGGGGATCCTTCCCGGCCACGAGCAGTGGAGCGCGTTCCTGAGCCGGCTCTCCTACGTGGTGGTCGACGAGGCGCACACCCTGCGCGGGGTGTTCGGCTCGCACGTGGCCGCCATCCTTCGGCGCCTGCGCCGGCTCGCCCGCCGCTACGGCGCCGAGCCGGTGTTCGTGCTGGCCTCCGCGACCCTCGGCAACCCCGCCGAGCTGGCCAGCCGACTGGTGGGGCTGCCGGTCGAGGCGGTCACCGCGGACGGCTCGCCGCGCGGACCGGTCACCTTCGCCCTATGGGAGCCACCGCTGGAGGACGAGGCCACTGGGCTGCGCCGCAGCGCCAACACGGAGGCCGCCACCTGGCTCGCGACCGGCGTCGAGGCCGGCGTGCGGACGCTCTGCTTCACCCGCTCGCGCAAGGCGGCCGAGCTGGTCGCGACCTACGCGCGGCGACGCGCCGCTGAGGTCGACCGGTCGCTGGCCGCCCGCGTGCGCGCCTACCGCGCCGGCTACCTGGCCGAGGAGCGACGCCAGCTGGAGCGCGGGATCGTCGCGGGCAAGCTGCTCGGCGTCGCCGCCACCAACGCTCTGGAGCTCGGCATGGACATCGGCGGGCTGGACGCGATCGTCCTCGATGGCTTCCCGGGCACGATCGCCTCGATGTGGCAGCAGGCCGGGCGTGCCGGGCGCCAGGGGGGTCCGTCGCTTGCGGTGCTGGTGGGGCTCGACGACCCGCTCGACGCCTATTACCTGCACCACCCGGCCGACCTGTTCGGCCGTCCGCACGAGGCGGCCCTGGTGGACCCCGGCAATCCCTACGTGCTGGCGCCGCACCTGGCCTGCGCCGCGTACGAGGCGCCGCTCACCGAGGAGGATTTCGACCTCTTCGGCCCGCCGGCGCGCGAGCTGGCCGAACGCCTGGAGGTGGAGGGCGCCCTGCGTCGCCGCCGGGGTGGCTACCGCCTCACCGCCGGTCGCTCGCCCGCGGCGAGCGTGGACGTGCGCAACGCGGGCGGCGCACCGGTGACGATCGTGGAGGCAGCCACTGGCCAGGTGATCGGCACGGTGGACCGCTCCCGCGCCCCGTCGACCGTCCACCGCGGTGCGGTCTACCTGCACCAGGGCGAGTCGTACCGGGTGCTGGAGCTGGACCTGGAGGCCGGCGCCGCGCTGGTGGAGGAGGCCAGGGGCGACGAGTACACCCAGGCGCGCAAGGACACCGACATTCGGGTGCTGGAGCCGCTGCGCCACCTGGAGCTTCCGCGCTCGGCGCGCTGGCTCGGCCGCGTCGCGGTCTCGCAGCAGGTGATCGGCTACGAGCGCCGCAAGGTCGGGTCGGGTGAGCTGCTGGGATCCGAAGCGCTGGACCTGCCGCCGGCCCACCTGACGACGATCGCCTACTGGTACACACTCTCCCCGGAGCTGCTGGCGGCGGCAGGGCTGGAGGCGCGGGACGTGCCGGGCGCCGCCCACGCGGCCGAGCACGCCCAGATCGGGCTGCTGCCGCTGTTCGCCATGTGCGACCGCTGGGACATCGGCGGGCTCTCCACCGCGTGGCATCCCGGTACGGAGTCGGCGACGATCTTCGTGTACGACGGCTACCCGGGCGGCGCCGGCATCACCGAGCGCGGCTACGAGCTGGCGGCGGAGCACCTGCGAGCGACCCGGGACACGGTGCGCGCCTGCCCGTGCGAGACGGGTTGTCCATCGTGTGTGCAATCGCCCAAGTGCGGTAACGGCAACCACCCTCTCGACAAGGCTGGCGCGGTCCGGCTGCTCGACGAGCTCCTCGCCGACCTGGCGGGAGAGGCCCCAGAGAGCGCTCGGGCAGGGGCCACCACCGCAGCGGCGGGAGACGCCGCGGTGGCGGGGGGCGACGCGGCGGCAGGCGGCACCCCGGCCCCGGGGGATACCCCGGCCCCGGCGCGCACCCCAGCCCCGGAGGGCACCGCGGCCCTGGGGGGGCCGAAGCGACGGGTTGGCGCGCGGTCCGGGGGCCGGGGACGCTCGTGAGCGCGTACATCGGCGTGGCGGGAGCCTCACAGCCGGACGCCGAGCTGGTCGCACTCGCCGAGATCCTTGGCGAGCGACTCGCCGAGGCGGGCGCGACGGTGGTGTGCGGCGGTGGAACCGGCGTGATGACCGCGGTCTGCCGCGGCGCCCGAGCGGCCGGCGGGATCACAGTGGGACTCCTGCCTGGAGCGGACCGCTCCGGCAGCAACCCTTATCTCACGGTAGCCCTGCCGACCGGGCTCGGTGAGGGGCGCAACCTCCTGCTTGTCCGCGCGAGCGACGCGCTGGTCGCCCTCGGCGGCGGCTTCGGGACCCTCTCGGAGATCGCTCTCGCGCTCCGCACCGGGGTCCCGGTGGTCGGCCTCGCCACGTGGAGCCTGGTCCTGGCCGGGAAACCGGTCGCCGCCTTCCCGGTGGCCGGCACCCCGGAGGAAGCCGCGCAGCTCGCCCTGGAGGCGGCCTGGAACCGCCAATGAAGGCAGGCCTCGTCACGTCTCGCACCGCCTCGCACCGCCTCGCACCGCTTGCCCCGTTTGGTCAGGCCGAATCCTGGGCAGCAACACTGAGACACCGTTGAGCGGTATTGAACTTGGAACCTACTGAAGATCAGGAGGCTCGCTCAGCGAGCCGCCAAGACGCCCTGGAGGCGACAATGGCCGCGATCTTCCTAGTACTGGCCGTCATCGTGGGTGTGGTCGTCGGTGACGCCGTGCTCACCAATACCGGCTCTGGCTCGGTCGAGATCTTCACCCGATCCACCGCGCAGTTCACCCAAGGCCAGCTCCTACTGATAGCCGCTGGCCTGGGCCTTATTTTCGCAATCTTCCTCCTCATGGCCTGGGGCGCGTCGAGCAACCGCCGTGCCAAGCGCCGTGAGCACAAGCTCGTCCGGCGCGATCTGGAGAGCCGGGTCCACGAGCTCGAGGACGAGAACACGCAGCTCCGCGAGCACCTGGACCGGGGCACGCGCACGAACCGCCTCTCAGACCTGGGAACCGAGGCGGGCACCCTGGTATCGGAGCCGGTCGCGCCGGTCGGGCGGCGCGCCTCCGGCGGCGGGACCATTCGGGACCGGCTGCAGCGAGGAGACCGCGTCGAGGAGCCGGCGAGCTCGCCACGCGCCGAGTCCTGAGGGAACGACGCTCGGTCCCCCGATGGACGGGCGAGCCCCGTTCCGGATAGGTGGCCCCGTTCCGGATAGGTGGCCCCGTTCCGGATAGGTGGCCCATTCCTGATGGACGGGCAGGTGCAGAGGACTGGACCAGGGAGTCCGGGCGACTGGACGAGAGGGTCCGGACGGCCGCCATGCCAGGTCCCGGGAGCACGGCGCGAGCGTAGGCAGTCACCTCGACCGGCACTCCGAATGGAGCGAGCAGGACTCGACGGCGCACGCCGACCACCGCCTCCATCGGCTCGCACGTGCACCGCGTCATGCGAGCGCCGTTGGCCGATGCGATCTCTCCGGCTCGGTCGGTGGCCGAGTCGCCAGAGCGGCCAGCGATGCCAGCCGCAGCGCCTTCTTTACCGCCGGCCGGCGTGACGGCGGCCAGAGCGGCCAGGTCGGCGGCTGTCTGGGCCCTGGCCCTCGCGACCGCGAGGGCACCGAGATCAGCGGCGACGAGGGCGGCCATGACCACGAACGCCGACAGCGCGAGCGCGATCAGGGTGGCCGCGCCGCGCTCGCCGCGCTGACGGTGCGCTCTGCGCTCACCCTTCGCGCCACGTTCGCTACGCATGCCACGTTCGCCACGCTCGTCCGAGCGAGTCGCCGGCGCGCCGACGCCCCGGATGCGCTCCGGCGGGTGCGCCAGCCCGGTCATGGGCCTGCGGGCGAAAGCGGCGGGCCCGGCTCCAGCGCGGCGACCGCCGCTGCTCGAACGGTGACCGTCGGCGCACCGAAGGGCAGCCGGACCGGCAGCGCCACCTCCACCCGCACCTGGCCCACAGCGGACGGAGCGACCGTCACGTGAGCGGGTCGGCCGACCGGCAGCGCCGCTCTGGCGGCGGAGACCGCCCGGCCGCCGTCCCCGCTGAGCGCGGCCTCGCGGGCGCCCTCCCTGGCCGCCCCCTGCGCCAGCACCTGGTCACGAGCGATCCCGATGAGCCCGACCATCGCGAGGGTCAGCACCACGAGCAACGGGATGACCGCCGCCAGCTCGACGGTTGCCGAGCCCCGCTGCCGCGCGGTGCGCGGCGCGGTGACCTCCGCACCGCCCCGCGCACCTGGCATCGAGCTGCTGGTCATCCGATTCCGAAGAGGGTGCGGACCTGCTTGAGCACGCCGTCCAGGAGCGTGGTGATGGCACCCTTCCTGGCCCACGCCAGAGCCAGGCTTCCGATCGTCGCCGCGAGGATGACGATCAGCCCGTACTCGATGGTCTGGCTGCCTGCTTCCGACTTGATTGCTGAAAGACGGCGGATGACGGACATGGCGAGTCCTCCCTTTCGACTCTGCTGGTGTGCTTTCTGGTGGGTGTGCGCTCGGAGTCGGGTCTGTGAGGTGGAATCTGACGAGGTGTCGGGCTGGCGCTATTCGGTGGCGGGCTGACTGTCGCTGACGATCAAGGGGTGAGGGCGCGGAGGGCGCCGGCGACGGTGGGCAGGACGACGAGCAGTACGAAGGCCGGCAGGAAGCAGAAGACCAGGGGAAAGGCAAGGCGCACGGCGGCGCGACCGGCCTCTGCCTCGGCCTGTAGGCGGGCGCGGGTGCGGAGCGCCTCGGCCCGGGCGGCGAGCGCCTCTGCCGGAGGTGTGCCCCAACGCTCGGCGGCAGCGAGCACACCAGCCGCCGCCCGCAGCTCGCCCAGGCTGGTGCGGTCGGCCGCGGCGCGCAGTGCCGTGGCCGGCGTGCGGCCGAGCTCGAGCTCGGCGGCGACCTGGGCCAGCTCGGCACGCAGCGCCTCTGGACTGCGCTCCGCGACCCGCTGGAGCGCTCGGTACGGGTTGAGGCCAGCGAGCAGGCAGGCGCCAAGTAGGTCGATCACAGCGGGCGCCGCTTCGCTCAGCTCTGCCCGCGACCGGCCGAGGCCGCGGCGCTGCGCCAGGCGCACGGCGACCAGCACGGCTCCAGCGGCGAGCGACACGGCGAGGAGGAGCGCCGGTCCGGCGACGAACGCCAGCCCACCGGCCAGCGCCGCTCCGCAAGCCAGCGCCGCTCCGCCGGCGGGGAGCGCCCGCCTCGAGCGCGGTGATCCGCCCCGAGTCGTTCGGGCCTGTCTCGACAGCACGGACCGCCTCCCGGAGGGCGCGAGCCGCCGCCTCGCTCGGGGGAGCCGCCCGCTCGATCGAACGCCGGCTCGGCGCCTGGGCCGCGCGGGCGGGGTGGTAGTCCCCGCGACGATCCGGCTCGCCCACCAGACGCCCATCGTCTCGAAGACCGCGGCGGCCGCCAGCGTCGCCCAGCCGGCAGGGCTTCGGACCAGAAAGGCGGCGTCCTCCGGCGCGGTGAGGGACAGAACCACCAGGAAGCTCGGGGCCATGCCGGCGACCACCCGGGCCGAGAGCCGTGCCTCGGCGGTGGCCGCCAGCCGCGCCTGCCGGCCGCGGACGCGGTCGGCGGCCGCCGCCGCCACGCCGGCGAGCATCCGGCCTGCCGGCGCTCCAGTGGCCTCCGCCATGTCGAGCGCCTCGCCCGCCAGCACCAGCTCGTTCAGCCCCTCCTCCCTGGCCGCATCCGCCAGGGCCCGGCCGGTACCCGAGCCGAGCTCTGTCGACCGCACCGCTCCGGCGAGGATCGGCGCAAGCGTGCTCGGGGCGGCCTCGGCGGCCGCCTGGAGCGCACGGATAGGCGCGACCCCGGCGGCAATCGTGGCGCGCAGCACGTCGAGCACCTCGGGCACAGCCGCCTCGAGCTCACGCTGGCGCCGGTCGGCCCAGCCGGGCAGGACCTGTGCCGCTCGAGCCATGCCCACCGCGGCGGTCGGCCGTCCGCGAGGCGGGACCGTGTCGGCACCGCCCCGTCCGGACGGGTGCCGGGGACGCCGGCGAGGCCTCGGTGCCAGCGAGCCCAGGATCGGCAGCACGACGCCGCGAAGCGCGGCCACGGCCCGGGCGATGGGAGCGGCCATCCTCAGCGCCTCCCCGAGGGCAGGACCCGGACCGGACCCCCGCCACGCTTGCCACCAGGCGGCTCGAACAGGTCGAGTGCCGCGGGGCCGAGCCGCCGGGCCCAGCGCGGGACGTGGCCAGTGGCCGACAACTGGCGCTCAGGGCCGGCGCAGCGGATCAGGTGCGCGCGAACCTCGCCGCCTTCGCCGGGAGCCAGCTCGGCGAGTGCGGTGACTCGCCGCCCGGACGGACCACGCTCGAGGTGCACGACCGCCTCGATCCCGCCGGCGATCAAGCGCCGCACGACCTCGAGGACAGTGCCGGGCGCGGCCAGCGCCATCGCCTCGAGCCGCGCGGGGACCTCGTCCGGGCCGCCAGCGTGCAAGCTGGTCAGCAGGCCCCGGTGCCCGGTGTTCGCCGCCTGCAGCAGGTCCAGCGCCTCAGGGCCCCGCACCTCGCCCACGACGATACGGTCGGGGCGCATGCGCAGGGCATTGCGGACCAGCTCCCGCAACGCCACCTCGCCACGACCCTCGACATTCGGCGGCCGCGCCTCGAGCCGGACCACGTGCGGGCCGGGCAGGCGAAGCTCCAGCGCGTCCTCGACCGTGACCACGCGCTCCGTGCGCGGGATGGCGGCGCCCAAGACGTTGAGCAACGTGGTCTTGCCACTTCCGGTGGAGCCAGAGACCAGCGTGGCGACCCCGGCCGCCACCATTTCCTCGAGCAGACGACCGGTGGTCGCGTCGAGCGTGCCCCGCTCCACCAGGTCGCCCAGCCCGAGCCGGCGTCGGGAAAAGGTCCGGATGGTAACGATCGGCCCGTCGGGGGCCAGCGGCGGGAGCACCGCGTGGAACCGCTCGCCACCCTCCAGGCGCGCGTCCACCCACGGCCGGGCCTCGTCGATCCGCAGACCGAGCGGCGCCACCACCCGCTGGACCAGGGCCGTGAGCGCTCTTGTCGAGGCGAACCGCATGGGCACACGCTCCAGGTGGCCGTCACGCTCCACCCAGATCTCCGCCGGCCCGTTCACCAGCACGTCGGTGACCGCCGGGTCGGCCAGCAGCGGAGTGAGCGGCCCCAGCCCCGCACGCTCGTCGCCGAGGGCGCGGACGGCCACGACCATCGTCGTCCCGGCGCTCATCCCGCCAGCTCCTGCGGGAACGGCACGACCCGGTTCGCCAGCGTGACCATCGCCTGAACCGCCGGGACGTCTGGGCGGTCCAGCAGCACCATCCCGTCCTCCGCCGCCGCGGAGAGCTCGGCCGTCGCCGACGGGACCAGCGCCCACAGCCGGTCCTCGAGTACCGAGCGCACCTCGCGTGCGGCCAGCGGCGCGCGGGCTCGCACCCCCGTCACCACGGCGCCACCCGCTTGGCGGTCATGGCCGGCCGCCTCCCAGGCGTCCAGCGCCGACTGCAGCGCCCGGACACCGGCGGTCTCGGACCGGCCGACCGCGAGCAGCACGTCCGCCTGCGCGATGACCGCCTCAACGTCGGGCCCGTTCCTGGCCGGCAGATCCACGACCAGCAGCCGGTAGGCCAGCCGGGCGGCGTCGAGGACCGCGTCGACGGCCCAGGGGTCCGGCGCCTGCTCGGGCACGCCGTCGGGCAGACCGGGCAGCGGCAGCACCGAGAGCCCTGGCCACGGCTCCACCAAAGCTTGGAACAGCGACAACCCGTCCAGTTCGGTCGCGGTCGGTCCCAGGGACGACCAGGTACAGACCCCAGGCGGGAGATCGAGCCGGAAGGCGAGCCCGCCCGACAGGTCGGCCAGGAGCACCGGGCGGGGCCCCCAGCGGGACCACGCCGCCGCCAGGTGGGCCGCCAGCGTGGTGGTCCCGGCGCCGCCCTGAACCCCGCGGACGGCGACGAGCAGGGTCGGCACCTCGCCCACCGTCCTGGGGCGGACGATCGTCGCCACCCGGGCGAGCTCTGACGCGAGGTCGGCGGCCCCGTCCGGCCAGGCGAGCAGCCCGCGGGCGCCGGCCGCGAGCGCCGAGCGGAGGTCGGCGGCACGGGTGTCGTCACCGATGGCCAGGATCGGCACCCGGCACCCTGGCGGGAGATCGCCCAGCAGGCCGCACCCGATCAGCGCCGCAGCGGGGCCGCTCGCGAGCGCGGCTCCAAGGCCGGCGGGGCCGGGCTCGGCGACCACCGCGCGCCAGCGCACCATGGTCTCGACCGCGTGGCGCAGAGAGTCGGCCGTGCCCGCATCCTCGTGCGCGACGACGACCAGTGGGGGGACCTCGCGAACCATGTTGAGTGCCACGACTTCCTCCTGAAGGCTTTCTGAAGGGTTTTTGGAGATACGGACATGCCGGGAAGGGCGGCAGGATGCCGCGAGGGTTGGGACCGGCGCGAAGCGCCATGAACCGGCCACGCAAGAATGAACCGATGCGCGCCACGAAGGGAGGCCGTCAGCAAAATTTGTGGACAACTGAGCGAGCAAGGCGGGGCTTGGAATTGGCTAAAGGCCGAAAAACGGCCATACTGACCGGATTCCGGTCGTGGTCACCCATGCAGACCTGGGCAAATGCATGCATAGCTGCTGTGAATGAAGAGGTTTCGATCGCCGGCAAACCGCGTAGGCTGCCAGTAGGCTGCCAATGGAACACCCCGAGAGATGGCTCGGGCCGATCAAGGCAAGTGCTTCAAGCGCTCCGCTCGTCGGGTTCGGCGCATGCCTCCGGCCCGGTCTCGGGAACGACAACCGAAGACCTGTAACCTAGCGTCTCGCCGCAAGGTCTAGAGACGGCGTCCCGAAGTATCTGAAATGAAGTATCTGAATATCGAGTAGCGCTTCCTCACGGGCGCCGAACCTGACACCGACGTCGATGTCAGGTTGGCGGTCGGTCCTCGGTGAGGGACATGCGACCAAGAGGTGCCAGCCAGCAAATGAGTACCGCCTTCGTCTTCCCAGGTCAGGGCAGCCAGGCTCCCCGCATGGGCCTGGACTGGGCCAGCTCGTCCGAAGCCGCCAACGATCTCTACGGATGGGCCAGTGCGTGTCTGGGTTGGGACCTGACGAAGACGCTGGAGACCGCTTCCCCCGACGAGCTGCGCCAGACCTATATCGCGCAGCCGGCCATCTTCTGCGTCTCCGTCGCCGCCCTGCAGGCGCTGCAGCGTGCTGGCGTGCAACCGTCATACGTCGCCGGCCACTCCCTGGGTGAGCTCTCGGCCCTGGTCGCGACCGGCGCGCTGTCGTTCGAGGCCGGCCTCACCCTGGTCGCCCGGCGCGCCGAGGCGATGCAGCGGGCCGCCGACGACAACCCGGGCTCGATGACCTCGGTGCTCGGCCTGTCCGTCGAGGGAGTCGAGATGGCGGTGGCGGCGGCGCGGGGTAACGACGTGCTGGCCATCGCCAACGACAATGCTCCGGGCAACGTGGTGGTCTCCGGCGCGTGGCCGGCGCTTGACCGGCTTCCCGCCGCCGCCAGGGAACTGGGCGCCAAGCGCGTGCTGCCCCTGAACGTCGGCGGTGCCTTCCACTCACCGCTCATGGCTCCCGCGACAGAGACCTTCCGCTCGTTCCTGGCCACCGCGCCCCTCAGCGACCCGGTCGTCCCGATGGTCTCCAACGCCACCGCGGAGCCCACCACCAGCGCCGACGAGCTGCGCGAGCTGCTCGCCCGCCAGCTGGGCGGCCCGGTTCGCTGGACAGAGTCGGTGCGCCGGATGGTCGAGCTGGGCGTGACCACCTTCATCGAGGTTGGGCCGGGGACGGTGCTGTCAGGCCTGATCAAGCGCACGGTCGAGGGCGTCCGCCTGTTCTCGGCGGGTGACGCCAAGAGCGTGACGGCGGTGGTCGAGGCGCTGCGCGAGGGCTCCAAGGGCGCGGCCGGTGGCGACGGCGACGACCAGGGAGAGGTCGTTATGCTGCCGGAGCGCTTCGCGGTGTCCCCTGGCCACGGCCGTTTCTACCCGTCCGCCCTGGCCCGCCAGACCGACGAGGGGCCTTACGTGGAGCCGGGGGATCTGCTGGGAGAGATCCGCAACGGGGCGGCCAGCGTCCCGGTGCGCAGCCCGTTCCGGGGACAGGTGGTGGCGCATCTCGCCTGGGAGGGCGAGCTGGTCACGCCGGGTCAGATCCTGCTCAGTCTCCGACCTTTCTGAGCCGAGCCTACGAGCCTTCAGGTGATGAACGACGTTACGACCACACCGGTAAGGGCATCACGGACGTGACGGCCTACCGGAATTATCCGGAGGGTCCCGGGCGATCCGAGGCGGTGGCCCCGGATGAGCGTGGTGTCCCCCGGATGAGAAAGGAGCTGTAGTGCCCGCCGAGATCGTGGGGCTCGGGACAGCGGTCCCATCGTACGTCCTCACCAACGCAGACCTCGAGCAACTGGTCGAAACCAACGACCAGTGGGTCACCGAGCGGACGGGGATCAAGGAGCGTCGCATCGCGGGACGGCACGACTCGACCGGCTCGCTGGGCAGGCAGGCGGCCGAGCGGGCGCTGGCCGTGGCGGGTATCGGCGCCGACGACGTCGACCTGCTGATGGTGGTGACCGCCTCACCGGACCACCTCCTGCCGTCGGCCTCCTGCATCCTGCAGCTCGAGCTCGGACTCAACCGCTGCGCCGCCATGGACGTGATCGCGGGCTGCGCCGGCTTCGTCTACGGGCTGGCCACCGCCTCGCAGTTCGTCGAGTCCGGCGCCGCCGAGACCGCGCTGGTCGTGGGCGCGGAGACGCTCTCCCGCATCACCGACTACACCGACCGGTCGACCTGCATCCTGTTCGGCGACGGCGCCGGCGCGGCCGTGCTGCGCCGCGGCGAGCGCGGTGTCCGCGCCTTCTCGCTGGGCTCGGACGGCACCCGCTCGCGGCTGCTGTTCACGCCCGCGGGGGGCACGCGCTTCCCCGCGACGGGCCAGACCGTCGCGCAGCGCCGCCACTACATCGTCATGGAAGGGCGCGAGGTCTTCAAGGGAGCGGTGACCGCGATGGCCGCCTCCAGCCTCACGGCGATCGAGCGCTCCGGGCTTGCACCCGAGGACATCGACCTGGTCATCCCACACCAGGCGAACCAGCGGATCATCGAGGCCACCGCACGCCGGCTCAAGATGCCGATGAGCGACGTGGTAATGAACGTCGCTCGCTACGGCAACACCTCGGCCGCCTCGATCCCGATCGCCATGGCCGAGGCGTGGGAGCAGGGTCAGGTCCGGCCCGGGCAGCGGCTGCTGCTGACCGCCTTCGGCGCCGGCCTCGCCTGGGGCTCGCTGGTGCTGGACTGGACGCTCGAGCCGCCGGCGATGCCCAGCCCCGAGGAGCCCACCAGCTCGGCCCTGCCCATCGTGCGCGGGCTGATCGACGGCACGCTGTGGGACGGTATGGAGATGCAGCCGATACCCGGGCGGCGCTATGGCGAGGTGGCGCAAGAGGCCGGGGAGGGCGCCAGGTGACCCGGCCGGCGGCGGATCCCGCCGCGGGGCCGCGCGGTACCGGGCGATACCGGCTGGAGGGCCGCACGGCACTGGTGACGGGCGCCTCGGGCATTATCGGCCGGGCTTGCGCGGTGGGCCTCGCCGAGGAGGGTGCCAGGGTGGTGGTGGCTTACTCGAGCGACGAGCAGGGTGCGCTGGAGACCGCCGGCCTGGTCAAGGTGGCGGGGGCCGAGGCGGTGCTGGCGCGGGCCGACCTGACCGATCCGGGCGGGGCAAAGGAGCTGGTCGCGGCTGCCGGGCCGGGCGGCGTGGACGTGCTGGTCAACAACGCCGGCATCACCCGCGACGGCCTGCTGCTGCGGATGCGGGACGAGGACTTCGCGGAGGTACTCGAGATCAACCTGGTGGCCGCCTTCCGCTGCACCCGCGAGGTGCTCCGGGGGATGGCGCGCCGGCGCTGGGGACGGATCGTCTCGATCTCCAGCGTGGTCGGCCTGGTCGGCAACCCCGGGCAGGCCAACTATGCGGCCGCGAAGGCAGGCCTGATCGGCCTCACCATGAGTGTGGCCCGCGAGGTCGCCAGCCGCGGCGTCACTGCCAACGTGGTCGCTCCGGGCTTCGTGCCGTCCAAACTGACCGACGCCATGAGCCAGGAGGCCAGGGAGGCGATACTGGGTGCCATCCCCGCCGGTCGCAAGGCCACCGCGGAGGACGTGGCCGCCGCCGTTCGGTTCCTGGCCAGCGAAGAGGCCGGCTATATCACGGGCCAGGTCCTGGCGGTCGACGGCGGTATGACGATGGGAGCGTGAAAGACCCCGATCAGCCCGACTAGGCCGTGACCTGTCTGGGCAGAGGGGCGGGGAGGATAACCATAGGAGTAGCGGCAGGCAACCGGCGGTGAAATCGGTAAAGTGCCTGCACTCGACGGACAGCACGAAGGAGAAAGAACGAAATGTCGCAATCGCGCGAAGAAGTCGTCAGCACCATGCGGGACGTCCTTGCCTCCGAGCTCGGCGTCGACACCGACAAGATCACGGCCGACGCCCGTTTCAAGGAGGACCTGGACGCCGACTCGCTCGACCTGGTCGAGGTCGTCCTCGCCCTCGAGGAGAAGTTCGGCATCGAGATCCCGGACGACGAGATCGCCGGCGTGAAGACGGTCGGCGAGGCCGCCGATCTGGTGATCGCCAAGCAGACGGCAGTGGGGTAGGAGCGTGCGGCGAGTCGTCGTCACCGGTCTCGGTGCGGTGACCCCGGTCGGGGTCGGGGTCAAGGCGTACTGGGACGGGATCACCGCCGGCCGGTCCGGCGTGCGGCCCCTCACGCTGGTCGACCCGGACCTCATTCCGTCCAAGGTGGCGGGCGAATGCGTGGACTTCGACCCGTCGGTCGCGCTTGGGGCGAAGGAGGCGCGCCGCCTGGACCGGGCCACCCAGTTTGCCCTGAGCGCTGCCCGCGAGGCATGGCAGGACTCGGAGATCGAAGGGAAAGTCGACAAGGACGAGACCGGGGTCGTGTTCGCGACCGGGATCGGCGGGATCAGCTCGCTGCTCGCCAGTGAGAAGGTTCTGCACACCAAGGGCCCCAACCGCGTCTCGCCGTTCACCGTTCCCCAGCTCATGCCTAACGCGGCGGCGGGGCAGGTCGCCATGTCGCTCGGGCTGCGAGGGCCGAACTTCTGCACCACCACGGCGTGCGCCGCCTCCAACCATGCCATCGGCCTCGCCTTCCAGGCGATCCAGCATGGCGAGGCGGACGCGATGGTGGCGGGTGGCAGCGAGTCGGCGTTCGTGGACATCGCGCTGGTCGCCTTCGCGCAGATGACCGCCCTGTCCACCAGGTTCAACGACCGCCCGCAGGAGGCCTCGCGGCCGTTCGACTCCCTGCGTGACGGCTTCGTCATGGGCGAGGGCGCCGGGACGCTGATCCTGGAGGAGCGGGAGCATGCCCTGCGCCGCGGCGCGTACGTCTACGCCGAGCTGGTCGGCTTCGGGCAGTCGGCCGATGCCTTTCACATCACCGCGCCCTCTGAGGACGGCAGCGGCGCTGCCCTGGCCATGAGGCGGGCGCTTCGCTCCGCGGCGATCGACCCGACCGAGGTCGGTTACATCAACGCCCATGCCACCTCGACGCCGACTGGGGACATCTCCGAGATCAGGGCGATCCGGCTCGCATTCGGTGAGCACGCTGACAAGCTCGCGGTCTCGGCGACCAAGTCGATGATCGGCCACCTGTTCGGCGCCGCCGGCGCGGTCGAGGGCATCGTCACTGTGCTCACGATCCGCGACGGGATCGTGCCCCCGACGATCAACCTCACCCACCCTGATCCCGCCTGTGACCTGGACCTGGTGCCAGATCACGCTCGCAAGGCCGACATCGAGGTCGCCATGTCCAACGGCTTCGGCTTCGGCGGCCACAACGCGGTCGTGGTCTTCAGGCATCACGACGAATAGTGGTCTTCAGGCGTCACGGCGAATAAGCGGGATAAGCAGGCTCGTCAGCGGCCGCGAGCGCCGGAGAAGGCCGTCACGACCACGCCGAGGACGAGCAGCGCAACGGCCCCGACCGCGAGGGTGGGCAGCGGCGCCCTGAACAGCCGGGACAGGACCGGGGTGCTCTCCGACGGCTGCGACGAGACGCGCCCGCCCAGGCTCTGCCCCTGGCCTGCCGCCCCCTCGAGCCGCGTCGGGCCCAGCGAGCTGGACCTTCCCTCGGGGTTGCGGCCGAGCACCTCGGCACCCTGCGGCGTCCGGGTGGCGAACCCGTAGGTGAACATCGACCGGACGTCGTCGTACATGTCGTCCGAGCCGAGCGCCACCGCGATCAGCGTCCTGCCCCCACGGCGCTCCGCGGCCACGATGGTCGAGCGGGCGCTCTCGGTGAAGCCGGTCTTGATCCCGATCGCGCCGGGATCTCGGCCCTGGCTGACGAGGTGGTTGTGGTTGGTGATGACCTGCACGCGCCCGTCCGGCCAGCGGTAGCGGGTCCACGGGGTCGCCACGATCTTGGCCAGCTCGGGCCGTGTCAGCAGGACGCGGCCGACGATCGCGAGATCGGCCGCGCTGGCGCGGTGTCCGGGCGCGTCCAGGCCCGAGGGATCGCGCCAGGTGGAGTCGGTGGCGCCGAAGGCCTCGGCCTCCGCCTGCATGGCCTGTAGAAAACCGGCGCGCCCGCCACGTGGGTAGGCGCCGGCGAGCGTCTCCGCGGCATCGTTGGCGGAGACCAGCAGCAGCGTGGTGAGGAGGTCGTGGCGGCGCACCCGCATGCCCGTCTGGTAGCCGAAGCGGGTGCCGTCAACCCCCTCGGCCGCCTGGGGCACGGTGAACACCTTGCCGGCCGGATAGGTGTCGTCGGCGACGAGCGCGGTCAGGATCTTGGTGGTTGAGGCCACCAGGACCGGCCGGTGGGCGTCGCGCTGCCAGATGACCGCGCCCGTGGCGCCGTCGACCAGCACAGCGGTCCTGGCCAGGACGCTGGGAGCCGCCTGGGCGAAGGCGGCGGGCACCGGCACCGGCGAGGTCACCAGGAGCAGGGCGACCAGCGGCGAGAGCAGCGGCAGGGTCAGCGCGGCCAAGCGGACCGGGCTGGCCTTGCGGGGGGAGCGGGCTCGGGAGCGCACGTCGTTAGGCTCCACGATCTCGAGGATGAAGGGCAAGTGAGTCTAAAACGAGGAAGGTCTCACAGTCCTCAATCGGCCCCTGAGGCGGGCCCGCGAGGAGGGACGAGCTCCAGAACAAGGGAGTGGCGCGGCGAGGCAGGGCGAGAGCGCCGGCCGTCCGGTCGACTCATGGCCGGACGACCAGCGTCGTCGCAGTCCTACCCGGCGACGGTGCCCGCACCCGTCGCTCGGGGGCTCGCCGAAGACGCCGCCGCCGGCCCTTTGACCGGCGAGCGTCTCCTGCTGCATGGACCCCGTCCACCCGGCCCTTCGACCGGGGCACGGGTCCAGCGGCGATACCTCAAGAGTGACATAAACTCGCGCTCCTTGCCCGTCCATTCCCGCTCTTGTCCCCAACTGGCCTGAGCACGTAGTCAAGGCCTTCGCCCGTCATTCATTGAGCTTCGACCTCCACAAAAGATCTTCTTTAGCCGCGCAAACCTCGTAAACCTCAACCACGACAGGCGCCTTGTTTTTCATTGGGACCTTCTTCCTGGGAGGGTCTGTTTTGGACACGGTTTTGCATTCTGACCCTGCTAAGCGGCAATCTCTCCTGCGCACCTCGAGCGATCCCCGGCTCGGGCGCAAAAGGAACGGGCGTGCCTGGGTCATTGGTAGGGGTGTCCAGCCATCGGGGGACCCGGCTGGAGCTTGGAATCGCAGGGCGGGTGGGTAGATGAGCGAGGCAGGTGGAAGGCATCTCTCGACGGAGCCACGGCGCCGTTCCGGCCTCGCCGTCGCCGTGATCGCCCTTGTCGTGGTTGCCGTCGCCGGTGCGGGCGTGGGCGGCTACCTGCTGATAAACCGATCCTCGGGCGGGTCCGTCTGCGCGTCGGGCCGCGTCACGCTCCAGGTGGTCGCCGATCCGGACCTGGCTGGGCTCCTCAAGCAAGTGACCAGGGATTACGCCAGCACCGCCCCGGTCGTGGGCGACCGCTGCGTCGACGTGAGCGTGCGCGGCCTCGACTCGCCGGAGGGCACCGCCTCGCTGGCCAGCGGCTGGACAGATCCGAGCCTCGGGGCACGTCCCGATGTCTGGGTGCCCGCCTCGTCGACCTGGGCGTCCGAGCTCGACCTGCAGCTCAACGCCGCGGAGCAGTCCAGCCTCGTCCCCACGTCGCGACCGAGCGTAGCCACCTCCCCCCTGGTCATCGCCATGCCGAAGCCCATGGCGCAGGCACTCGGCTGGCCGAAGCAGGCCCTAGGCTGGAGCGATCTGGTGGCCGCGCTCCGCAACCCGGAGGGCTGGGCCGCCTTCGGCCATCCCGAGTGGGGCCAGTTCAAGCTCGGCAAGACCGACCCGAGGCTCTCCGAGGCCGGCCTCGGCGCGCTGCTTGGGGCGGGGATCGCCGTCGCGGGTCAAGGGGGAAGGGAGCCCACCCTGGCTGAGCTGGCGAGCAAGGCTCCAGATCTCGGCGAGATGATGCTGGAGGTGTCGCGCTCCCCCGGTGACCAAGTCGACACTGCCAGCACCCTGCTGGCCAACCTCGAGCGCGCCGACGAGGCCGGCAGAGCCCTCAGCTACACCTCGGCCATCCCGCTCCCCGAGAAGTCGGTGTGGGACTACAACGAGGGCAAGCCCATCGACGATCCCTCGCTGGCCAGCGAGCGTCCCAAGCCCAAGGTGCCGCTGGCGGCGATCTACCCCAAGGAAGGGACGCTGCAGTCGGACTACCCCTGGATCGTGCTGCGCGCGCCCTGGGTGGACGATGCCAAGCGCGCCGCCGCGAGCGACTTCCTCCTCTACCTCAAGACCCCCACGGTCCAGGCCAAGTTCCAGGCGGCCGGTTTCCGCAGCGCCCGTGGGCAGCCCGGGCCCGTCATCAACGAGCCGGTCGGGCTGCTCCCGAACCAGCCGGCACGGATCCTGGCGCCGCCCGCGCCGCAGATGCTCGCTATGACCCTGAAGGGCTGGGACCAGACCAAGCGAGTCGCCAATCTGCTCGCCGTCTACGACGTGTCCGGCTCGATGGGCGAGAAGGTGCCTGGCACTGACGTGACCAAGATGGACCTGGTCAAGCAGGCCGCGGCCAGCTCGCTGCGCCTGTTCACCACCGAGAGCGACATCGGCGTCTGGGAGTTCGCGACCGCGCTGGACGGGTCGCACGACTGGCGACAGCAGGTGCCGATCGGCCCGATCAGCGGCAAGATGCCTGGCGGCAAGACCCGGCTGGACCTGCTGCGGGCGCAGCTCGAGCGGCTCACCCCGACCCGAGGCGACACTGGGCTGTACGACACGGCGCTGGCCGCCTACCAGTACGTCAAGCAGCATTACGTTGCCGACCGGCTCAATCTGGTGGTGCTGTTCACCGATGGGCGCAACGACGACCCTAACGGCGGGATCACCCTGTCCCAGCTCTTGCAGAAGTTGCGAGAAGGGCAGAAGGACGACCGTAAGGTTCGCATCCTCACTTTCGGCTACGGCGCGGACGCCGACACCGACGCGCTCAAGCAGATCAGCGAGGCGACTGGCGGTAATCTCTTCGTCTCGCCCAAACCGACGGACATCGAGCGCGTCTTCGTCACCGCTCTGGCGAACTTCTAGCCACTTCCGCGGCATCCGCCGGTTGGCCGCGGCATCAGGCGCTGGCCGCGCTGCTACGATCGCCGCGGAGGCGTCCGGGTCCTGGTGGGCCCCGCAGTCTTCAAAACTGTTGAGGCGGGCGTCCCCCGCCTGGCGGGTTCGATTCCCGTCCGCCTCCGCTGACCAGCGGTTTCGCTCCATCGAGCGAACACCCGCTTGCCCCCGCTTGCTTGCTTCCTGGCACAGACGCTGGCACAGTTCTAGCCGATCCTGCTTCTTGGGAAGGCAAGCGATGATCCGGGACCGCGGTGGCTACTGGCAGGTCAAGGTCTACGTCGGCCTTGACCCGCTGACCGGCAAGCACCGGTTCGAGTACGACCGCGCCAGGACCAAGCGCGAAGCCCAGCGGGTCGAGGCGGCCCTAAAGACCAAGGTGGCCGAGGGCCGCCATCGCGGCACCGCGGCTGTGGGTGCCGAAAACCCGTCCACCTCATGCGACCTGGGCATATTCGTGGATCAGCCCGCCGAGGCGATCCAGCCTCACGACCGGTACGTCGGCCGCTGGAGCAGGCGGTGGGATGACTCCCAGCGGTGGCACCTGGCCGAGCGAGCGGCGCGGCCGGTGATGGTTGTAGTGCATCACGTAATCCGACAACACCGTCTCCAGATGTCGCCGGCCCACGATCAGCATCCGGTCCAGCAGCTCACGACGGACCGTGCCGACCCATCGTTCGGCGACCGCGTTGGCGCGTGGCGCCCGCACTGGCGTCGGCAAGGTTCGGATGCGTTCCGAGGCGAAGACGGCATCGAAGGCGTCGGTGAACTTCGTGTCACGGTCCCGAATCAAGAACTTGCACTGCTGGATGCGGCCGGCCAGGTCCATGAGCAGGTTGCGGGCCTGCTGGGTCACCCACGCCCCGGTCGGGTTGGTGGTCACCCCGAGGACGTGCATCCGGCGGGTGGCCAGTTCGATTATGAACAGCACGTACAGACGTCGGAGGAGCACCGTGTCGACGTGGAAGCAGGTCGCAGGCCACGATCCCCTCGGCCTGGGCGGCCAGGAACTGCCGCCAGGTCAGCTCCGCGCGGCGCGGGGCCGGGTCGATGCCTGCCCGGTTGAGCAGCAGCCATACGGTGCTTGGCGCAACCGTGTATCCGAGCCGGGTGAGCTCACCGTGGATGCGCCGGTAGCCCCATGTCGGGTTCTCAGACGCCATCCGCAGGATCAACTGCCGTAGCTGCGGCGGGATCGAAGGTCGCCCAGCCGGGCGGTGGGGTTTAGTCCAGTGGCGCTTGACCAAGTCGCGGTGCCAGCGCACCAGCGTGTTGGGCGTCACGAACCGATGGCGTCGGTGCTGCGCCGACAAGAGCCGAGTCAATGCCGAAAGGATGGCCCGGTCTGGCCAGGAGGGGTGTGGCCGGGCGACCTGTCGGCGCAGCACCGCGACCTCATGGCGCAGCACGAGGATCTCGGCGTTCTTGGACGCCTGCCCGCGGGCCAGGAGCGCGAGCCAGCCGATGAGCTGACAGAAGATCAGGTAGAGCAGCCGCAGCGCCATGACGGGTGATCTTCGCGGACTTCCGCCACCGACGCGAAGCCGCAGGTCAATGCCGTGGACGAGGTTTTCGGCACGCACAGGTTCGTTTGAGTAGGTCACGCTCCATCCGAAGCCTGGCGTTGTCGGCCTCAAGCTGGCGCAGCCGGTCCCGCTCCCGGGTGGTCAGCCCCTCGGCCTCGCCACGGTCGATGCGGTCCTGCTTGACCCAGTTGCCAAGCGTGGAGTCGTAGATGCCCAGCTCCCGGGCGATCTGGGCGATCGGCCGATCCGTGGTGCGCACCAGCTCCACCGCGTCGCGTTTGAACTCCTGCGTGAACTGCCGTCTGGTCCTTTGCTGCTTCTCGGACATCTGGACACCCTCCTCTCATCGGAGGTGTCCTGCCACCGGGGGAAGTCCACCCATGGGCGTTGTCGCCCTCGTTGGACGTCCCACTGACAGGATCGTGACAACGCGTTGATAGCGAGCGCCTGCCTGTTGACATCGAGAGGTTGCAGGTTTGCTCCGACGGCACGAGCCAGACCAGAGGTACAACTGCCCACTTCGTGCGTCTGGCGGCGAAGGTCACGCTGCCGCTGAAGTACCGGCGCGATCGTCGATGAGACCCATGAGATCCCGACCGGCGTACGGGCGATTCTCCCTCTCCTACCACCCGCAGCTGGAACAGGCGAACCTCTTTTACCCTGACTGGGGATCACACCCGCTGGCGACGTAGCGGCGGGTCTCGATGTCGCTTCCCCAACGAACCGATACTGAGGCGCCGGAGCTGGAGGGCCGCCCGGAGTGTCTGTTCCCACGGGAAGCGATGGGCCCCCTACTCGCGGGGGCCAGGTGGCCGGGGGCGCCTTGCCGGCGACAGGCGACGACCCCAGGCGGATACGCCGTTTGCCGTATTGCCTTTCCGGCACCTCGCGACTAGACCAGCGGGCAAGGGGCGACTTCCGCTCGGTGAACGGGAAAACAAGGAGTGGCTCGATGAAGCGAGCACTGACTGCTGCGCTGGCTCTCGCGGTGGCCGTCGCCTTTGCGGTCGGGATGGGAGCGGCCGCGGCCCGGGCCAATGTCGCCCTAACCCAGATCAGCTCGGACCCATTCACCAACCCGACCAGCCAGCACGCCACCGAGGTGGAGCCCGACACGTTCGCGTTCGGGTCGACAATTGTGG
>JBKPDO010000031.1:0-2162 GCA_046727955.1 bacterium | reverse complement strand
GGCCAGCAGGGCCTGGGCCAGCACGGCGAGCATGACGTCCAGGTCGACGTTGAGGTTGACGGTGCTGGACAGGGCGTCGGCGCAGAAGGCGCGGATGATCTCGGCCAGGCGCTGTTCGATGGTCATGCGGCGGGCGTAGCGCCCGATGATGGCCTTGGTGGTGAGGTCGTGGTGGTTGGTGATGATGACGGTGGGCGCATCGTGGCCCAGGCCGGTGACGATGAGCTGGCGCAGCGTGCCGGGGTAGCTGGTCAGGGTCACGGCGGCGGATTCGTGCACGGCTGGCCGGCTGTGGGTGCCGGGCCGGTCCAGGGTGATGGTCTGAAAGTCCTTGCTGTGAAGGCTGTTGATGTAGTTGACCAGGGATGGTGAGCGCATGCGCAGGGTGAGGAACTTCACCCGCGGGCGTCCAGTTCGCCCAGCACCTGCTGGTTGGTGACCTGCTGGTCCATGACCAGCAGGTGCGGGTCGGCTCCGGAGACGGCCTTCCAGTGGTCGCAGAAGGCGATGACCCCGCGGGCCTGGGTGGCCTTGGCGAGGTCGGCGTTGGCGTAGACGAGGTTGTGGGTGCCGCAGTCCTGGGCGAAGAAGGTCAGCACCGAGCGGGCGCGCTGGGAGCGTTTGGGGACGTAGTGCTTTTCCAGGACGGGGTCGTCGCCCCAGTGCAGGACGGCGTGGAAGTCCAGGTCGAAGATCGCCTGCTCGCTGGTGGCCAGCCCCGCCTGGATCATGTGCTGGTCCAGGGCGGCAAGGAAGCTGCGCTGGTGGTCGTGGGACAGCCGGTAGGAGTAGCTGGTCAGCGCCGACTTCTTGGGCAGCACTCCAAGGCCGGCCAGCAGCCCGGCGGCGGGGTCGGCCAGCAGGTCATCGACGTGGGAGACCCGCCGGGTGCGGGTGAGCTTGAGCGCCAGCAGGCTCAGCAGCCAGCAGGTGGCGGGGATGACCCGGGTGGCGGGGTAGCCGGCCCTGCGGACCAGACCAGCAAGGTCCAGGGCCACCAGGTCGGGCAGGACCAGCAGCAGCCCGGCCCTGGTGGACTCCAGCTGCCGCGGCCAGGTGTCGAAGTCCAGCACGCCGGCCCGGGGCAGGCGGGTGTCGCGGCCGGGGGTGGCCACCGCGGTGCTTTCGGCCGGGGCCGGGCCGCGCAGCAGCCGGCCAAACCCCTCCTCGGCGAGGATCTCGCCCACGCTGGTGCGATTGAGCGGGATCTGCTCGGCGGCCAGCCGCGCGGAGATCTCATAGGTGGACAGCCCTTGGCGGCGCAGCTGGATCACCCGGCCGCGGACCCGCTGCTTGGCCGGCGCGACCCCCGGCGGTGGGCCGGGCTTGCGGGGCGGGGCGAACAGCTCCAGCCGCCCGGCCCGCCACTCGCGGACCAGGTTGACCATCGCCCAGCGGGTGTAGCCGAACCGGTCGGCGGCCTGCTGGGAGGTCAGCCCGTCGACGAACCAGGCGCGCAGCGCCTCGTAGCGGCGGTGGTTGACCTGGGCGGGCGTGGTGAACCACTCGGCCTCGTCGTGTTGTGGTGATCTGGCTATCATATGGGAGGTTTACCACATGCGCCGTGAGGGCGGCGCTGCCCGCCCCTGCCGTGATCATGCCTTGATCGACAGCTTCCTCCCCATCTGTCCTAGCCTGAATCGGACAAGACGGCCCTGCCCTCACGCTGTCTCGGATCGATAACAAGTCACATCAACGTGATTCAGCAGCCGGATAGGACCATCATCCCTTGCCAGGACCGCCCGTGCCGCGACACGCCGCACGAGGTCAGAACATCGACGGCCCGACTACTCGCCTGATGATCACCGCACAAGGTTGCGCCGAACAACCTGCGTGGAAATCCGCGTTAGATTGGTGGACGGGGCTGGCGGGTTCAGCTGGAGCGCCCGATGCGGGCGATGGGCGTTGTAGTGCTCCAGGTACACCCGGAGTACCTGGTCCAGGTGCCCGCGACCCACAATGAGCAGCCAGTCCAGGCACTCGGAGCGGACGGTACGAACCCAGCGCTCCGCGTAAGCGTTGCCCTCTGACGCTCCTATAGATGTCAAGCGGGAGGTCTCAGGCGGTGGTTGCGTGGTTTGCCTTGCTCATCTGGTTGAGCGCTGCGAACACTTCGCGGGCGACGTAGCGCTTGAGGCAGCGGATCACCTCCTTGGTGGTCT